>NZ_JBNWCP010000005.1:0-379614 GCF_053522345.1 Agrobacterium sp. 22-226-1
CTAACGGGAACCGGAGAAAAAGGCAGCCTTCATGTCGCGACTGGCCCTGTTCCAGGAAACATGCAATAGGAACGGACGAGAGTTTCAGAAGACTTGAGGCGTCTAACGCCTCTTTATAAAGCCAAGAATTGGAGAGCCCGTGCGCATTCTCGATGAAGCCGTCATTTCCGAGCTGCCGAATTATTACCGTGGCAAGGTGCGGGAAAACTACGATCTGCCCGACGGCAACCGCATCATCATATCGACCGATCGCCTTAGCGCCTTTGATCGTATCCTCACCTGCATACCTTATAAGGGACAGGTACTGACCCAGACGGCACGCTACTGGTTCGAACAAACGAAGGATATTTGTCCGAACCACGTCGTGAGCTATCCCGACCCCAATGTCGTCATCGGCAAGCGGCTGGACATATTGCCGGTCGAGGTGGTGGTTCGCGGTTATCTTGCCGGCACCACCGGCACGTCCATCCTGACCCTTTATAAGAAGGGCGAGCGGCAGATGTACGGCATGAGCCTGCCCGACGGGATGAAGGACAACCAGATTCTGCCCGAACCGGTGATCACGCCGACAAGCAAGGCCTTCGATGGCGGTCATGACGAGCCGCTGACACCGGCCGAGATCGTGGAAAAGAAACTGCTGACGCAGGAGCAATGGGACACGCTTTCCCGTTACGCGCTGGCGCTGTTCAAGCGCGGGCAGGAAATTGCCGCAAAGCAGGGCCTCATTCTCGTCGATACGAAATATGAATTCGGGACGGATGAAAACGGCACCATCATCCTGGCCGACGAGATCCACACGCCCGATAGCAGCCGCTACTGGATGGCCGACAGTTATGACGAAAGCTTCCTCAACGGAACACGGCCGGCTAGCTTCGACAAGGATTTCGTGAGGGCCTGGGTCGCCGAACGCTGCGACCCTTATAAGGACGACGTTCCCGAAATTCCGCAGGACCTCGTCTTGCAGACTTCGAAGGTCTATGTTGATGCTTACGAGCGCATCACCGGACAAAGCTTCGTTCCCGACGATAGTGGCGAGACGCCGCTTGCAAGAATACGCCGGAACCTGGAGCCATTCTTCCCCGGAGTCTGACCGTGAGCAAAACGATCGAACAGGCGAGAAAGGACGACAGGAAGAGTGACCGTCCTGTCAAGCGCCGGCCTCGCCGTTCCGCCGAGGAAACGCGGCGGGACATTCTCGCCAAAGCAGAAGAGCTTTTCCGGGAACGTGGTTTCAATGCTGTGGCGATTGCCGATATCGCCGCGGCGCTCGGCATGTCTCCCGCCAACGTCTTCAAGAATTTCAGCTCGAAGAACGCGCTCGTCGATGCGATCGCCTTCGAGCAGATCGGCGTATTCGAACGGGGCATCCAGCCGCTGGATAAAAGCCACGCGCCGCTTTCGAGACTGCGCCATCTCGCCCGCACCCTGATGGAACAGCACCACCAGGATCTAAACGACAATCCCTACATATTCGAAATGATCCTGATGACGGCCAAGCAGGACATGAAGTGCGGCGACTATTATAAAGCCGTCATCGCCAACCTGCTCGCCGACATTATCCGCGACGGTATCGACGCGCGAATCTACGAGCCGGCCGAGGTTTCTCCCCTGGCGGAGACCGTGCTCCACGCGCTGACAAGCGTGATTCATCCCGTCCTCATTGCCCGGGAAGATATCGGCAATTTAGCAACACGTTGCGATCAACTCGTCGATTTAATCGACGCGGGATTGCGCAATCCGCTTGCTAAGTGACGATTCCCAATTTACGTCACCTTCTCGCAATTGCTTGCGAAGCGCAAAAGCCTGCGCTTCTATGCGCTTGGCGGTCCGGACAGAATGAGCGAATCGGGTCCTTCCAAGGCCTTCGCCTGTCGTGTCTGTTTCCGGACGCGCATCCGCCGAGCGACATTGCGCTTATAGTTGAATGCGACCGATACGCAGGGAAGAACAATGAGCCGACGTATTTTACCCCTATTTGCTTCTCTGTGTGTGACCGCGCTTCTGGCGGGCTGCAGCGATGGCGGCGAGAGTAGCCAGAACGCCGCCCAGAGCGCCGAGCGTCCGCCGTCTCCGGTCAGCATCATCCTGATGAAGACCAGCGAATATCCCTTGACCACCGTTCTGCCCGGCCGCGCCAGCGCGTTCCAGACAGCGGAAATCCGCCCGCGCGTCACCGGCATCATCCGCGAAATTCCCTTCAAGGAAGGCAGCGAGGTCAAGCAGGGCGATATTCTCTACCAGATTGAGGACAATACCTATCTGGCGGAAGTAGCGCAGGCGAAGGCAAACGTGGCAAAGGCCGAAGCAAGCATTCCGAGCGCCCAGGCGAACCTTGCCCGCTACGAGCGGCTGGTCAACAGCGGCGCAACGCAGATTGAATATGAAAACGCCAAGGTGACGCTGCTGCAGGCGCAAGCCGATGTGGCCCAGACCAAGGCGGCGCTGGAAACGGCGGAAATCAACCTCGATCTCACCAAGGTCCGCGCCCCCTTCGACGGCATCACCAGCGCAACCGCTTTCAGCATCGGCAACGTGGTGACAGCCAACCAGACGACGGCTTTGACGACGCTGCGCCGCATCGATCCGATCTATATCGACCTGATGGAATCCAGCATCAATCTCCTGCGTCTGAAAAAGGCGATCTCGTCGGGCCAGCTCGGCGGCGACACGAAGGAAACCGGCATTCACCTGACGCTGGAAGACGGCACGGAATACAAGCATGACGGCAAGATCGACATGTCGGACATGGCCGTGAGCGAAACCACGGGCACCTTCTCCATCCGCGCCCTCTTCGAAAACCCGGACGATCTTCTGCTTCCCGGTACCTATGTCCGCGCCACGCTGACCATCGGCAAGGAAAAAGGCTTCCGCATTCCGCAGCGCGCCGCGAGCCGGAACGCCAATGGCGAACTGACAGCGAAATTCGTGACGGCGGAAAACAAGGTGGAAACCCGCACCTTCCCGTCCAGCCAGCAGTCGGGCAATGCCTGGCTGGTAACTGAGAACGTCAAGGATGGCGACAAGCTCATCGTCGACGGCTTCCAGTGGATTGCCGACGGTGCGACGGTCGCACCGGTTGAAGTGACCATCGACGATCGCGGTATCGTCGTTATGCCGCAGCAAGCTCAGCCTGCCGCCGCCCCCTCGAAATAAGCATGAGCACGAAACCCTCGGTCGAAGCTCGTAAAAGGTAAGGCAGGACTGCCATGGCCCATTTCTTCATCCGGCGCCCCGTGTTTGCATGGGTTATCGCCATCGTCATCATGCTGGGCGGCGCCCTTGCGATCTGGACGCTTTCCATTTCGCAATATCCCGATATCGCACCGACGACGGTACGCGTCAGCGCGACCTATAATGGCGCGAGCGCCGAGACAGTCGAAAAATCGGTGACGACCATTATCGAGGACGGCATGACCGGCCTTGATGACCTCACCTATATGACATCGTCGTCCTCAACCGGCAGCGCCGAAGTGACGCTGACCTTCGGCAATACCATCCTGCCGGACATCGCGCAGGTTCAGGTGCAGAACAAGCTGCAGCTTGTTCAGTCGCAACTGCCCGACACCGTGCAGCAGCAGGGTCTTCAGGTCAGTCGATCCACATCCAGTATTCTGATGGTTGGCGCACTGATCTCGACCGATGGCAAGCGCAACTCCGCCGATCTCGGCGATGTCTTCTCCTCTCGTGTCGAAGACCAGATCAAGCGCCTCGAAGGCGTGGGCAGTATCAACGTCTTCGGTTCCGAATATGCGATGCGCATCTGGCTGGATCCGTTCAAGCTCAATAAATACCAGCTGACTACGGCCGACGTGACCAGCGCCATCGAAAGCCAGAACACCCAGGTTTCGGTCGGTTCGCTTGGCGCGGTGCCCGCCGTCAAAGGTCAGCAGCTCAACGTGACGGTGACGGCGCAGAGCCAGCTCACCACCGTCGCCGATTTCGAATCGGTCATCCTGAAAGTCGAGAAGGACGGCGCAACCGTTCGCCTGAGCGACGTGGCCCGCATTGAAATCGGCCAGGAAACCTATGGCGGCGATTCCCGTTCGAACGGCCGTCCCTCTGCCGGTTTTGCGGTCAACCTCGCCACAGGTGCCAATGCGCTCGATACGGCAGCGCGCGTAAAGTCGGCGCTTTCCGCTGTCGAAGGTTCGCTCCCCGAGGGGGTTTCGATCGAATATCCCTATGACACGACACCCTTCGTGAAGCTGTCGATCGAGAAAGTGGTACACACGCTGATCGAGGCGATCATCCTTGTCTTTGTCGTGCTGCTGGTGTTCCTGCAAAACCTCAGAGCCACCTTCATTCCGATGATCGCGGTTCCCGTCGTGCTTCTCGGCACGTTCGGCGTCCTTGCGCTGACAGGATATTCCATCAATACGCTCACCATGTTCGCCATGGTTCTGGCCATCGGCCTTCTCGTTGACGACGCTATCGTCGTTGTCGAAAACGTCGAACGAATCATGTCGGAAGAGGGCTTGTCGCCCGTCGAAGCGACTGAAAAATCGATGGGCGAGATCACAGGTGCGATCATTGGCATCGCGCTCGTGCTCACCGCCGTGTTCATTCCGATGGCCTTCTTCGGTGGATCGACGGGTATCATCTACCGCCAGTTCTCGGTCACCATCGTTTCGGCCATGCTGCTTTCGGCGGTGGTCGCCATCGTTCTGACGCCGGCGCTCTGCGCCACGATGCTGAAGCCGATCGACCATCACAAGAAGCAGCGCGGACCGGGCGCGTGGTTCAACCGCGGCTTTGGCAAGACGACGGATGGTTATGTTTCCTCCATCGGTTATCTGCTGAAGCGGCCCCTGCGCGTGATGATTATTTTCGCGATCGTGATCGGCGGCTGCGCCTGGTTCTTCAGCAAGCTGCCCAGCTCGTTCCTGCCGCAGGAAGATCAGGGCGTGCTGCTGACGATCATCCAGACGCCGACCGGTTCGAACATCGAACGGACCAACGAAGTGGTGAAGCAGGTCGAAAGCTACTTCCGTGAAAAGGAAGCCGCCAATGTCGAATCGGTTTTCGGCGTTCTCGGCTTCAGCTTCAGCGGTTCGGGCCAGAACAACGCCATCGTCTTCACCAAGCTCAAGGATTTCGCCGAGAGAACGGCCCCCGACCAACACGCCGGCGCCATCGTGCAGCGCGCGATGGGCACCTTCTTCGGTTTCCGCGACGCTCAGGTGTTTCCGCTTCTGCCGCCGGCAATTCAGGGCATGGGCACATCGAGCGGTTTCTCGATGTATCTCGTGGATAGCGGCCGTAACGGCACCGAGGCACTGACCGCCACGTCCAAGGAGCTGATCGCGCTGGCGACCAGCAATCCGAAGGTCAGCTCGCTCAGAAGCGACAGTCAGGACAATGAAACGCAGATGAAGATCATTCTCGATCAGGAAAAGATGGGAGCCATGGGCGTCGATCTCTCCTCCGTGAACCTCATGCTGTCGACGATCTTTGCCGGCCGGGATGTCAACGACTTCACGCTGAACGGCGAGCTCAAGCCCGTCTATGTTCAGGGTGATGCGCCCTATCGCATGCAGCCGGACGATCTCAAGTTCTGGTATGCCCGCAACACCAGCGGCGAAATGGTGCCTTTCTCTTCCTTCAGCGAAGTAAAATGGATCAATGCTCCGCCGTCTCTCGCCCGCTTCAACGGCACGGGCGCTATCTCGCTCGAAGGCACCGCCGGTGCGGGCGTTGCATCCGGTGACGCCATGGACGAGATGGAACGCCTGACGGCGAGCCTGCCGGGCGGTTACACGGTGGCATGGCAGGGCATTTCCTATCAGGAACGCCTTTCCGGCTCGCAGGCGCCGATGCTCTATGCGCTCTCGGTGCTGATCGTCTTCCTTTGCCTTGCCGCCCTTTATGAAAGCTGGTCGATCCCCTTCTCGGTCATCATGGCCGTGCCGGTGGGCGTCCTCGGCGCTCTGACTGCGGCGCATTTCTTCGGCCAATCGAACGACGTCTACTTCAAGGTGGGCCTGCTGACGACCATCGGCCTTGCGGCGAAAAACGCGATTCTGATCGTCGAATTCGCCAAGGAAAGACAGGAGCATGGACTAAGCCTGATGGAAGCGACACTGGAAGCGGCGAAGCTGCGCCTGCGTCCGATCATCATGACGTCGCTGGCCTTCATCCTCGGCGTCGTGCCTCTCGCAATCGCAACCGGAGCGGGTTCCGCCGCACAAAATGCAATTGGTATCGGGGTGCTGGGTGGTATGCTTTCTGCAACACTGCTCGGAATTTTCTTCGTTCCGTCCTTTTTCGTCATCATTCGTCGCCTTTCAAGGCGTTAACAAAACAAAAATGGGCTGTGCCAACCGTTAATACGCTGCTAGAAATGTTGCCGATTTGGCAAATGCACGTTTCTACGGCATATCGACCGCGCAGCCCATTTGTCAGCAAGCCGCGCTCGGTAAGCCAACCAGAGAATTGGGAAAATTACATGCTGTCTATTCGCGCTACTCTTCCCCTGACAATGCTGCTGCTCTCAGGCTGTGTTGTCGGGCCCGACCACAAGACCCCGGAAATTCAATTGCCGGGAAAGTTTGCGGAAGCCGGAAAAACCAGTAATGGCGACATCAGCAGCGTTGCGTGGTGGACAGCCTTTAACGATAGCCGCCTCAATGGTTACGTTTCGACTGGCCTCAGCCAGAACCTGACCGTGATGCAGGCGATCGAGCGCATCAATCAGGCGGAAGCCCAGGTTATCTCGGCCGGCGCGGGCGGTCTGCCGAGCCTGACGGCAAACGGCAGCCACACGACCAGCGAGACCAAGGGTAGCTACCGTGATGTTCCCGTCACCAACGTATCGTCGGGCGGTCTCAGCGTCTCCTGGCTGCTTGACCTCTTCGGCCGCTATCGCCGCGCCACGGAAAGCGCCAATGCATCGCTCGATGCCGCTTACTCCACCGTCGATGTTCAGCGCCTGACGCTGATTTCCTCGGTCGCAGCAGCCTATATCGATGTGCGTTATTATCAGGAGCGCCTGGCGATTGCCCGTCAGAACCTGGCTTCCCGCCGCGAAACGCTGGACCTCACCAAGCTGCAGCTTGAAGCGGGCGCGGCTTCCCGTCTCGATGTCGTCCAGTCCGAAGGTCTGGTGAACTCGACGCTGTCCGACATTCCGGGCCTCGAAACCAACTTCCGCAAGGCGGCGCATCGCATCGCCACGCTTCTCGGCCTGCCGGCCTCATCTCTGATTTCCGAATTGCAGAAGGGCGCACGCCAGCCGGTTGCCCGCAGCATTCCGCGCACCGGCATTCCGGCCGATCTCATCCGCAACCGTCCGGACATTCGTGTCGCCGAACGCAATCTCGCCGCCGCAGTTGCCTCAATCGGTGTCGCGGAAGCGCAGCTCTATCCCAGCATCGAGCTCGGCGGATCGATCACGCCAAGCTACAATTTCCTGAGCGGTGGCGGCAGGGGAACGGCCAATAGCTGGTCCTTCGGTCCGAGCCTCGTTCTGCCGATTCTCGATGGCGGCAGCATCCGCGCCAATATCGATCTGGCCAATTCCCAGGCGCGTGAAGAATATCTCGTCTGGAAGCAGACGGTGCTGACCGCTGTGGAAGAAGTCGAAAACGCTCTGGCCGCCGTCACCCGCGATCAGCGCACGGCCGATGCATTGCGCAAGACCGTGGCGTCCTATCAGGAAGCATTGCAGCTTTCGACGGCCAGCTACCGCGACGGTGCCTCCTCGCTGCTCGACGTTCTCGATGCGCAGCGCCAGGTTTCCACCGCACAGGCAAGCCTTGCACAGGCTGTACAGCAGACCGCGCAGGACTACGTCTCGCTGAACGTAGCGCTTGGCGGCGGTTATGCCGTTGGCCAGACCACGGCTCCGAAGAAGGCGCCCGGCCCGACCCGGACCGCGGCAAAGGCCATGTAAGATACGCCGCAAGGCAAAGAAAAAGCCCGCGTCTCGACGCGGGCTTTTTTATTGTTAATGACACAAAAAAAGCACCGGTCTCCCGGTGCTTTTGTCTAACTAGCCGTCAGGCTCAGTTCTTGGCGCGCTCGACGTAGGAATTGTCTTCCGTCGCGATTACCACGCGGATACCGGCATCGATATGCGGCGGCACCATGGTGCGGATGCCGTTGGAAAGAATGGCCGGCTTGTAGGAAGAAGAAGCCGTCTGGCCCTTAACGACCGGTTCGGTCTCGGTGATTTCCAGCGTGACGTGGCGCGGCAGTTCGACGGCCAGCGGATTGCCTTCATGAATGGAAAGAATGCAGGTCATGCCTTCCTGCAGGTAGGCCTTCTGATCGCCCATCGTCTCAGTGTCGACCACAACCTGATCGTAGTTCTCCGGGTTCATGAAGTGGAAGCCTTCGCCATCTTCATAAAGGAACTGGAAGTTCAGGTCTTCAACGAAAGCGCGCTCGACCTGCTCGGTGGTGCGCCAGCGCTCGGAGACCTTCACGCCGTCAACGATGCGGCGCATGTCCACCTGCGTGACCGGCGTGCCCTTGCCGGGGTGAAAGTTCTGCGCGGTAAGAACGACGTAAAGCTTGCCGTCCACGTCGAGAACATTGCCCTTGCGGACGGATGAGGCGATAACCTTGACCATATGACTTCCTTGTAACTCGATGAAATGCGTCGTAAAGGACTGCGCGGCAGCACCGGCCCCGGCAGACGTTTTGTCTTTTTTCTGGGGCGCAACTACCTTAAATCCGCACGAATTGCCAGCCTTCTACAGCAATTCGCGGAAGAGTGCCTAGCGGTTTTCCGCCCGGAATAGCTTTAAATGACGCGATCAGGCGTTTTGCGGGCCGTTTATCCGCAATTGGGCGCCGCAGAGAAGACGGAAAAGAACAGAGAATGCGCGCAAGCAACGAAACAATGTCGCCATGGTGGACGCCGGACGTCCACGCCGACCGCCGCGCGTTTCTCATTGGGCGCAATGCGATCCAGTCGGCTTTTCGCGGCTATTTCGCCAGCGCCGATTTTCTCGAGGTCGACACGGCGACATTGCAGATTTCCCCCGGCAATGAGGCGCATCTGCATGCTTTCTCTACACAGGGCCTGACGCCGGCCGGCGACGCCGTGCCGCTTTATCTGCACACCTCGCCTGAATTCGCCTGCAAGAAGCTGCTCGCCGCCGGCGAAAAACGCATCACCTGTTTTGCCCATGTTTACAGAAACCGGGAACGAGGCCCCCTGCATCATCCGGAATTCACGATGCTGGAATGGTACCGGGTCGGCGAAACCTATGAGAGCCTGATGAAGGACAGCGCCAATCTTCTGGCGCTGGCAGCAGAAACCACAAAGACGAAGAATTTCACCTATCGCGGCCGCAACGTTGATCCCTTCCTCGAACCGGAGCGGGTAAGCGTCGCCGAAGCCTTCGAGCGATATGCGGGCGTCGACCTGCTGGCCACCATCAGCCGAAACGGCGAAACCGACGCTCGCCATCTTGCAGCGAACCTCACCGATGCCGGCATCCGCGTGGCCGATGACGATACCTGGGTGGATATGTTCAGCCGCGTCATCGTGGAGCGGGTGGAGCCGGAGCTGGGTTTCGGCAGGGCGACAATTCTCGACGAATATCCGACCTGTGAGGCGGCCCTTGCCCGCAAGTCACCCAAGGATGCGCGCGTGGCGGAGCGTTTCGAGCTATATGCCTGCGGCGTTGAACTCGCCAACGCCTTCGGCGAATTGACCGACGCCACCGAGCAGAGGCGACGTTTCGAAATGGAAATGACCGAGAAGCAGCGGGTTTACGGCGAAAGCTATCCGCTGGACGAGGATTTTCTGTCCGCGCTGGCAATCATGCCATCGGCAAGCGGCATAGCGCTCGGTTTCGACCGGCTGGTGATGCTGGCAACCGGCGCGCCCCGTATCGATCTCGTCATGTGGGCCCCAGTCGCGGAATATGGACGATGACAGGGCTTGAGACCATCAAGACAGCCGAGGCACTTCTCGAAGCGGGGCTTATCGAAGCCGAAGCGCTCGAGACGCTGCGCGCGGTGACGCAAGTTTACGCGCTCGCCATCACGCCATCGATTGCCGGGCTGATCGACGGCCGCGACCCGCAGGATCCCATCGCCCGACAATTCGTTCCTGATCCGGCCGAACTCGTTCATCTTCCTGAAGAACGGGACGATCCGATTGGCGACGACGCGCACAGCCCCGTCCACGGCATCGTCCACCGTTATCCCGACCGGGTGCTTTTAAAGGCAGTGCATGTCTGCCCCGTTTATTGCCGCTTCTGTTTCCGCCGGGAGATGGTCGGACCGCAGGGCAACGGCATGATGAGCCCGGCGGAACTCGACGCCGCATTCGGCTATATAAAGGCCAATCCCGCCATCTGGGAGGTCATCCTGACTGGTGGCGATCCGCTGGTGCTTTCCCCACGGCGCTTGTCCGACCTGATGACGCGCCTGAAAGACATACCGCATGTGAAGATTGTCCGCTTCCATACCCGCGTGCCGGTGGTCGATCCCGACCGTATCGACGCGGCGCTGATCAATGCGCTGAAGGCCAGCGGCAAAACCACCTATGTGGCCCTGCACGCGAATCATTCCCGAGAACTCAGCGAAGCCGCAAGACAGGCTTCGGCACGCCTGATCGATGCCGGCATCGCCATGGTCAGCCAGACGGTCCTTTTGAAAGGCGTTAATGACGACCCGGCTGTTCTTGCCGAGTTGATGCGCGCCTTTGTCGAGACCCGTATCAAGCCTTATTACCTGCATCATCCCGATCTTGCGCCCGGCACCAGCCATTTCCGGCTGACGATAGAAGAGGGGCAGCGAATCGTTTCCGCTTTGCGGGGGCATGTCTCCGGCCTTTGCCAGCCGACCTATGTTCTCGACATTCCTGGCGGCCACGGCAAAGCGGCAATTGGCAGAAATGCGGCCGAAAAGACCCGCGATGGCTGTTATTCCGTTTCCGACTTCAACGGAAACGATCATATTTACCCACCGCCAGCCACCGGCGACGATTAAAAAATACATAAAAAGCCTGCTATAGCGGGCTTTTCGCGGCGGCAGCCAACGAAAACAAAAATTTCACATTTCCGCCCCTCTCCTGTCATCATAAAGAAAAATATTCTACCTATAACAATCAGCATTGATTTTAGTGCTGGTCTGGATTATCAGTGTGGAACTGGAGAACAAGTCTCCTGATTCCGGGCCAACATCAATACAGGGAGTGTGTCATGTCAAAACATATCAACATCAACGCAATCCTTGGTTTTGAGTCCTGGAACGCTGGATTTAAATCCACGTGTTCCCGCTGCTGTCGAATGTGACTTAACGGTCTCAATTTCCTGAAAATCAGTTCGACAACATGCTGTGTGAAGTAGCCACAGCGGGAGTATATCTATGCAGAAGCAAGTTATTGAATTCGCTGGCGAGCCCGTCGGCATCGTTATCCCGGATAATGACCGGTTGAAGTTCATCGCGGTGAAGTTCCACGTTCACGACCTGGACGAACAGAAGTTCGACAGCGCCGACGACGTGCGGATTGCGATCCGCGATCTCGTGCGCAACCGGAATCTGGCCGCGGTCGCCTGATGCGGGAAAGCTTTCGCCCGCTCACAGAACCGTCAAAACCAGAGCGCGCCAAATATCGGACCCCGAACAGCGGCCCGATGGCGCGCTCTTCTCTTGCATGTCTTGCACGATAATCCGGCTGCCTGCATCGCGCCGGCCGTAGATCGCCAAATCGCTCTGAAGAATAGAGCACGGAAGCGCCCCACCCGCTTCCCATCGTCAGACAGAAAGCATTCCAGCAGAATCAAAGTGGCGTATGGCGCCCTGCAAAACGGCACTCGTCGGGCTTTACCCCGCCGCCATGCATGTATCGTCAGATAGGCTGCATCAAAACGCGGTGAAGGTCAGCGTCGTCAGCGAGCGCACGATTCCCGGAATATTGACGATGTTCTGGTTGATGAACTTGCCGATATCTTCTTCCTGCGGCAGATAGATTTTCAGCAGCAGATCATATTCACCGCTGGTGGAATAAAGCTCGGAAACCAGTTCCGTCTTATAGATGGCGTCGGCGACATCATAGGTCTTGCCGGGCTCACATTGAAGCTGAACGAAAATGGGCTTCACGGACATCTCCCGTATTTGAACTTTCGGTGCATGGCTGCTCGCGCCACGCGTCATGGCGCACTATTGGCTGAGCGGCGTCCGTCTTGCAAGACCGCTTACCGGTTTACGCTGAAAACTCCCCGACCCCACCGTTCGCCCCGGTTGCGGCCTCGGAAACGATCCACTGCCGAAAACTTTCGAGCGGCGCATAACCGGCGCGATCCGGCATGCAGGCGAGGTAATAGGCTTCCTCGCTCTCCACTTCCCCCGCAACAGCCGCGACCAGACGACCACTTCGCAACTCCTCCTCGATCATGAAAGAAGGAATGAGCGACGCCCCAACCCCGGCGCTCGCCGCCTCGGCAATCGTCGTGAACTGATCGAAAAGCATGCCATGCACATTATCGAAACTGACGCCATGACTGCGAAACCATTTCTCCCAGGCGTCCGGCCGGGTCGTCATGTGCAGCAACGGGACATGCAGCAGATCGCCCGGCCTTGAAAGCCCGTGTCGCGCCTTGAATGCGGGGCTGCATACCGGAATGACCTTTTCATGCATCAGGAAAACCAGCTCGGTGCCCGGCCAATGCGGCAATCCGAAATGGATGGCCGCATCGACTGTATCGGTGCGGAAATCGAACAGCGATGATCGCGTCAGAAGATTGACCGAAACGCCGGGGTGTCTGGCGATGAAATCGGGAAGGCGCGGCACGAGCCAGCGCGTGCCGAAGCTCGGCAGAACCCCGAGGTTGAGCGTGCCGCCATCCGGATTGGCGCGCAGGTTGAGCGAGGCCGTCGATATGCGCCGCAAGGCCTCGCGGATTTCCCGCGCATAGCCCTCCCCCGCCCTTGTCAGCCGGATCGTCTGCCGCTCACGCAAGAACAGCGCCACGCCGAGCTGCTCTTCGAGCGCCAGGATTTGGCGGCTGACCGCACCCTGCGTCAGCCCCAGTTCCCTCGCAGCGGCGGTGACGCTGCCCGTCCGGGAAGCGGCTTCGAAAGCCGCCAGCAGCGACAGCGACGGCAGAAAACGGCGTGGCGGCAGGACCATATTCCCTCACGGAATGAACTCTTGACGATATGTCGATATTCAACAGGCAAGACCGCTTGTAAAGTCTTATAAACAAGGGCTTGTCACTCATACGAAGAACAAATGAACTGGCCCGGAACACGGTGGAACGATGTATAATGACCCCCGCTCGCACGGCCTCTGGGAACAGACCGCGCCGCAGCCGCCCGTAACGCCCGCCTTGCAGGGCGCAGCGGTTGCCGATATCGTCGTCGTCGGAGGTGGTTTTACCGGCCAGTCCGCCGCCCTTCATCTTGCGGGACGGGGTGTGGATGTCGTTCTTCTCGAAGCAAGGGAAATCGGCTTCGGCGGCGCAGGCCGCAATGTCGGCCTCATCAATGGCGGCATGTGGGTCATGCCGAAAGAGCTGCCCGGCGTGCTGGGCGAGGTTTACGGCGAGCGGCTTCTCGACCTTCTGGGCAATGCCCCGCTTCTCGTGCGTGAACTGGTGGAAAAACACGCAATTCCCTGCGAGATCGAAAAAAACGGCACGCTCCATTGTGCCGTCGGAGAAAAAGGGCTCGCCGAAATCCGTGAGCGCTGCGAACAATGGGCGGCGAGAGGCGCCCCCGTCCGTATCCTCGATGCCGAAGAGACAGCGAGACGCACCGGCAGTACGGGCTATTCCGGTGCGCTTCTGGATACACGCGCCGGCACGATACAGCCGCTTGCCTATGTTCGAGGCCTTGCCGCAGCCGCCCAGAAAGCGGGCGTGCGCCTGCACACCGAAAGCCCCGTGGTAGCGACCGAACGCAGCAACGGAAAATGGGTGGTGAAGACGCCGCAAGGGTCTGTAATCGCCAACTGGATCGTTGTGGCCACCGAAGCCTATAGCACCGGCCCGTGGCAGATCGTTCGCGATGAACAGGTCTACCTGCCCTATTTCAATTTCGCGACCAGACCGCTCGGCGACAATCTGCAAAAGAGCATCCTGCCCGGCCGTGAAGGCTGCTGGGATACGAAGGAGATTCTCTCATCCTTCCGCATGGACAAAGCCGGCCGGCTGATCTTCGGCAGCGTCGGCGCCCTGCGCGGCACCGGAGCCGCCATTCATCGTGCCTGGGCGAAGCGCTCGCTGAAGCGGCTTTTCCCGCAGCTCGGGGATACGGAATTCGAATGTGAATGGTACGGCCAAATCGGCATGACGGACAATGCCGTGCCCCGCTTTCACAAATTCGCTGAAAATGTTGTCGGCTTTGCAGGCTATAACGGCCGCGGCATCGCGCCGGGCACGGCCTTTGGCAAGGTCATTGCGCAGCATATTCTCGGAGAGATTGCTGAAGCCGAATTGCCGCTGCCTTTGACGGAGCCGAAAGCGCAGTCTTTCCGGGCGGTGAAGGAAGCCTATTACGAGGCAGGCGCACAGATCGCCCATTTCGCCGGCGAGCGTTTTTGATCGGACACGGAGCCGCTTCAAGGGAACGACGTCATCCTTGGGCTTGTCCCAAGGATCTAATCACATTCAATAAAATGGAGACGTTGCAGATGCGCGGGATAAGCCCGAGCATGACGAGGAGAGCTTTTCGAGCTTAACCACCCCTCTAAACAGACATCCGGGCAGCCTCTTTTCCCCATCCCATCGATATATCCTTGAAAATATAATGATTGCCCTATAGGCCTATCGATATATTCATCAGAATATCTCGAACCGGGGGTAACAGACCATGAGACTTTTGCGTCGCAGCTTCTTCAAAGCCATTGCCGCAGCCACATCCTTCTGGATGGCGGCCTCATTCGCAGCCGTTCCGGCCCATGCAGCCGAAAAAGTCACGGTGTTTGCTGCCGCAAGCATGAAAAACGCGCTCGATGCTCTCAACGCCGAATGGGCGAAGGAAAGCGGTAACGAAGCAACTGTTTCTTATGCCGCAAGCTCGGCGCTCGCCAAGCAGATCGAGCAGGGCGCGCCAGCGGATATCTTCATTTCGGCCGACCTTGCATGGATGGACTATGTCGCCGAAAAGAAGCTGATCAACGCTGACAGCCGCTCCAATCTTCTCGGCAACCGCATCGTTCTCGTCGCTCCCGCAGACAAGGCAAAGCCGGTCGAGATCAAGCAGGGCTTCGATCTTGCCGCTCTGGTGGGCGATGGCCGTCTGGCCATGGGTGCGGTCGATTCCGTGCCGGCGGGCAAATACGGCAAGGCCGCTCTGGAAAAGCTCGGGGTCTGGTCCTCCGTCGAACAGAAGGTCGCCGGCGCGGAGAGCGTGCGTGCCGCCCTGCTGCTCGTCTCGCGCGGCGAAGCACCCTATGGCATCGTCTACCAGACCGACGCCGCCGCCGATCCGGGTGTGAAGATCGTCGGCACCTTCCCGGAAGACAGCCATCCGCCGATCATCTACCCGGTGGCCATTCTTTCGGAAGCCAGGTCCCCGGCAGCAAAAGCCTATCTGGATTTCCTGAAATCGGCCAAGGCAACGCCCTTCTTCGAAAAGCAAGGCTTTACCGTTTTGAAATAAACTGCCTTTCGTGGCCCCAACCTATGGGCTGCGAGAGATGACGATTGCAGGATATGGCATTGCATTGGTGGACACTCAGCCCTGAAGAATGGACGGCGATCAGGCTCAGCCTGTGGGTGTCGTCCATCGCCATGCTTGCCAGCCTGCCTTTCGGCATTCTGGTCGCCGTGGCGCTGGCGCGCGGTCGCTTCTGGGGCAAGTCTCTCCTCAATGGCATCGTCCACCTGCCGCTCATCCTGCCGCCCGTCGTCACCGGCTTTCTGCTGCTCGTCCTGTTCGGCCGCAGGGGCGCGATCGGGCAATTTCTCGATAGCTGGTTCGGCATCGTCTTTTCCTTCCGCTGGACCGGGGCGGCACTCGCCTGTGCCGTCATGGCCTTTCCGCTGATGGTGCGTTCCATCCGTCTCTCCATAGAAGCGGTGGACCGCAAGCTGGAAGAGGCGGCGGGAACATTGGGGGCAAGCCCGTTCTGGGTGTTCCTCACCGTTACGCTTCCCCTGACATTGCCCGGCATCATCGCCGGCATGATCCTGGCTTTCGCAAAGGCCATGGGCGAATTCGGCGCGACCATCACCTTCGTGTCCAATATTCCCGGCGAGACCCAGACTTTGTCCGCCGCCATCTATACCTTCACCCAGGTTCCGGGCGGCGATGCCGGTGCGTTGCGGCTAACCATTGTCTCCGTCGTGATTTCCATGCTCGCTTTGCTCGTCTCGGAGTTTCTGGCCCGCATCGTCGGCAAACGGGTGAGCATGGAATGACGCTTTCGGTCGCCACCCGCCATCGCCTCGGTTCTTTCGAACTCGATGCGTCATTCACCTCCGAAGGCGGCGTCACCGCGCTGTTCGGACGCTCCGGCTCCGGCAAAACCTCGATGATCCGCATCATAGCAGGCCTGTTGCGGCCGGATGAGGGACAGGTTTTGCTCGATGGCGAAGCGCTGGCCGATAGCGGAACACGACTGTTCCTGCCGGCTCATAAACGCCGCTTCGGTTATGTTTTTCAGGAAGCGCGGCTCTTCCCGCATCTCAGCGTGGCGCAGAACCTGCATTACGGCCGCTGGTTCGCCGTGAACAAAACCGGGAACGCGAATGAAGACCGCATCGTCGACATGCTCGGCATCGGCCATCTCCTGCAGCGCCGGCCGGACAAGCTTTCCGGCGGCGAAAAACAGCGTGTCGCGATTGGCCGCGCGCTTCTGTCATCGCCTCGCCTGTTGTTGATGGACGAGCCCCTCGCCTCGCTCGACGAGGAGCGAAAAGCAGAGATCATTCCCTATCTCGAACGGCTGCGCGACGAGACGAAAATACCGATCGTTTATGTCAGCCATTCTATTCAGGAGGTCGCCCGCCTCGCCGACCGCATCGTGGTAATGAAGGACGGCAAGGTGGAGGCGCAGAGAAAAGCGGCCGACGTGCTTTCCAGACCGGATTTCAGCACGCATCTCGAACGACGCGAAGCGGGCAGCATTCTTTCCGGCCACATTGAAAGCTTTGATGAGCGGCATGGCCTTGCCGCCGTAACGCTGAAGACCATGCTGCTGCATGTGCCGGCAAAAAGGGGAGTGGCCGGCAGCCCGGCACGGGTGCTCATACCGGCGCGCGATGTGATGCTGGCAACCGTAAAGCCCGAAGGCTTAAGCGCGCTCAACATTCTCGCGGGCCATGTCGCGACTGTTTCTGTCAGCGAAGACGGCATGGTCACGGTTCATGTGGATTGCGGCGGCGACATCATCCAGTCGCGCATCACCGATCTGTCACGCGAAAGGCTACAACTGGAACCCGGAAAACCGGTGCACGCGATCATAAAGTCGGCGGCTCTCGATCCCTATTGAGAGCCGCGTCGGGATTGCGGTTGGCCTCCAGCCAGTCGATATCCGCGCGCAAGGCCTCGTTCATCCGTTTTTCCATGCCGCGATAACGCTCCAGCACCTCAGTGCCGAAAGCGGTCAGCGCCGCACCTCCGCCCTGTTTGCCGCCGCGCTGCGATTCAATGACCGGTTGCCTGAACATATGGTTCAGTGCATCCACCAGCAGCCATGCGCGGCGATAGGACATGTCCATCGCCCGCCCGGCGGCGGAGATGGAGCCGGTCTCGACAATCAACTCCATCAATTCGATCTTGCCATGACCGAGACGTTCCCCGGGTGGAAAGTCGATACGAAGAACAGGCTTCAGTGGAGAAGGGGCCTCACTCATCGTTCAAAGGCTCCGTCCATGAAGATCGCGATAGGCCTTTTGCGCTCCGTCCACCGGTAAGGCCGTCGCCTCATAGACGCCACGCGCGACCGCGCGCGCCATCACCATGGTCGCCAGATGGCAGAGCTCGGCGAAATGAACGCCGCCCTCAAGCGGCTTTTCACCGGTCGAGGCCGCGAACATGGTGTCGCCGTCGCTTGGCAGATGGGCGGGCAGAACGGCACGCGCCAGCCCGTCATGCGCCATGATGGAAAGGCGATGCGCCTGCGCCTTGGTGAGTACGGCATCCGTCACCACCGCACCGATGGTCGTTGCCGTGAGATTGACCCCCTTGAGTCGCAGCGCGGTATGATCCGGCTCGAAACGATCGGGAAAACCGCAATCGCCGTATTCACCCTGCACTTCAAACGGCGCGGACCAGAAATGGCGGCTCGTTCCAACGGTTGCCGAGCCGAGCGCATTGACGGCAACGATGGCCCCCACTTTATAACCGCCGGAACTGACAGCACTTGCCGAACCGAGCCCGCCCTTGAAGGTGGCGGTCGTCGCCCCCGTTCCCGCACCGACCGTTCCAAGCTCAAAGGGCGTCGCACGCGCCGCCTTGAAGGCCGCGTATCCCATCTCGCGATAGGGCGAATGCAGCCCCCAATCCTTGTCGCCGCCATTCAGCAGATCCATCAGGATCGCCTGCGGCACGATGGGAACGCGGGTGGAACCCACCTGCAGGCCGCGTCCGATTTCGCGCAGCCCGGCCTGAACGCCGCCCGCCGCATCCAGCCCCAAGGCAGAACCGCCTGACAGCACGAAGGCATCTACCGTTTCCACCGTCATCGTCGGGTCGAGCAGGCCGGTATCGCGCCCGCCCGGCGCACCACCCAAAACAGAACCGGAAGCGATGGCGGGCTTTTCGAAAACAATCGCCGTAACACCGGAGCCGAGGGCAAGATCGGTGACATTGCCGACCGAAACGCCGCCGATATCAGTTAGAAGATTGGTGAGTGCCGCCATGCCGTTTCCCTTTTTCTCCCGGTATCCCGCCACCATCAGGCACTGTCAACGCAAAACGTGAGGTGCCTGATGTCGACGACGGCCGTGATCAGGAAAAAACAGCCGTTCCGATCACGGGCGTCGAGGGAACGGCCATGTCCCTCGGCTCCAGCGGCCCGCAGAGATATGCCTGATGGCCGGCTTCTATCGCCCGAGCGAAAGCCTCCGCCATACCGACCGGGTCTCCCGCGCCCGCCACCGCCGTGTTGAGCAGAACGGCATCGTAACCGAGCTCCATCACCGTGACCGCATGCGACGGGCGGCCGATACCGGCATCGACGATCAGCGGCACATCCGGGAAACGCGCCCGCATGGATTTCAGCGCCGTCAGATTGAGCGGTCCCATGGCGCTGCCGATTGGCGCGCACCAGGGCATCAGCACCCTGCAGCCTGCCTCCAGCAGCTTCTCGGCCACGACCAGATCGTCGGTCGTATAGGGAAAGACCTCGAAACCATCGTCGCAGAGGATTTTCGCCGCCTCGACAAGTGCGAAGACATCAGGCTGCAGCGTGTCGTGATGACCGATGACCTCCAGCTTGATCCAGTCGGTGTTAAAAACCTCGCGGGCCATCCTTGCCGTCAGCACCGCTTCCTTGACCGTGTGGCAACCGGCGGTATTGGGCAGAATCTGGCGATCCAGCTCGCGGATAAGCTCAAAAAACTGACCGCCCTTCTTGCCACCCGCCGTTTCCCGGCGCAGTGAAATCGTCAGAATATCCGTGTTGCTCACCCGCACGGCATCGGCAAGCACAGCGGGGGACGGATAGCGCGCCGTGCCGAGCAGGAGACGAGACGAGACCTCGCGGCCATAAAGCGTCAGCATGGTTTCAGCCTCCCTGCATCGGCGAGAGGATTTCGATACGGTCGAAAGCCTTCAGCTTATAATCGGCGCGCTCTTCCGAATGCACCAGGTCACCGTTTACCGCCGTCGCCAGCCACTCACCCTCGTATTCGAGGCTGGCGAGCAGGCCGGCCAGCGTCTCGGCGGCGAGATCAAGCTCGTCGCCATTCACCAGAAGTTTCATGATCCCGTTCCTTTTGAGAGAGAGTTTGGCAAACGACTTCAGCCGCCTGCCGCGCCATCGCCGGCGACAGCAGAAAGCCGTGCCGGTGCGCGCCGTTGATAAAAATAGTCCGGCCATCCTGCGTGACCTTCGGCAGATTGTCGGGATAGGCGGGGCGCACGCCGGTGCCGGTCTCGATGATTTCCGCTTCCGCGAAAGCCGGATGCACCGCATAGGCAGCATTCAGGAATTCCATCATCGAACGGACAGAAATGTCGCCGGTATCCTCGGTCTCGATCATCGTCGCGCCCACCATGAAACGGCCGGGCTCGCGCGGCACGATGTAAAGCGGAATGCGCGGATGCAGCAGCCGGACGGGACGAGACAGGGAAACCTCCCGCGTGGCGAGATAGAGCATCTCTCCCCGCACACCGCGAAGATCGGAAATCCCGCCGATTGCCGCAGAACCAGTGCAATCCACCACCCGGTCGAACGGCTCTTCATCCAACGGGATACCCATATGGAACTGCACACCCATGGTACAGAGCCGTTCATGCAGCGATTTCAGTGCAAGACGCGGATCGAGATGCCCCTCATCCGGAAAATAAAGCCCGGAACGAAACCGCCCGGCAAGATCTGGCTCCAGCGCGGCGATTTCGCCCTCATCCACCCAGCGATAGCCGGCGGTCCGCGATGCGAAACGCGAAAGCTCCGCCTTGTCGCGGGCCGGCGCAACGACCAGCGTGCCGTTACGGACGACAAGGCCGGGTGTCGCTTCATCCCACCAGTCGAGCGCCGCCTGACCGAGCGTCAGAACCGGCTCTTCAGCGCTTTCACGCTCGCACCAGGGCGCCAGCATGCCGCCCGCATACCAGGATGCGCCGCGCGGGGGTTCGGCATTGCGCTCGCAAACCTCGACGGTAACGCCGGTTCGCGCCAGCTCGAAGGCCGCCGTCAAACCGGCGACCCCCGTTCCCTTGACCAGAACGCGCATGCTATTCGGCATCCGCAGGCGTCGCGAGCGGCATGTAAAGCTCACCGCCTTCCTTGAAGCGTGCGGCCATGGCCTCCAGTCCCTCCTTTTGCGCCTCGGCGCGGATATCGTGAGAAATCCGCATCGAGCAGAATTTCGGTCCGCACATGGAGCAGAAATGCGCGACCTTGTGCGCTTCCTTCGGCAAGGTCTCGTCATGGAAGGAGCGCGCCGTATCCGGGTCCAGCGACAGGTTGAACTGGTCCTCCCAGCGGAACTCGAACCGCGCGCGCGACAGCGCATCGTCCCGCACCTGTGCCGCCGGATGGCCCTTGGCGAGATCGGCGGCGTGGGCAGCGATCTTGTAGGTGATGACGCCGACCTTCACGTCGTTGCGATCCGGCAGGCCGAGATGTTCCTTCGGCGTGACGTAGCAGAGCATCGCGGTGCCGAACCAGCCGATCATCGCCGCACCGATGCCGGAGGTGATATGGTCGTAACCCGGCGCAATATCGGTGGTGAGCGGCCCGAGCGTATAGAAAGGCGCCTCACCGCAGGTCTTCAGCTGCTTGTCCATATTTTCCTTGATCTTGTGCATCGGCACATGGCCGGGGCCTTCGATCATCACCTGGCAATCCTTCGCCCAGGCGATCTGCGTCAACTCGCCGAGCGTCTCCAGCTCCGCGAATTGTGCGGCGTCATTGGCGTCGGCAATCGAGCCGGGACGCAAACCATCGCCCAGCGAGAAGGAGACATCGTAAGCGCGGCAAATGTCGCAAATCTCGTCGAAATGCTCATACAGGAAGCTTTCCCTGTGGTGATGCAGACACCACTTGGCCATGATCGACCCGCCGCGCGAAACGATGCCGGTGACGCGGTTGACGGTGAGCGGGATGTAATGCAGCCGCACGCCGGCATGGATGGTGAAATAATCCACACCCTGCTCCGCCTGTTCGATCAGCGTATCGCGGAACACTTCCCAGTTCAGGTCTTCGGCAATGCCGTTGACCTTTTCAAGCGCCTGATAAAGCGGCACCGTACCGATCGGCACCGGCGAATTGCGGATGATCCATTCGCGGATATTGTGGATGTTGCGGCCGGTAGACAGGTCCATGACGGTATCCGCACCCCAGCGGATCGCCCAGACCATCTTCTCCACCTCTTCCGCCATGGAGGAGGTAACGGCGGAATTGCCGATATTGGCGTTGATCTTGACGAGAAAATTGCGGCCGATGATCATCGGCTCAAGTTCCGAATGATTGATATTGGCAGGGATGATGGCGCGGCCGGCCGCCACTTCCTGACGCACGAATTCCGCCGTGACGTAGTCCGGGATATGCGCGCCGAAACTTTCGCCGTCACGCGCCAACTTTTCCTTGGCCGCCTCGCGCCCGAGATTTTCACGGATGGCGATGAATTCCATTTCCGGCGTGATGATACCGGCCCGCGCATAGGCAAGCTGGGTCACGGCTTTACCGGCCGTGGCTCTGAGCGGCTGGTGGCGCACCGAAAATTCGGGCGTCAGGCGTTCGCCGGTGGCAAAGCCGTTATCCTCCGGCTTGACGTGCCGGCCGTCATAGGCCTCGACATCGCCGCGCGCAACGACCCAGTCATGACGCAGACGCGGCAGACCCTTTTCAATGAGAACGGGATGGGTAGGGTCGGTATAAGGACCCGAGGAATCATAGACCGTAACCGGCGGTTCACCCGCCGTCGGATGAACCGCAATCTCGCGCATCGGCACGCGGATATGGGGATGCAAAATTCCCGGTTTATGGATTTTCGTGGAGGCGGCATGCGGCCCGGTGGTAACCGACAGCGGGATAGTCTTGGCAGCGATATTCATCTTGAGGCTCCAAAGTTTAACAGTGGAGACCCAGTTCGAGCCGGAATGATGGAAAATACCGAATTGCCGGAACGCGACGTCATACGCCCGCCCGACCTTCGGTCTTTGCACCGTCCCTACGCCAGTATGAACTGGATCAGGTTCAACGGGTCACTGCGCATGAAAGCAGAATCTCAGCCCCTTGACGGGACACCCCTGGTGAATGGCCACAGCAAAAAACACCGACCGGCATTTGTCAAGGCCGACGATCCATGCTTGGCAAAGGTGCGGGAATGGCGCATGCTGCCGTTAGTTGTAATTAACCTAACGGTTTAGGCGAATATTATCGTTTGCAACGTAACGATAAGCACAAACCATCCTGATGTGAAATTCATGGGAGATACGTCGGAATGAACGCGACTATTCGTGAAATACTGGCCAAATTCGGCCAGCTTCCAACCCCTGTCGATACGATTGCAGATGAAGCCGATCTTTATGCGGCGGGCCTTTCTTCCTTTGCATCCGTGCAATTGATGCTCGGCATCGAAGAAGCATTCGATATCGAATTCCCCGACAATCTGCTGAACCGCAAGTCATTTGCGAGCATCAGGGCCATTGAAGACACCGTTAAGCTCATTCTGGATGGTAAAGAGGCAGCCTGATGAACGTCACCGTAGCGCCGCAGGATGAAACGCTGTCCGCGCGCGCGGGCCGTGTCGCCGCAATCGCCGCCAAACACGCGGATGAGGTGGATGTCACCGGCCGCTTCCCGCAGGAAGCCGTCCACGCCTTGCGACAGGAACGTCTGCTCGGCATCCAGGTCCCCTCTTCGCTGGGCGGCGAAAGCGCTTCCCTACAGGAAATCGCCGATATCTGCGCCCGGCTTGGTCAGGCCTGTTCGGCAACCGCGATGATTTTCGCCATGCACCATATCAAGGCATCCAGCCTGGTGGAACACGGCGAGACGAGCGCATGGCATGCCGGCTTCATGAGCCGCATCGCCAGCGAACAGCTTCTGCTCGGCTCCGCCACCACCGAAGGCGGCATTGGCGGCAATCTGCGCAACTCCATCTGTGCAATCGAGGTCGAAGGCGATTTCTGCCGGCTGGAAAAAGACGCCACCGTCATTTCCTATGGCAGCAATGCCGATGCGATCCTCATCACCTCGCGCGCCCACAAGGATGCCGCGCCCGCCGATCAGGTGATGACGGTCTTTCTGAAAAACCAGTACACGCTCGAAAAGACCCATGTGTGGGATACGCTCGGCATGCGCGGCACCTGTTCGGACGGCTTCCTGTTTCGTGGCGAAGCGCCGGCGGCGCAGATATTCCCGAAACCCTTTGCGGAAATCGCTGCACAATCCATGCTTGCAAGCTCGCATCTCCTGTGGAGCGCCGTCTGGTACGGCATCGCCTCGGATGCAGTGCTGCGCGCCCAGTCTTTCGTCAGAGCCGCGGCGCGCAAGTCGCCCGGCACCGCTCCTCCCGGCGCGATCCGCCTTGCCGAGGTCTCCACCAAGCTGCAGGTCGTGAAATCCAACATCATCGCCGGCATCAAGGCTTACGAGGACACCAAGAGCGACCCCGAAAAACTGATGTCCATGGCCTTTGCCGTCGCCATGAACAATGTGAAAATCTGCTCTTCGGAAACCATTCTCGAGATCATCGATCATGCCATGCTGGTCTGCGGCATCATGGGCTACAAGAACGGCACGCCCTACAGCCTCGGCCGGCACCTGCGCGACGCGCACTCCGCCCGTCTGATGATTTCCAACGACCGAATTCTCGGCAATTCCGCCAATCTCCTGCTGGTTCACAAGCAGGACACCAGCCTCTTGGGATAAGACCATGGACATGCAAACATCGTTTCTCGATCGACTGTTCGAAGAAGGCCTGCTGATTGAAACCGGTGTGGACGGTCTTTATGGACGCAGCGGCCAGTTCGAGGATGTCATTGCCGCCTTTGAGCGGCTGATCGACCGCACGGGCGGCGCTGACGGCGCCGAAGCGATCCGCTTTCCGCCCGGCATCAACCGCGCCTATTTCGAAAAGAGCGGTTATATGAAGAGCTTCCCGCAGCTCGCCGGCACGGTCCATTCCTTCTGCGGCTGTGAGCTCGACCATGTCAGCCTGCTGAAAACCATGGATGAGGGCGGCGACTGGACCAAGGACCAGAAAGCGACAGACATCGTGCTGACGCCGGCGGCCTGCTACCCGCTTTATCCGACGATTGCCAAGCGCGGCGCGCTACCTGCCGGCGGCGGTCTCTATGACATCCAGTCCTATTGTTTCCGTCATGAACCCTCCAAGGACCCGGCCCGCCAGCAGCTTTTCCGCATGCGCGAATATGTTTGCATGGGCACCGAGTCCGACGTCACCGAATTCCGCCAGACCTGGATGGATCGCGGCGTGGAGATGATGAAGGCGGTCGGGCTCGATGTCACCATCGATGTCGCCAACGATCCCTTCTTCGGCCGCGCCGGCAAGATGCTCGCCAACAACCAGCGCGACCAGAACCTGAAATTCGAACTCTTGATCCCGGTCACATCCACGACCAGCCCGACGGCCTGCATGAGCTTTAATTATCATCAGGATGCCTTCGGCCAGAAATGGGGCCTCAACCTCGCCAATGGCGATGTCGCCCATACCGCCTGCGTCGGTTTCGGCCTTGAGCGCATCGCGCTGGCGCTGTTTGCACATCACGGTCTCGACGTGAAGAAATGGCCTGCGAAGGTCGTGGAAACGCTCTGGGGCTGATCATTCATGCGGCAGATTTTTCCCGGTCTCGATCCCAGAAACTATGTGCAGCATCCGCTCCATTCCTCCGAGAGAATGTGGCCGGAGACCAATTGCTACATCGATTTGTGGATCGAGGTGCTGGCCTCGAAAGGACTGCCGCCGGAAGCCATGTTCGGTTTCACGCTCACGCAGGATTTCGAAGGCGACCAGTTCACCTTCTTCAAGGTGCCGCTGGAAGACCTTGAGGCGCTTTATGGCGTTCGCGCCACCGAACTTGCGATCTTCGACAGCGTGGAAAACCACATCGAGGCGCAGCTCGCACGCGGCCGCATCTGCCTGATCGAGATGGACAGCTTCTATATGCCGGATACCCATGGGGTGGGCTACCGGAAGGAACATGGCAAGACCACCATCGCCATCAACCGGCTTGATCTCGCGAAGCGCGAACTCGACTATTTCCACAATGCAGGCTTCTTCCATCTTGCAGGCGAAGATTTTGACGGTCTGTTCCAGCATCATCTGGCCGAGACCGACCCGCCGTTCCTGCCCTATACCGAATTTGCAAAATTCGCGGATAGCAGCCCCTCGCCCGCACATATTCGCAAGACTGCCGAACGGCTCCTGAAATTTCATTTTTCCAGACGGCCCTCCGCCAACCCGATCCGTGCTTTTGCCGGCGTTTTTCCGGCGCAGGTGAAAAAGGTCGCCGACCGACCCTTCGGCTTTTTCCACAAATATGCCTTCAACACGCTGCGCCAGCTCGGCGCCAATTTCGAACTGGCGGCAAGCCACTTCGAATGGCTGGACGCGGATGGTTTTTCTGAAGCAAGAGACCACGCGCTCAAGATTTCCGAGGTTGCCAAGACCGTGCAGTTCCAGCTTGCACGCGCCGTCACCCGCCGCAAATTTGATGCACTGGCCACCGTGCTCGATCCAGCAGCGGATGCGTGGGATGGCGTGATGGAAGCGCTTTCGACTAAACTCACTGATGCCAGCGAGGCCGCGTGAGGACTTATCTTCCCGGCGAAAGCGAGGAATTGCTGAGCGAAGGCTGGACGCTGACGCTGACACCCGCCGATGCCTGTGAGACGCCGTCCGATATTCCCGCATCGCTTGAAAGCCTTCACGTCTCCGTTCCCGGCACCGTGGCGCAGGCTCTGGAAGCGGCTGGAAAATTCGACCGCCTTGCCCCGGCGCCTCTCAATGACAGGGATGCCTGGTATCGGCTGACGATGATTTCCGATACGCGCGAACGCGCCACCCTACGCTTCGACGGTCTCTCCACCATTGCCGAAATCTTCTTCAACGGCGAGCTGATCGCCGCGAGCCAGAGCATGTTCGAAAGGCTGGAAGTGCCTGTCGAACTCACAGGCGCGGACGAGCTTTGCATCTGCTTCCGGGCGCTTGCGCCGAGGCTTGAAAAAACCGGTCCCCGCGCTCGCTGGCGGCCGCAGATGATGAATACGCAGGGGTTGCGGCTGATCCGTACCACCGCACTCGGTTACATGCCCGGCTGGTGCCCGGAAATCCACGCCGCCGGTCCATGGCGACCCATCAGTCTGATCAGACGGGAAGCGGTGCTTTGCACGCTCCGATCTTCGCTGGACGAGGCAGGAACGGGAACGCTCGCCATCTCGCTGGAAACCAAACGGCCTATAAAATCGGCACGGTTTGGCTGCGCGGGTTATAGCGCCGATCTTTCCACGGATGAGAACGGCAAGTTTTCCGGCGAACTCCACATACCCGAAGTCGAACCATGGTGGCCGCACACCCATGGCAGGCCTGCGCTGCACGACACGCTTTTGGAACTGGACGGCGAACAACATAGGCTGGGGCGCAGCGGCTTCCGGCGGGTCGAGATCGATCATGGCGAAGATGGTAATGGTTTCGGCCTCAAGGTGAACGGTCAGCCGGTCTTCTGCCGCGGCGCGGTCTGGACGACGGCCGATATTGTGCGCCTGCCGGGAACAGGGCCGGATTATGAGCCATGGCTTAGAAAAGCCGCGGAAGCCGGCATGAACATGATCCGCATCGGCGGCACCATGGCTTATGAGACGCCGGAATTTTTCGCACTTTGCGACGAACTCGGCATCATGGTCTGGCAGGACGCCATGCTCGCCAATTTCGATTACCCGGCAAAGGACGAGAGCCTGCGCCAGCACATCGTCACGGAAATCTCGCAGTTCCTCGAAGCCACCGCGCTTTCTCCATCGCTCACCGTCTTCTGCGGCGGCAGTGAAATGTACCAGCAGGGCGCGATGCTCGGTCTTCCGGAACAGATATGGAAGGGAGCGCTCACCGAGGAGGTTCTGCCGGAACTCCTTGCCGAGAAACGCCCGGACACAGCCTATGTCGCCAATTCCCCCTTCGGCGGCGCATTGCCCTTTTTTCCCAACGTCGGGGTCGGCCATTATTACGGCGTGGGCGCCTATTGCTGCCCGCTGGAAGATGCGCGCCGCGCCGATCTGCGCTTCGCCGCCGAGTGCCTCGCCTTCGCCAATATTCCCGAACAGGAAACGCTGGACAGATATCTACCCGGCGTGGCCGTGCACGATCCGCGATGGAAGGCACGCGCACCTCGGGATCGCGGGGCATCCTGGGACTTCGAGGATGTTCGCGACCATTATCTGAACCTGCTCTACGACGTCGAACCTGATGTTCTGCGTCGCGAAGACGGCGGCCTTTATCTCGACATGTCCCGGGCCGTCACGGCCGAGGTCATGGAGGCGACTTTCGCCGAATGGCGGCGCAGCGGTTCCTCCTGTCAGGGCGCTCTGGTCTGGACCCTGCAGGATCTCGTTCCCGGCGCAGGCTGGGGTATCATCGATGCCACGGGCCGGCCCAAATCCGTCTGGCACGCGTTGAAAAGGGCATTCCGCCCCATTCAGGTTACTTTTTCCGATGAGGGCACGAACGGGCTGGATATCCATCTCGTCAACGAGACCGGCGGCGGCCTCGAAGCCATGCTGGAACTGACCTGCCTGCGCGAAGGTGTGCAACCCGTCGTCCACGCCAAACGACCGTTCACGCTTTCGCCGCGACAGAGCCAGACCATTGCCGCAACAGATTTGTTCGGCGCCTTTTTCGATACGACCTATGCCTATCGTTTCGGCCCTCCATCCCATGATGTAACGGTCGCCCGGCTTCGCGACGTTGCAACAGGACACGTGATCGCCGACGCATTCCATTTCCCTCTCGGCCGGAAAAAGGCGCTACACGCCGCAAACCTTCAGGTCGCGATCGGTGAAACGAGCGGCAACTGGTCTCTTGAAATCGGCACGGATCGGCTGGCGCAGTCCGTCCATGTCGAGGTGCAGGGTTATTTCGCCTCGGAAAACTGGTTCCATCTCGGCCCCGGCGAAACAAGAAAAATCAGCCTCCTGCCGGAGACCCCGGCGACGGAAGTTCCTCCTTCCGGAGAGGTCGTGTCACTGGGTTCCAGCCGGCGATTTTCCTTCTAGGACATGACAGCCAAGCATTTTTACCGCAAATGCGCGAGAGCCAGCCGCTTCACCGCGTCGATATAGATTTGTCTGGCTTCCGGCGTTGAAAGATTGTGATCGGCATCGGGAATAATGGTCAGCGACACGTTCTTATAGGCGGCTAGTCCTTTGCCATTGGCGTCGAAGTAATATTGGAAGTGCTCCAGACCATCGTCGTTGTCGCTGTAGAGCAGATGAACGACGGTATCATTCGCCTTCAATTTGTCGAACGCACCATAGACGGCACGCCCTTCCTCGCTGCCCCTGCGGAACAGCCTCGCCGTTTTTGTCGAAAGCCTCTTGATCGTCGCCTTGACGATGTTCAGCCCCGCACTTGCCACATCGACATCGCCGCTGATGAGACGCTTGAAGGTCGCGCCCTGTCGAAAGCGCTGGCTGTATTCCCCGAAGGAACGCGGGCGTTTATGCAGGGCCTCATCCACCGAGCGGCCTTTGCGCCAATGGAAGACAACCGGATTGACCGCGACCACGGCGTCGATCCGCTCATCGGCGATTGCACCGTTGAAGGCGAGATAAGCGCCGCTGCACCGGCCCGCCGCAATGAAAGGTCCCTTGCCGCGCTTGCCGAGAAAATCGAGTGCGGCAGCCACGTCGTCATTCTGCGCGGCATCGTAAAGAACCTGCTCGGGCACGTTTTTGACCGGAGGGCTGTCGGCAATATTGGCCGCATCGAAGCGAAGCGATGCCACCCCCTCGCGCGCCAATGTACGGGCCATCTGCACGGAAAGCCTGCCCCAGCCCGCATGCCGGTCATAGGCCGCGCCAAGCAGAAGAACCGAAGAAACCACCTCCCGGTCGTCCGGCCCGCAAAAAATACCGAAAAGCCGCCCGCCTTCTCCAAATTGCACCGGCTGCTCGAGAAAACCGCGCCCACGCTGCGGGGCATTGACTATGAAATCCTCTTGGGGGATCGCCGGACTCTCGGCATGGGTCTGGGAGAGAACCCAATCAACCAGCCGGTTGACTACATCGTCGGATATTTTCGAAAGCGTAGGGCTGGAGACGAGATCGTCGTAACCTGAAAACTCCGCCTCCTCCACCGCACCGCCAATCGCAACGAGATGCCTGGCGAAATCGGCATCGGTTACGCGGCCCGGCCGGGAAAGCGCCAGAATGGTGCGCGCCGGAGCAGCGGTCAGATTTGAAAGATTGGCCTTCCTGATCGCGTCGGCAACACCGGCAGGCATGGCCATGCCGGCAATCGATCCCGCCTCCGTCATCCGTTGCGCGGGCCGAAGACCGAGGCCATCGTCGATCATGGAGGACCACATCGCCAGTTCACGCAGATGGGCGCGGCCGGAAACGACGGGCGCCAGAAGCGCCATGGAACCCACTTCAGCCACATCTGCAAACGCCTGCGCAGCAATCAGGCAGCCGAGGCCCTGAGCGACAACGACCACTTCGGCGCAGCCGGAAAGACGCTTTAGACAGTTGAGCGCCGCGCGCGCGTCGGAAATCCAGTCCGCTGCACGGCCCGCATCATCAGGGTCGAAGGCGTCACCCGCGCCCAGATAGTCGAATCGCAGGCTGGCGACACCGCAAGCGGCCAGCCGCTCGGCCAGTACCCGTTGAAACTTGCGGCTGCACAGCTCCTCCATGCCCCATGGGCTGACGAAAAGAACGGCATGGCGCTGTCTGACGTCCTTGCGCGCCGGATGGAAAATCCCGGTCAGCCCATCAAAAGAGACCGGATGCGCAACCGCCCCATTCGAGGAAATGCCGGAAAGCGACAATGCATCAAGAGACGGATCGCTGCCTGTACGCTCTGAAATATCTATCGCCATCGACCTTGCCATCATTGCGCCAGTGTCTGGCTCAACCATTACGGGATCATTGTATCGAAACGTCTTACCGCCTGATCTACAATAAAAACAACAACATTAGAGAAGTCTAAAAATATAGTCGCATTTATATCCATTACCGCCCGCACGTTGCAAAAACAAACGCCGGGGTGACGGAGAAGTCCCGGCGGGGCCGCTATTTTGCTCGAAACCGCTTGAATATACTGATAAATAGCGAGTCCCATACCTATTTGCAGGAGGAGGTTGCGCCACCCGGCCACCGGATCGTCTAGACACCGCGCAAACCAACACACCGGGCCACGCCCGGCAGTTCATAGAAGTTTTATATGGAACAAAGCCTTACGCGTTATATCTGGTCGCACACGAGGCGGCAGCAGCTTTTCATTCTGCTGATCGTGGCCCTGTCGATGATCCCCTATTTCCTCGCCTTCGATCTGCCCAAGCAGATCGTCAACGGCCCAATTCAGGGGGATGGTTTCGAAGGGGCGAATGCGACGCAGCTTTTCATGCATCTCACGGTCGATATCCCTTACTGGGGCACCGTGACATTATTCCCCGGGCTCGAGCTCAACCGCATGTCGATGCTGATGGCGCTCAGCCTGACGTTCCTTGCGCTTGTCATCATCAACGGGCTCTTCAAATATTACATCAATACCTACAAGGGCCGTCTTGGCGAGCGGCTCCTGCGACGCATCCGCTTCGAGCTCATCGACAAGATCCTGCGGTTCCCACCCTCCCATTTCAAGCGGGTCAAAGGTGCGGAAATCTCCAGCATGGTGAAGGACGAGGTGGAACCGCTCGGCGGCTTTACCGGCGACGCCTTCGTGCAGCCGGCCCTTCTCGGCGGCCAGGCGCTCTCCGCACTCTTCTTCATTCTCGTTCAGAATTTCTGGCTGGGCCTGATCGCGGCTTTCATGGCCGCCATTCAGGTGGGCATCATTCCCAAAATGCGCCGTCGCCTCATCGAACTCGGCCGCCAGCGGCAGCTGAGCGCCCGCCAGCTCGCCGGACGCATCGGCGAAATGGTTGACGGTATCGGCACCATCCATGCCTATGACACGTCCAATTACGAGCGCGCGGATGCCTCGCACCGGCTCGGCGACATCTTCAAGATCCGCTACGATCTCTACCAGTGGAAGTTTCTGGTCAAGTTCATCAATAACTTCCTCGCACAGCTCACCCCCTTTTTCTTTTATGCTCTCGGCGGTTATCTCACACTGAAGGGCAGCCTCGATGTCGGGCAGCTGGTCGCCGTCATCAATGCCTATAAGGAACTGCCCGGACCGCTGAAGGAACTGATCGACTGGGATCAGGCACGCCAGGACGTGCAGGTGAAATACGAGCAGGTCTTCGAGCAGTTCGATGCACCGAACATGATCGACGAGAAGGTGCAGAAACTGTCTCCCGGCGCCGTCGCGGCGATCAGCGCCCCGATCGTCGTCGCCAATCTGACGCTGGAGGACGATAGCGGCAGCCGGCTTCTGGAACAGGCATCGCTGAAGGTCGAGCCGGGCGAGGTGGTCGCCATCGTCGGCGGCTCGGGCGCCGAGGCGCTGGCGGATGCAATCGGCCGCACGCTCTGGCCAACCTCGGGCAAGATCAGTATCAACGACGTCGACATATTGGAACTGCCGGAATCGATGACCGGACGGCGCATTTCCTATGTGTCCTCGGACAGCTATTTCTTCCACGCCAGCCTGAAGGACAATCTGCTTTACGGCCTCAAACACGCCCCGCTTGCGGACAGGGACTATGAGGGGGCGGCGCTGGAACATCGCAAGTGGGAAATCCGCGAAGCCAAGATGGCGGGCAATCCGCTGATCGATATCAACAGCGAATGGATCGATTACGCTTCGAGCCCGGCCGGCGACGGCAGGCCGGAAAATCTCATCCAGGCCATTCTGGCCGTCCTCGACAGCGTGGAGCTGTCGCAGGATATTCTGGAGTTTGCGCTGCGTTCCTCGATCGACCCTTTGACCGACCTGCATCTTGCCGCGCGCATCGTTGAACTGCGGCATGTGCTGCGTGCGGAGCTCGAAAAGGAAAATCTGAGCGGCCTCATCGCACCTTTTGAACTGGAGAGCTATAACAGCGAGGCGACGGTCGGCGAAAACCTGCTGTTCGGCACCATGCGGGATTCTTCCCAGACGATCCGAACCGTCATCGAAAGCGACTATTTCCGCTCCCTGATGCGCGAAACCGGCCTTGTGAAAACCCTGTTCGAGATGGGTTACACGATTGCCGAAAACATCGTGGAAATCTTCGCCGACCTGCCGGGAGACCACCCCTTCTTCCAGCAGCTCACCTTCATGACGCCCGACGACATTCCGGTGTATCAGCAAATGCTGCAACGCCTTCAGAGCCGGAGTTTCGACGAGGCCAATGAAAGCGAAAAGCGCGCAATGCTGCGGCTCAGCTTCTTCTACATCGAGCCTCGCCAGCGTTTCGGCCTGCTGTCGCCGGAGATCATGAACCGGATCGTCGAAGTCCGGCACATGTTCCATGAGAACCTGCCCGACAGCCTGAAAAACGTGATCGAAATCTACGATCCGACCAAATATATGAGCGCCACCAGCCTGCTGGACAATATCCTGTTCGGCAAGGTCAGCCATCGCTACACCGACGCCTCGCGGCGCATCACCCGCATCGTCGCCGATGTCATGCGCAAGCAGGGTGTCTATGAACGCGTGCTGGCGGTGGGTCTGGACTTCAACCTCGGCGCCGGCGGCAAGCGGCTTGGCCCGCTCCAGCGCCAGAAGCTCAATCTCGCACGGGCGCTGATCCGCAAATCCGATTATTACGTCTTCAACCGCCCTCTTCCCGGCCTCGATCCCCGACAGCAGGAGGAAATTGTCGAGCGGGTCATCACACTCCTGAAACAGAACAACAATAACCCGTCGATCATATGGGTCCTGTCGAATGCGACGCTCTCCCGCATGTTCGAGCGGGTGATCGTTGTTCATCAGGGCCTGATCACCGCCGACGGAAGTTACGAGACTCTCGCCGAGGAAAACGGTACATTCAAGGACATGGTCGCAACATAAATCCAAGAAGGTGACCGAGGTGGAACAAGAACAGGGTAAGTCAATGCTGTTTAAAGACGAAATTCAGATGCTGAAACGGGTGCCGTTTTTTTCGGAAATGGAACCGTCAAAGCTCAAACTACTGGCATTCGCATCCGACCGGGTGTCCTATCATGCTGGCGACGTGCTGTTTCATCAGGGAGATGTCGGCGATGCGGCCTATGTCGTCTTGACCGGAAAAGTCGATGTTCTGGTCGATTCCCCTTCGGGCACGCTGAAAGTGGCCGAAATGACCGGCAATGCCATTGTCGGCGAAATCGCCATCCTCTGCGATAGCGTCAGAACCGCGACCGTTCGCGCCTCCACCAATGTGGAAGCCCTGCGCATCGGCAAGGAACAGTTCTTCAAGCTCATGTCCGATTTCCCCGACATCACCATCAAGGTCATGCGCGTTCTGGCCGAACGCCTTACCCAGACGACGGCGGAACTGAGCAAAGCGCGGGCGGGTGCCCGGACATAAACGACAATTCCTTGCTACCGTGAATGGCGATATTGGAAAAATAAATGTCGTACTATTGCAATATAAATGAAATGCTGACTGAATAAGGGGTAAAGGCGTCCGCCAGAAACGAGCGGATATAAGAATCTATAGAGACAACGGGCTTCATGGGAGGAAAGCGTGCAAGATTCCGTTGTTATTGGGGTGTGTCATGGCGTTCGATTCCGACACAGCAAGTCGGGAAAGTAATAGAAATTTTCGGGTAAAGATCTGGGGTGCGCGGGGAACGCTTCCTGTTTCAGGTGAAAACTTCCGAAAATACGGCGGAAATACCATCTGCATCGAGGTGAGATGCGGCGATCACGTTCTTTTGTTCGATGCGGGTTCGGGCTTGCATCCCGCTGGCCTTGCCCTGCGGGCGGAAGGCATTACCGACGTCAATCTGTTCTTCTCGCATTGTCATTACGACCACATTGTCGGCTTCCCCTATTTCAAGCCCTTTTATAACAGCTCCAACGATGTCGCCATCTGGTCGGGGCACCTCGCAGGCACCATGACCACCCGGGAAATGCTCAAGGACTTCATGAGCCCGCCGTGGTTCCCCGTGCCGCTGGAAATCTGCTGCGCAAAAATCGACACGCGGGACTTCATGCCGGGCGATGCGCTCGATGTGCATCACGGCCTTTCGATAAGAACCGGAATGCTCAATCATCCCGGCAACGCCATCGGATATCGGCTGGACTGGGAAGGAAAGTCCCTCGCCATCATCACCGACACCGAACATGAGCCGGGCGATATGGACGAAACCGTGCTCGACCTGATCAGGGACGTCGACCTTTTCCTCTATGACGCCATGTTCACCGATGAGGAAATGAGCCTTTATCGCGGCTATGGCCATTCATCCTGGCAACAGGCGATCCGCCTCGCCAAACGCGCCGGCGCAAAAAATGTCGGCTTCATCCACCACGCCCCAAGCCGCAGCGACGAAGAACTGGACACTATCGAAAAACAGGCGAAAGCCCAGTTCAGTGGGGCCTTCGCGGCCATGGACGGCCAGATCATCGAACTCTGACACAATCTGGCTCCGGCGAAGTCGAGCTGTCCGACCGCGTTTTCGAAACTCTGATTTCGACATCCCTTGCCATGCGGGCGTTCGAACACGCACAATTGACCGTTTCCGATGGATTGCTCCACGATATTGCCATGAGACGGCCTGCAATAAGGGTGCCACCACATATTACATGATGATTCTGCGCTGGATGACCACATGATGGGATTTGCATGATCCGTTTCTTTTCGGAGACCAATTTGAGACGCGCCCGGATTTTATCCGGCCTCATCATATTTGCTTTCGTATTTTCCCATCTTTTCAATCACTCCCTCGCACTCATCTCCATCGATACCGCCGAACGGGCGCGAAAATGGTTCAGCCTGATCTGGCTCAACCCCGTCAGCAGCCTGCTTTTTTATGGTTCGGTTCTGGTGCATGTCTGTCTTGTTCTGCGCTCGCTTTATCTGCGCAGAACGCTGCGCATGCCGCTCCGCGAAGCGCTTCAGGTCATCTTCGGCCTGTCGATCCCGTTCCTGATCATCGGCCACGCCGTCAATATCCGCGTGTCGCACATGCTTTATGGCATCGATGTCGGCTATTATTCGGTCATCCGCAGGCTGTGGATCAACAACCCGATACAGGGCGCCTGGCAAAGCCTCGCCTTGATCGTGATCTGGGTCCACGGATGCATTGGCCTCTATTTCTGGCTGCGTTACCGGGACTGGTATCCCCGCATAGCCGGGCTGTTCATGACGGTGGCCGTGATGCTGCCGCTCCTGGCGCTGCTGGGCTTCAGCGATGCCGGCCGCTGGCTGGCGGAAATCGATGAAAAATACGCGCTTCCGCCCGGACTTGCCGACAATACTATCCAAAAGGACGAGCTGCCTCTGCAGCGGGAAATGGAAACACAGATCCGTTTCATCACCGGCACAGCGGAGACGTTGTTCGTCGGCGCGGTAATGCTGGTTTTCGCCATGCGTGGCGTACGCAGCTTTCGGCAACGATTGACGGCGATCGAAATCCGCTATGAACATGGCGCGCAGGCACATGTACCTGCTGGGCTCAGCATTCTGGAAGCGAGCCGGCTTGCGGGAATTCCGCATTACTCCGTCTGCGGCGGCAAGGGGCGCTGCTCAACCTGTCGCGTCAAGGTTCTGAACAGCAAAGGCCCGCTGCCGCCACCGGGAGACATCGAGCAAACCACATTGAGGCGCATCCATGCCGATTCGGATGTCCGGCTCGGCTGCCAGCTACGCCCCACCAGCGATATTGATATCGCGCTTCTCGTTTCGCCGCCCCAGCAAAGCGACCTGCCGGCCGATGCACAGCCGGCCCGCCCCGGCCGGGAAGAAGAAATCGCCATCCTCTTTTGCGATCTGCGCAACTTCACCACGCTTTCCGAAGCGAAGCTGCCCTATGATGTCGTCTTCCTTCTGAACCGCTATTTCACCATCGTCGGCCAGGCTGTCGAACAGGCGGGAGGCCATCTCGACAAATTCATCGGCGATGGCGCCATGGCGCTTTTCGGACTTGGCGAGGACGCGGAACACGCCTGCCGCAACGCCATGAAGGCGGCCGCGACCATATTGCGGGATATCGCAATCCTGAACGAGGGGCTGGAGAAACAATTCGCCGTCCGCCTGGAAGTCGTCGTCGGCATACATTCCGGTCCGAGCATCGTCGGCGTCATGGGATATGGCGCGGCCAAAACCCTGACGGCCATCGGCGATACCGTCAACGTGGCAAGCAGGCTCGAATCCAAGGCCAAGGAATTCGGCGCAGCCATCGTTGTTTCCGAACCGGCCATCATTCAGGCGGGACAGGAGATTGCCGATCTCAGAAGCGAAGAAATCGCCATTCGCGGCCGCAACTCGCAAATGAAGGTCTTCCTGCTCTCGAAAGAAGAGAGCGAACGCTATTTATGAGATAGCCCCGTCACACCTGTCGGGGCGTCCGATCTCAAATCTTGCGATAGAGAAAATAACGGTCCGTCGGCACGCTTGCCGGCACCGGCAGCGGCTTCAACATGGGATGATCCAGAGGCAGGCCGCTAACCGCGAGACCGCCTTTCGCCAGCATGCCCGCCGCAAGATCGGGCAACCATGTGAGGGTGACCGCATCCTTTTCCGGATAGCCCGTGCCGATATCGGCATGCACGAATGCTGCTTCCGAGCCGATGAAAGTCGGAGCGGTTTGCGATATTTCACCGATCACCAGATCCTCCTGCGCCGGAACGGAGGAGGCGTGCGCACCCATGGCCCTGTCGAAAGCGATGATGCGGCGGTTGGGGAACAGTTCCCGCAGGTGATTGAAGGTGCGCCCGTTGCCAAGGCCGATTTCCATAAGCGCACCTTCAGCCAGCAGATCGAGATCGGCTGCAACATGGTTGAGGATATCCCGCTGCGCGGTCAGCCGGCGAATGAAACTATCGAGTCTGCTCATGTTATCAGGCCTTGATGATGTGTTTTGCGGCTATATCCCGACGCGCGAAAACATTGCGCGTGTCGATGATAAGCGGCGCCCATTCGCTTAGAGCGGCATAATCCACATTGTCATGATCGGTCGCAACGAGAACGGCGTCGAAGGCGCCAATCGTCTGCCTGTCCCACGGCACGGATTTCATGCCCATCAGGTGGCTATATTCCCGGGTTTTCGGGATTTCGGCCACGTGGGGATCGAAATAGGCCGCATCGCCGCCACGCTCCTGAATAAGCTCGATGAGCTTCAGCGAGGGGCTTTCGCGAATATCCGGCACATTCTTTTTATAGGCGAGGCCGACGACCAGCACCTTCGAGCGGCTGAGCGCCTTGCCGGAATGAATATCGAGCGCCTCTGCGACCCGCCCGATGACGTGACGCGGCATGCCGGTATTGATCTCGCCGGCCAGTTCGATGAACCGCGTCGGCAATTCATATTCGCGTGATTTCCAGGTGAGGTAGAAAGGGTCGATCGGTATGCAATGGCCGCCAAGGCCCGGGCCGGGATAAAACGGCATGAAACCGAACGGCTTGGTCTTCGCCGCGTCGATCACTTCCCAGATGTCGATACCCATCGCCTCGTAGACGACCTTGAGTTCGTTGACGAGCGCGATATTGACGGCACGGAAGACGTTTTCGGTGATTTTGACCGCCTCGGCCGTGGCATTTGTCGAGACGGGGACGATCTTTTTGACCACCGAACCGTAAAATGCCGCCATCAGCTTTCCGGCCGCCTCGCCATCGCCGGCGACAACCTTGGGAATGGTCGAGGTTTCGAAATCGCGATTGCCGGGATCTTCCCGTTCGGGTGAAAAGCCGATGAAGAAATCGACGCCGGAGACGAGCCCCGTGCTTTCCAGGATGGTCTTCACCACCCCGTCAGTCGTGCCGGGATAGGTGGTCGATTCCAGAACCACGAGCTGTCCCTTGCGCAGATGGGCGGCAATATCGCGGCAGGTCTTTTCGACATAGGAAAGGTCCGGCTCGCGATATTTCGTAAGGGGTGTGGGCACGCAGATGGCAATGACATCGCATTCGGCCAGCCTGGAGAAATCCGAGGTGGCGACAAAGCCGTCATCCTGCCTCACACTTGCCAGCACCTCGTCCGAAACGGCCTCGATATAGCTGCGTCCGGCCTCGATCGCGGTAATTTTACCGGGATCGATATCGAAACCGACAACCTCGAAACCGCCCCTGGCGATCGTCATGGCAAGCGGCAGACCGACATAGCCGAGGCCGATCACCCCCGCTTTGGCGCTTCTGTTTTCAATGCTGGAAAGCAGGTTCCGGGAAATGTCTGGGGAAGTCAAAGCGTGTCACGCTCCGCGCATGTGCAAAAGATGCCTTTCAGTTGGGCAAGAATGACGGACCTGTCAAGGCTCGGCCCTTTCAAATTCCGGTTGACGCCCTAGCCACCGCCAACGCACAACCGTCGCCATGAAGATCGCCTTTTATGCGCCGCTCAAATCTCCCAACCATCCCGTTCCCTCCGGCGACCGGCTGATGGCCCGCCTGCTGATGCAGGCGATGACGATGGGCGGCCACGAGGTTTCAGTCGCTTCAGAACTACGCAGCTTCCTGAAACAGCCGGATGAACCCGCGCGGACTTCGCTTGCCGAAACGGCTGAGCGCGAAATCGAGACCATCACGCGGCGCTGGCAGCTGGAGGGCGCACCGGACCTCTGGTTTTGTTATCACCTCTATTACAAGGCCCTCGATTTGCTTGGGCCGGAATTGGCCAGACGTTTCGATATTCCCTACGTCACCGCCGAGGCATCCTATTCGCCCAAGCGCAACGGGATGGGCTGGCAGGTGGTTCAAGACCGGTTGCTGGCCGCATTGAATGTCGCATCGATCAATATCTGCCTCACTGCGCGGGATCGCGAGGGGCTTGTGCGGGCCTCGCCCGCCCTTCGATGGGCCATGTTGCCGCCCTTTATCGATGCCGAGGCCTTTCTCAAAAACACTCCCAATCCGACCCCGGCAAAGCTGATTGCCGTCGCCATGATGCGGGCGGGTGACAAGCTCGACAGCTATCGCGCCCTTGCCGAAGCGCTCGCCCTTTTGCCGCAGGATATCAACTGGATGCTGGATATCGTCGGCGATGGGCCGGAACGCGCGGCCGTACAAGCCATGTTCAGCGCTTTTCCGGATCAGCGCCTTGTCTGGCACGGGGAAAAAACCGCGTCCGAGATCGCCATGCTTCTTTCGAAAGCGTCGCTCTACGTCTGGCCGGGCCATGGCGAGGCCTATGGGCTTGCCTATCTCGAAGCGCAGGCCGCCGGCCTACCCGTCGTGGCCGAAAAGGTGGCGGGCGTTCCCGAAGTGGTAAAATCCGGCACCACAGGATTACTGACACCGGAGAATGATACAGCCGCCTATGCCGACGCGATTAAAACCCTGATCGGTGATGACAACAGGCGTGAAGAACTGGCAAGGGCGGCCCGGCAATTCGTCAGGAACGAACGGTCTTTGGAAAACGCCGCAAAAGAGCTGAACCATATCCTGCTGCAAGCAAAGGCGCGAAGATCATGAGTCTGGAAACACTCGTTGCGGCACTGGACGAATGTGAGCGGCGCGGCATAAAGGCCGATCTCTGGCTCAGGGACGACGATGCGGTGGAGCCGACGCCCGCGCTCGACACGTTGCTCGATCTTTGCGGCGGCTTTTCCGCTCCGGTCACGCTCGCGGTCATCCCCGAGATGACGACCGATAAGCTCGCACGGCATCTGGATGTGTCGGACATTGCCCAGGTCGCCGTGCATGGCTGGTCCCATACGAATTATGCCAGCGAGAAGGAAAAGAAACAGGAACTCGGATCGCATCGCGATCCGGCTGTCGTTCTCGATGAATTGCAATCCGGACTGGATAAACTCCACGACCTGCATGGCGGGCGTCTGGTGCCGATGCTCGTGCCGCCGTGGAACCGCATAGATGCCGGTATCGTGAAGGCACTGGCGGGCCTCGGATATCGCGCCCTATCCGTTTTCGGCCCGGAGAAAAGCACCCTGCCGCCCTGCCTGAACACCCATGTCGATGTGATCGACTGGCACGGCACCCGCGGTGGCCGTGACCAAGACGTGCTTTTCGCGGAGACCGCCGCCCGCATCCTGACGACCGCCGGAAACGGCGGCACGACCGGCATCCTCACCCACCATCTCGTCCATGACGACAATGTCTGGCGCTTTCTGCGGCGGCTTTTCGAGGTAACCACCGATCATCCCGCGGCCCGCTGGCGTTCTTCGAAAGACCTTGTCGACGAAATCTCACCATGATTTCCAGGCGATCAGCAACCCGCTCGCCTCAGTGGAAAGTTTGCGCCTGACCGCTTCCACCGTCTCAAAGGGCGCGCGGTCGGGAAGGGACGCGGCAACGAACCCCGCCGGCGCAAGGCTGATACTTCCCGCCCGGGCGATGATGGTGAAGATCAAGGGGCCGGTCGACCACCAGGCGGGTGCGCGAGGCATGTCTTCGATAATCCCGGGAAAGGCTTCCAGCATCCTGCTGAAAACCGGATGTCCGGCAGGCGCGGCGATGAAGGAATTGGCAAGCAGCATGCTGCCCTGCCCCGTGTCCCGCGGCGTTTTTTCGTCAAACACCGTCAGCCCCGCCAGAGGCAGGAATGTATCGAAACTTACATCGTCCCGCGCCGGATACCAGTCGCAATCGAGATAGATACCGCCAAATCGCTCCAGCAGCATATAACGGGCCACATCCACGGCGCCCGGATAATCGCCCTTGTCCAGCATGGTTTTGAAGACACCGTTCGAAAACACGCCTTCCCGCTCAAGATCGGCCTCCCGCCAGAGCCGATAGTCGTAACCATGGTTCGAAGCGTGGGCGGCCCATGCCTCAACCGAGACCGGCGGGGCTTTTTCCCCGATCCATATCTGGTGGATGAGCCTTGGCACATCTTCACGGCTTTTGACGCTCATCGTGCGACGTTCTTCCGTGGAAAATCGCGCATATTTCTCCAGCACCTGCGGGGGTGGAACAAGCGTATATTGATAACCGATCTTGGCGACCATATCGCCTTCGGCCTTGGCGAGGCGCAGCCGTGCCGCATGCAGCCGGCGCGGCAGGCCGAGCACTGTTTGCTCCCCCATCAGGTGGCCGTCCTTTGCTGCAACCAGCGATAAGAGAAGCGCATTGGCTTCCGCATACTGGCCGCCATTTTGCAACTGCCGGGCCTTATCCAGCTGGGCATCGTAAAATTTCTTGTCGGACATGGATCCTCATCCAGAAACGCTCGTTAACATATCGCCAAACAAAAGGCGTCAGGCAAGCCGTCGTGTTTCGGAAGCCGGCTTTGAATTCGCTAAACAATTCGATGTTTCAGAGGCATAGACAGACAACAAACCCTGCGATAACGTGGATTTAAGCCCTCCTGAGCAAATTGTCACAAGGCAACGATAAAGAGACGGCAAGGAACCCTTTGGCATGAGCGCAGGCGCAGATTTGCTCCGTATTGAAAATCTGCGGGTCTCGTTTTCTCTCATGGGCGGCACCATCGATGCCGTCAGGGGCGCGAGCCTTCGTATTCTTCCGGGAAAAGTCACTGCTCTCGTCGGCGAGTCCGGCTCCGGAAAATCCGTCATCGGCCAGACCATCATGGGCATCCATCCCAAGACGGCCCGTGTGAATGGCCGCGTGCTGTTCACCGATCCGGAAAATGCCGCAGCCGGCCCTGTCGATCTGCTGCAATTGCCGAAGGACGGCCGGGAAATCCGTTCGATACGCGGAAATCGCATCGGCCTGATTTTTCAGGAGCCGATGACGTCTTTCTCGCCGCTGCACACCATCGGCAACCAGATCGACGAGGCGCTCAGGATTCACAGCATCCTGTCACCGGCCGAACGTGCGGAAAAAATGCATGAAACGCTCGACCTCGTGGGGTTTTCCAAACCCAAGAAGGTCGTGAACATGTATCCCTTCGAGCTGTCGGGCGGCATGCGCCAGCGCGCCATGATCGCCATGGCGCTGATCTGTCGTCCCGCACTTCTGATCGCCGACGAGCCGACGACGGCGCTGGATGTGACCATACAGGCGCAGATCCTCAAGCTTCTGCGCGATCTGCAGAGCCGTCTGAACATGAGCATGCTGCTCATCACCCACGATCTCGGCGTGGTAGCCAATATCGCCGACGAGGTCGCGGTGATCTATCAGGGCGAGATCATGGAGGCCGGTACGGTCGACGAGATTTTCAAGTCGCCGAGCCACCCCTACCTCAAGGGCCTGATGGCCGCCGTGCCGCATTTCGACATGAAGCCCGGCGAAAGGCTGAAGGCGCTTCGCGAAATCAACATTGACCACGAAAGCCTCGTCGGCAAAAAAAACGCCGCGGTGAACAAGACCCCCGGCCCGCTTCTGACCGTGGACAATATCAGCAAGACGTTCACGACCCGGAAGTCCAGCTGGTTCCGCAAAGGCGACGCCAATGCCACCAAGGCGGTCAACAGCGTCAGTTTTGAAATTCGCCGCGGAGAATGCCTCGGGCTGGTGGGCGAAAGCGGCAGCGGCAAAACCACCGTCAGCAAAATCCTCATGCGCGCCGTTCGCCCGGATGAAGGCTCGGTGACCTTTCACCGGCCTGAGGGCGACATCGACGTCCTCAATGCCAGGGACGGAGACCTGAAAGAGCTGCGGTCGAAGATACAGATGGTCTTCCAGGACCCGATATCGTCTCTGTCTCCACGCATGACCGTGGGCAACATCCTGAGCGAGCCGCTGGAAATCCACGGACGGGGGGATGCGAAATACCGCGCGGAGAAAGTCCGGGGTCTCGTCAGGGCCATCGGCCTGGGCGAAAGCGCGCTGAACCGCTACCCCCATAGTTTCTCCGGCGGCCAGAGGCAACGCATCGGCATTGCCCGCGCCTTGGCACTCGGCCCCGAATTGTTGATCTGCGATGAGCCGGTCTCCGCCCTCGATGTCTCGGTGCAGGCGCAAATTCTCAATCTGCTGAAGGATTTGCAGCAGGATCTCGGGCTCACCTATCTCTTTATCTCCCACAATCTCGCAGTGGTGGACTATATGGCCGACCGCGTGGCCGTGATGTGCGAAGGCCGCATCGTGGAGCTGGCGCCGCGCGAAATCCTGATGCGCTCTCCGGTTCATCCCTATACGAAATCCCTGCTGGCGGCCGTGCCTTTCCCCGATCTCGACCGTCCGCTCGATTTCCGCACCATCGGCAAGATCAGCGCGACGGGCAAATTCGACTGGGGCAAACAGTTCCGCGACGAGGGTGATGGCGACATGATTTCCGCCGATCTCGGCGAAGGCCATTTCGTGCTTGCAAACGGCAATGCCGATATCTGGGAGCTTCGCCCTTGATCACGCGTCGCACCACCCTTGCCCTCTTGGCCTCCGTCTTCCTGCCGGCCTATGCGCGGGCCGGCTATACCGACCCCGCCTATTTCAAGGAAAAACGGGAAAAGGGTGAATTGCCCGACGTGGCCGAACGCCTGCCGAAAAACCCGCGCGTCATCGACATGAAAGCGCTTGGCCGCGAGCCGGGAAAACATGGCGGCTCGGTGCGTATGCTCATTGGCGGCCAGCGCGACATTCGCCTGATGCCGATCAGCAGCTATGCCCGCCTTGTCGGCTATGACGAAAAATTCGAGCTTCATCCGGATATTCTCGAAAGCTACGACGTTCAGGAAGAACGCATCTTCACCTTCAAGCTGCGCGAAGGCCACAAATGGTCCGACGGCAGCGACTTCACCTCCGAGGATTTCCGCTATTTCTGGGAGGACGTCGCCCTCAACAGGGAAATCCACAAGGGCGGCCCGCCGATCGAACTTCTGGTCAACAGCAAGCCGCCGCTCATCGAAGTCATCGACCGGCTGACCGTGCGCTACACCTGGGACGGTCCGAACCCGGATTTTCTGGCGAAGCTCGCAGCGGCCTCACCGGCCCGGCTGTTCCTGCCCGCCGCCTATATGAAACAGTTCCACGTCAAATATCAGACGGCGGAAAAGCTCGCCAAGCTGATCAAGAAAAACAAGACGGATGACTGGAGCGGGCTGCATATCAAGATGTCGCGGCAGGTTCGTCCCGAAAATCCCGATCTGCCGACGCTGGATGCCTGGCGCAACACCACCGCGCCGCCGGCCGAACAATTCGTCTTCGAGCGTAACCCCTATTATCACCGGGTCGACGAAAACGGCCTGCAACTGCCCTATCTCGATCGTTTCCTGCTCAACGTCACTTCGTCCGACATCATCTCGGCCAAGACGGCGTCCGGCGATAGCGATCTGCAATATTTCGGCCTCGATTTCGCCGATTACACCTTTCTGAAGGATGCCGAAAAGCGTTTTCCCCTGAAGGTGAACCTCTACAAGCGCTCTCAGGGTTCGCGCATCGCGCTGCTGCCCAACCTCAATTGTGCCGACCCGGTCTGGCGCAGCGCTTTTCAGGACGTGCGCGTGCGCCGGGCGCTGTCGCTCGCAATAAACCGACACGAAATCAACATGGTCTGCTTTTACGGGCTGGCAAAGGAAAGCGCCGATACCGTTCTGCCGGAAAGCCCGCTTTACCGGCAGGAATTTGCGGACGCATGGAGCGCCTTCGACCGGGCGGCGGCCAACAGGCTGCTTGATGAAGCCGGTCTCGACAAGCGCGACAATGCCGGCCTTCGGCTCCTGCCGGATGGCCGCCCGGCCTATATCATCGTCGAAACGACAGGCGAAAGCACGCTTGAAACCGACGTGATGGAACTGGTGACGGATCACTGGCGACATATCGGCATTGCCGTTTCCGTCCGCCCCACCCAGCGCGATGTCTTCCGCAAGCGCGCCATGGGCGGCGAGGTGCTGATGTCGGTATGGATGGGCATGGATAACGGTGTGCCGACGCCGGACATGCTGCCTTCCGGCCTCGCCCCCACCGGCGACGACCAGCTGCAATGGCCGGTCTGGGGCGTGCACTATCTTTCCGGCGGCCGCGAGGGCAAGGAGCCAGATCTGCCGGAGGCGGCGCATCTGCTCGATCTCCTGAAAAAATGGCGCAGAAGCGTCACCGAACAGGAGCGCGAGGCCATCTGGCTGGAAATGCTGGGTATTTATACGCAGCAGGTGTTTTCCATCGGCATCGTCAACGGCGCGCTGCAACCCGTCGTTCACGTCAAACGCATGCGAAACGTGCCGGATAAGGCACTTTTCGGTTACGAGCCCACATCCTATCTCGGCGTCTATATGCCGGATAGCTTCTGGTATGACGGAGACGCCTGATATGCTGCGGTATATTTTAAAGCGCATCCTCGTCATGATCCCGACGCTGATCCTGATCTCGATGCTGGTTTTCACCATCATCGAGCTGCCGCCGGGCGATTATTTCGAAAGCTATGTCGCCGAGCTGCGCGCCATGGGCGAGACGGCGAACCTTGCCGAAATCGAGGAGCTGCGCGTCCGTTACGGTTTCGACCAGCCGGCACCGATCCGCTATTTCCGATGGGCGACAGGGATGCTGGTCGGCGATTTCGGTTATTCCTTCGAATATCAGCTGCCGGTCAGCGATGTGGTGGGAGACCGCCTGTGGCTGACGGTTCTGGTCTCCTTCGTCACCATCATCGTCACCTGGCTTATCGCCTTCCCGATCGGCATCTATTCCGCCACGCATAAATACAGCTGGGGCGATTACGGGCTCACCTTCCTCGGCCTGCTCGGCATCGCCATTCCCAACTTCATGCTAGCGCTGATCCTGATGTATTTCGCCAATATCTGGTTCGGCATCTCCATCGGCCATCTGATGGATCGGGAATATCTGAACCAGGCGATGAGCTGGGCGAAGTTCAAATCGATCCTCGAACATATCTGGATCCCCGTCCTCATCATCGGAACGGCGGGCACGGCCGGTATGATCCGCCGCCTGCGCGCCAACCTGCTTGATGAATTGCAGAAACAATATGTGGTCACCGCCCGCGCCAAGGGGCTGCACCCCTTCAAGGTGCTCACCAAATATCCGCTGCGCATGGCGCTGAATTTCTTCATCTCGGACATCGGCTCGATCCTGCCCGCCATCATCTCCGGCGCGGAAATCACCGCCGTCGTGCTGTCGCTCGAAACCACCGGTCCCATGCTCATCAGGGCGTTGCAGAGCCAGGATATGTATCTCGCCGGTTCGTTCCTGATGTTCCTCGCATTCCTGACGGTGATCGGCGTTCTGGTGTCGGATATCGCCCTTGCCATACTCGATCCGAGAATCCGCTTCGGAGGTGGTAACGTCAAATGACTTCATCCATTCCGAAACCCGGCGAAGCGCTGCCCCATTACGTCTCGACCGCGCCCTTCGACCCGTCGCTGATCGAACCCAACACATCCGGAATGGCGGCCTTCAGCAAGGCCTCGCAGCTCCGCCTCATGTGGTGGCAGTTCCGTCAGCACAAGATCGCGGTGTGGTCCGGCGCCTTTCTGGTGGTGCTTTATCTTTCGATCCTGATCAGCGAATTCCTCGCACCCTATAATCTCCACACCCGCAATATCGAGCATATCTACGCCCCGCCGCAGGCCATCCACCTGTTCAATGACGGAAAATTTGTCGGCCCCTTCGTTTATGGCCGGGAAATGACGCTCGACATGGACAATCTGAGACGGGTCTACCGGGATGTGCCGACGGATATCCAGCCGCTGCGTTTCTTCTGCAAGGGCGATACCTATCGCTTCTGGGGCATGTTCGAGGGCAGAACCCATCTCGTCTGCCCGTCGGAGGGCGGTGAATTGTTCCTGCTCGGCACGGATCGTCTCGGCCGTGACGTGCTGTCCCGCATCATCTATGGCGCACGCATTTCGCTGACCATCGGCCTTCTCGGCGTCGCCATGAGCTTCGTTCTCGGCATTGTGATCGGCGGTCTGGCGGGTTATCGCGGCGGCACATTCGATCTGATTGTCCAGCGTATCATCGAGGTCCTGCAATCCATCCCGAGCATTCCGCTGTGGCTGGCGCTTGCGGCGATCATGCCGGTGACCTGGAGCCCCATCCTCGTCTATCTTGGCATCACCATCATTCTCGGCATGCTGGACTGGACGGGCCTTGCACGCGCCGTGCGCTCGAAACTTCTGGCGCTTCGTGAAGAAGACTATGTTTTGTCTGCACAATTAATGGGTGCCAGCACGCCGCGCATCATCGGCAGGCACCTTATTCCCGGCTTCATGTCACACTTGATCGCATCGGCCACGCTGACGATCCCCGGCATGATTCTCGGCGAAACCGCGCTGAGCTTCCTCGGCCTCGGTCTCAGGCCACCGATCACAAGTTGGGGAATTCTGCTCACGGAGGCGCGCAGCGTCAGCGTCATTGCGCTATATCCATGGCTTCTCATCCCGACGATCCCGGTCGTTCTCGTCATTCTGGCCTTTAATTTCTTCGGCGACGGACTACGTGATGCTGCGGATCCCTTCAGATAAAATGGAACACCCTTTGATAAACTGCCCTTCCGCCATCGCCTTTTTTGTGAAAGGCAAAAAGAGGTGTGGCCCATGACCTCCCGTTTGAACGACGCGCGTATCCTGATGTACAGCCACGATTCCTTCGGGCTCGGGCATCTGCGGCGGTGTCGCACCATCGCGCATGCTCTGGTGGAGGATTATCGCGGCCTCAACGTCCTCATCATTTCTGGCGCGACGATTGCCGGCGCTTTCGATTACCGCGCCCGCGTCGATTTCGTGAAAATCCCGAGCGTCATCAAGCTCCGCAACGGCGAATATACGTCCATGGACAGGCACATCGATCTTCAGGAAACGCTGAAGATGCGCCGCTCCATCATCTACCACACCGCCGAAAGCTTCCAGCCGGATATCTTCATCGTCGACAAGGAACCCATGGGCCTGCGCGGCGAGGTGGAGGAAACGCTCGCCTATCTCAAGGGACAGGGCACCAAGCTCGTCATCGGCCTTCGCGATGTCATGGATGCGCCGCAGCTGCTCGAAGCGGAGTGGAAGCGCAACAATGTCATGACCAAGATCGGCCAGTTCTATGACCACGTCTGGATTTATGGCCCACCCGATTTCCACGATCCGCTGACAGGGCTCGACGTTCCGCACACCGTTCGCGACAAGATGGATTTCGTCGGTTTCCTGCAAAGATCCAAGACGCAGGCCGAGACCGTATCGCATCGGCCGGAAGGCGATTACCTTCTCGTCACCACCGGCGGTGGCGGCGATGGCAGCGAATTGATCGACGACGTCATCAACGCCTATCGCCATGACAGCGAACTGACGCACAAGGCGCTGGTGGTGCTCGGCCCCTATATGCCGGCGGATCAACGCCAGCGCTTCATGAGCAGCGTTGCCGATATTCCGCATATCGAAATCATCGAATTCGACAACCGCATGGAAGATCTCGTTGCCGGCGCGCAGGCCGTCGTTTCCATGGGCGGATACAACACCGTCTGCGAGATATTGTCCTTCGACAAACCCGCCCTCGTCGTGCCGCGCACGGTGCCGCGCGAAGAGCAGCTTATCCGCGCCAGCCGCGCCTCGGAGCTTGGCCTTTTCGACATGCTTCTGCCGGAAGATGCCGAAAACCCGGCAAAAATGGCGGCTGCTCTGAAAGCGCTGCCGAACCGCGCACCGCCTTCCGTCAATGCGCGCGGGTTGAAGCTGGACGGTCTGGAAAACATATCGCGCCGGATAGCCGAATGGCTGCCGCCCGAGGGTGACAAGGCGCCGATCACGCTGACCGCGTGACCGGTTCCCCGACAAACACCGCTTCAAAAGAGACACGCGCAACGTGACCGATACAAAAAAAATCGTGGTGCTCCTCAAGGGCTATCCGCGCCTGTCCGAGACTTTCATCGCCCAGGAACTTCTGGGACTGGAGAAGGCCGGGCTAAAACTCGAACTCATGTCGATGCGCCGGCCCACGGACAAGAAGCGCCACCCCGTTCACGATGAAATCCGCGCGCCCGTCACATATCTGCCGGAATATCTGCACGAGGAACCGCTGCGGGTTTTGAAGGCGCTTTGGGCCTGCCGCAGGAAGCCGGGCTTCACCAAGGCGCTCCGCCGCTTTTTCAGCGATCTGCCACATGATCTCAGCCGCAATCGCTTCCGCCGTTTCGGGCAGGCCGCCGTGCTAGCTCACGAATGGCCGGCGGATGCCGAATGGCTGCATGTCCATTTTATCCACACACCCGCCTCGGTCGCCGCCTATACCCACCTCATCACCGGCACGCCCTGGACGATTTCGGCCCACGCCAAGGACATCTGGACCTCGAACGACCGCGACCTTGCCGCCAAGCTGCAAAGCGCCCGCTGGGCCGTGACCTGCACTGCCGGCGGCTTTCAGCATCTGCAGACCCTTTCCGGGGACCGGCAGAATGTGCATCTGAGCTATCATGGCCTCGATCTCACCCGTTTCCCGCATTTCGAAACGCCACGACCGTCAAGGGACGGTTCAGATGCCGATGATCCGGTGAGGATTTTGAGCGTCGGCCGGGCCGTCAAGAAAAAGGGCATCGATATTCTCCTGCGCGCGCTCGCCTCGCTGCCGCAGGATATCCACTGGCGTTTCACCCATATCGGCGGCGGCGATGAACTGGCCTCCCTGAAGAAACTCGCTGACGAACTCGGCGTCGCCGACAGGATCGTCTGGACGGGCGCCATGGACCAGAAGCAGGTGCTGGAGAACTACCGGGAAGCGGACCTCTTCGCCCTTGCCTGCCGCATCACCAGCGATGGCGACCGCGACGGCCTGCCAAATGTGCTGGTCGAGGCCGCGAGCCAGGCGCTGACCTGCATCTCCACCAATATTTCCGGCATTCCGGAGTTCTTCGTCAGCGGTGAAAACGGCCTGCTGACGGAACCGGAAAATCCGGCCGCCTTCGCAGAGGCCCTGCGCACGGCCATAACCGATCCGCAATTGCGCCAGCGTCTTGGCAGCGCCGCCGAAAACCGTGTGCGCACCGCCTTCGACCATCGCACCAGCATTGTCGAGTTGAAGGCCCTATTCGAGGCCGAGTGGGAAAAAACGCCATGACCGATACGGAAAAACGCCCCTGCGTCTTCTTCTACGTCCAGCACCTTCTCGGCATCGGCCATATCGCCCGTGCCAGCCGCATTGCCAACGCCCTTCAGACTAACGGTTTCGATGTCGTGCTGGTCACGGGCGGCACCCCGGTTCCGGGCTTTCCGGGCGAGGGCATCCGCCATGTCGAATTGCCGCCCATCGCCGTCAGCGACGGCAGTTTTGCCGGCTTGGTCGACAGTTCCGGCAAACCGGTGGACGACGACTTCAAGAGGCTGAGAACCGATATGCTGATCGGCGCTTATCACGGCGCCAAACCCGATATCGTTATCATCGAGGCCTTCCCCTTCGGTCGCAGGCAGGTGCGTTTCGAATTGTTACCGCTTCTCGATGAGATAGAAGACAGCGAACCGCGCCCGCTCGTCATGGCGTCGCTGCGCGACATCTTGCAGGAAAAGACCAAACCGGGCCGGGACGAAGAGACCGTGTCGCTGGTGAAGAAACATTTCGATGCGGTGCTCGTCCATGGCGATCCGGATTTCGCCCGGCTGGAAGACACGTTTCCCCTCGCAGGCGAGATCAGCCAGCGCATCGTCTATACCGGCCTCGTCGCCCCCCTTCCGCCGCCGGAACCGGCGGAAAAATTCGATATCGTGGTTTCCGCAGGCGGCGGCGCCGTTGGGGCCGCACTTGTCCGAGCTGCTCTCGAGGCGGCCCCCCTGCTGGATGGCATCAAGAGCTGGTGCCTCGTGACCGGTCCCAACATGCCGCAGGCGGATTTCGATGCGATCTCGGCGCGGGCGGCGGGGAATGTGTCCGTCTTCCGTTTCCGCAAGGATTTCGCAAGTTTGCTCGCCGGCGCACGGCTTTCGATTTCACAGGCCGGTTACAACACCGTCTGCGATATTCTTCAGGCAAAATGCCGCTCGCTTCTGATCCCCTTCGCAGCCGGGGGCGAAACCGAACAGAGCGCCCGCGCCGAACGGCTGGCGCGGCTGGGGCTGGCGCATGTGCTGGAGGAAAAGGATATTTCAGCGCAAGCGATGGCCGATGCCATCAAGGCCGCATTGTCCCTGCCGGCGCCCGGTACGATCACGCTCGATCTCGATGGCGCGACCGGAACGGCTAGAGCGCTACGCCGTCTTTACAATGAGCGATGAGGATCGTCTTCAACTCGCGAACCGCCGCCTCATCGGTAACCTTGCGCCCTGCGCCGGTGAAACCGAGCTTCGCCACCCTGCTGTCGGGATCATAGGATGGAACGGCGGAACAGGATGCGTGGATTTCCGTGATCGGAAAGCGATCCAGCAAGGTCTGAACGCTCTGCGGACGCACGCCGGCACCGGGCATGATGACGATCCGGCCTGCCGCCATCTCGGACAGGTGGGCCAGAGCCTCAATCCCTTCAAGCGCCGAACGCGCCCCGCCTGAGGTGAGAATTCTTGGGAATCCCAATGCGATGGCGGCTTCCAGCGCCTCGTCCATGTCAGGCACGACATCGAAAGCCCGGTGCAGCGTCACATCCAGCCCATCCGCGTGACGACGCAACTCCTCGAGCAAGCCAATATCGAGCGAGCCATCGCCACGCGATGCACCGAGCACCACGCCGGAAAGGCCGGCGGCACGCGCCGCGTCGATATCGCGTTTCATCACATCCGCTTCGTCGCGCGTGAACACGAAATCACCGGCGCGCGGCCTGATCATGACGCTCACCGGCAACCCGCAGGATGCCGCGCGCTGCATGAAACCCCCCGATGGCGTCACACCGCCGCCCGAAAGCGCCGCGCAGAGCTCGATCCGATCGGCCCCGCCGCTGACCGCCGCTTCCAGACCGGCGACATCGTCCACACAAATCTCGAGAATCATCGTAACCTCTTTCATTTGAGTGGCCGTTACCTGCGGCGGCCCTTTCCATCAAGCGCGTAAAGCATATAAACGCCGCCGAGCCCTGAGATCGCCCCCAATATGGAGGTTCCCGAATAGCTGGAGACAAGGGTTCCAACGGCAAAAATCAACGCGCCCAGACCAGCGCCGAGGAAGATGTTGACGGCGATCAGCGAGCTTCCGAGTCCCGGCCGGTCCGCGATCAGTTCCTGCAGATAGGTAATTGGAATGCTGATGATCGCGGCGGCGCCCAGCGCACTGATGACCGTTTGGGCGTAGATATGCCACGGCGCTGAAGCAAGCCCCTGCAGAATGAGATAGATGGCGTAAAGCCCCGCTCCCGCCGCAAGTGTCAGCGTCTGCGGAACCTTCTTCTCGATCCAGCCCCACAGGAGAATGAAGACGATTTCCAGCGCAGCGACGATACCCGCAACAATGCCGATATCCGCCACCGTACCCTTGGCCTGTCCGGTTATGATGAGCGAGCGCACGGAATCGTTGAGATGCAGCATTGAGCAGATGAGCGCGATGGCGATGATCCGGAGCAGCACCCGCCGCGATCCGATTTCCGCAAGCGAGGCGCGCAGGCCGAACCGCGCTTCGGTATTTGCCGATGCCGGCGTGGCGGCGCGTGGCAGACAGAAGGCAACGAGCAGAAAGCAGACAAGCGCGCAGATGCCCGAAAACAGGAAAGCCATCAGCATATTGCCGGAATTCACCAGAAAAACACCGACAATGCCCGGCACCAGCACCCAGGAAAGAGAGATGGTTGCCCGCATGATCGAATTCACCGCGATCATCTCACCCGTCGAAAGGTTGCGCGCATCGGCGCGCACATGGGCGAAGATCAACGAATTCATCGCTCCGAAAATCGGCAGAAGCACAAGCTTCGCGGCAACGAAGGCGGTGGCGTTGCCGGCCAGATAGACCAGCAGATAACCGCTGACGCCAAAGAGCGCGATATAGAGCATTGGCTTGCGATATTCACCCAGCCTGTCTGCGACAATGCCCATCAACACGCTGGCGCTGACATTAATGACGGCGGCAAACAGCATCAACAGCGAATAGACGCTGTTGCTCAGCCCGATTTCGCGAATGCCGATGACCGCCTGATAGGGGGCGGTCGCCGCATTCGAAAACCCGAAGAACAGGATGGCGAGCGCCCCGATGCGGATCGACGGATTGTTGATGACGATGGAAAGAGCCGACGGCATGGATATTCGCCTGAGATGATCCGGCACCGCCGGATCGCTGGATAAAAGCTACCGAACCGCTGTCATCGCCAGCGGGCCGAAAGGATGGGCTGAGGGGTATAATCGAAATGCGGCTTCCATGGGTAAAAATCGCCGTCCCGGCGGCGATTGGGAAGATTTTCGATATCCTGATTGATGACCCCTTCCGTCAGCGCCATGAGGTTGGGATTGGCGATAGGCGCAAGCTCCGGTGAAAGATAACCGGACTTGACGACCAGCAGCCGCACCTCCTTTGGATTAAAGCCGAGACGCGTGAAATCGGAAATCATGTGATAGGGCCTGCGCCGCGCCGCCAGAATGACCTTGATGCCGCCGATGGCGACCACTGCCTGCCGCTGGTCAGCAGCACCGGGATCGTCCAGTTTCACAACACGGGCCTCGACGGTCACGGACGGGCTCTGCGGATCGAGACTGCCGCCGATCTTCAGGGAAAGCGCGGCACCTTCGCCGACCGCAAAACAGGCTTCGACCGCCGGCCTGTCGGTGATGCCGCCCAGCAGCGCACCCTGCCAGTTGCGCGCAATCAGCGCAGCCAGAACATCGGCACGATCGCCAACCCCGCCGCCGGTCGGGTTATCGCCGGAGTCGGCTAGGATGATCGGCCGCGTTGCCGTGTTTTCGGCGATATCCAGAATGACCTCGAGCGGCTCGGTCACGGGGCCGAAACGAAAATCCTGCCGGGCATTCCAGTAGGATTGCGCGATCTCGGTCGCGACCGCCTGTGCGGCCGCTTTGTCCGTTCCCGTCACGACGGCGCAGGCCGTCGCCCGGGGTTCGTCCGCCCAGACGTAGCCGATCATGAAATTCGCATCCCAAATGCCGGGCCGCGCATCGTGATCCGGCAGAACGGCATAAAGGCTTTTGGTGGGTTCGTCTTCCGTGGAGGTCTTCTCACCCGGCAGCAGAACGGGGATTTTCGCCCAAGCGACGCCAGGCTTTTCGCCCGTCTTCAGGGCCTTCAGCAGCATCGTCCACGCCCGCACCATCGTCTCGCGCACATCGATATGCGGCGCAGTTCGATAGCCGGCAAATATGTCAAGCTGATCGATGATCGTCTGGCTGACATTGCCGTGCAAGTCATAGCTCGCAGCGACCACGACATCCGGCCCGACGACGGCGCGGGCGCTTGAAATCCAGTCACCTTCCGCATCGTCCATGCCTTCGACATTCATCGCGCCATGCATGGCGAGATAAAGCCCGTCCAGCGGCAGGCAGGCCTTCAGGCGTTCGAGAAACTCCGCCTTGAACGTCTCATAGGCCACACGCGACACCGGGCCGCCCGGCACCGCCCGCGCATGCAGAAGCGGCAACACGTCCGCCCCGCCTTCACCGAGGAAATTGAAATATTCGGCCTCCAGCAGTTCCGCGCCGCGAAAGACGCGAAAGTCCTGCTCGCCCATCAGCACCGGCGAATAGGTGCTGCATTCGGTATGAATTCCACCCACGGCAATACGCATATCGCCTTCCTCAATAAACCGGGTTCAAGGGGACGATGGCCGCAAAACGCAGCCAGTCCTTTTGCGCCTTTGGCGTCCACGCCGCCTCGGCAATCGCCGGCAGACGGGGGAAAACCAGATGGTTGAAATAGGCACGATTGAGGAAATGTTCGGACCAGATGCAGGCCTGAACGCCCTTCATCCGCTCCTTCAACTCCTCGGGAAATTCGCCGACAGCCTCATAGGCATAAGTATGCGAAGGCGGAACGGTGCCGGCCCAGCTTGCGCCCGGCTCCTGCCATGCTTCATCCTGCACCATGTCGAGATAATAGGCCTGACCCGGCGTCATCACCACGTCATAGCCCTGCTTTGCAAGCTCAAGCCCGACTTCCGGCTTCTGCCACGCCATCAGCAACGTTCCGGCGGGATCAACGCCGCCGCCATGGGAAACCTCGTCCCAGCCGGCAAGCTGGCGACCGCGCTCATGCAGCATCCCCTGAATGCGCTTCATGAAATAGGACTGGATGCCAAAGGTGCCGTCGAGCCCTTCCTTTTCCATCAGCGCCTTGGCAAGCGGCGAGGCCAGCCACGACCCATCCGCAACCTCATCGCCGCCAATATGGATCAGCCGCGACGGGAACAGCTCCACCATCTCATCGAATATCTTGCCGAGGAATTCATAGGTCGGCTCGATGGCCGGGTTGAGCGCATTGTTCGGATATCCCTGCACAGAGCGGTAGCTGTCCGGCGCTTCCTGCCCATCCGTCAGCTCCGGATAGGCCACGAGAGCCGCCGTGCTGTGGCCCGGAATATCGACTTCCGGCACGATTTCGACGTTCAATGCCGCCGCATGCGCGACGACCATGCGCACCTCATCCTGCGTGTAATAGCCCGACACCGGCTCAGCCCCGTTACCGAGCTGCGGCAGAAGCGGCGCATCCGGACCGCGCGTGGCGCCAACGGTGGTCAGCAGCGGATAGGCCTTGATTTCGAGCCGCCATGCCTCGTCATCCGTCAGGTGCCAATGGAAGCGGTTCATGCGCAGCCATGCGAGAATATCGATAAGCCGCAGGACATCGCCTGTCGGATAGAATTGCCGGGAGACATCGAGATGGCAGCCGCGCCAGCTATAACGGGGCGCATCGCTGATGGTGCCGGAGGCCGGGAAGCGGAATTCGGGATCGATGCGCGCGCCATGCAGCAGCTGCGCCAGAACCGTCAGGCCATATTGCAGACCGGCAGCGGCCGAATATTCCACGACCACCGCTTCTTTTGAGAAAGTGAGGCGATAACCTTCCGCTTCCAGCCCGCTATGCCGCTTGAAACGAAGCGGTTTTCCCTCATGAACCGGCGCAAGGCTGAAGGGCACGTGCCCGACGGCAAAGAGCCTGCGGAACAGCGAAAGCACGGTTTCCACCGCAAGCACTTCTTCTGCACCCGCATCTTCCGCCGGGAAGAGCGCGACGGGAAAACCCTCGCCCGGTTCAGCGTCGATTTCAGCGGGCCAGGGCTGGATGGAAAAGGGCAGATCGAGCTTGCCTTCGGGAAGCAGCACCGGTGCCGGCTCGCTGTGACGCCCATCCAGCATCAGGTCACCGACATCGACGACGCGATGCGTTCCGTCGGCAAGGCTGACATAGGCGGATTTCGCGCCATCCGTGCGATGCCGGGCCGGTCGTAGCAGGCCATCGACGGTGAAGCGCCAGGATTTCCCCGGCTCGAGCATGAAGCCCGGCGGCGGTGCAAACTCATGGAAATTGGCGTTGCGGCGCAGATAAACGGCATTGTCGCAAGCGGGCTTGTCTACCGTCCGCGTCAACGACGTGTAGACGACGCGAAAATCCTTCAGCGGCTCGCGGGAAAGATTGACCAGAGTAAATGTAAAACCGCCCGAGGCGGAATCTTTGAGCGGATGCCAGGAATTTTCGAGACGATAATGTGCGAGCGCCATGATGCTCCCCTTTATTGCGCATTGAGCCCTCTGGAGGGCTTCGGTCAGTAATGTTCGGATTGCGAGAAGGTCCGGGCCAGCGGCGCCTGCCCCGCCGTCAGTCCGCAATCGACCGGCAGGCACACGCCGCTGATCGCCTCCGCCTGCGGGCCGGCCAGAAAGGCGACGGCGTTGGCCACATCTTCGGGCCTCACGATGCGTTGCAGCGGATACCAGTGCTTCGCCTCTTCGAAGACCTGAGGATTGGCGGCGGCCCGCGCCTCCCATGCCTGGGTGCGCACGGTGCCCGGCGCAACGGCGTTGGAACGGATGCCGAATTTGCCGTATTCGACGGCGATCAGCTTGGTCAGATGGATCAACCCGGCCTTTGCGGCGCTATAGGCCGGGTGGCCGAAGACCGCCATGCCGTTCACGGACGTGATATTGACCACCGACCCCTGGGTTCGCTTCAACGCCTCTTCGAAAGCCCTGAAGCAAAGAAACGGCGCTTCCAGATTAAGGGCATTGTCCCTGCGCCATATATCGGCGGTCGTGTCGTGCAGGCTGACCGCTCTTGCCGCGCCCGCATTGTTGACGAGGGTTACAACATCGCCCAGCTCCGCAACCTCGGCGGCCAGCCTAGCAAGGTCCTGCGGATCGGTGACATCGCAGGTTTTCGCAACGAAGCGGGAACTGGAAAGCAGGGATAGCGCGCTCGAAAGGGCGCCAGGGTCGATATCGACCAACACGACCTTTGCATGGTTTTCAGCGAGCGCCGTGGCAATTGCCCGGCCAATATCACCTGCCGCGCCGGTAACGACGGCGAGCTGGTCTTTCCTGTCCTTCATCTCCTACAACTCCCTTGAAGCTTTCCGACCCGCCATAAAGCGGGTCTCAGGCAAAGCAGCCTGTGTTTTTCGTCAGCCCGCCTCAGTCACCGAGCAATTGCTTGTCATCCGGGTCACGATGTTCCACGAGCTGCTGCTTGATATGACGCAACGTCGCCATCGATCGTTGCCGTTGATGATAGGCAGCAAGCGTCGCCAGAACATCGACGGCGGCCAGATAGGCGTAGCGCGATGAGGTGGGGCGGAAGATATTGTTTCCCTCGGGTACATTGACGGCCACCACCATGTCGGCAGCCGCGGCAACAGGCGTGTCGCTCTGGGTAAGCGCGATGGTGGTGACCCCCATTTCCCGCGCCAGCCTGAAACATTTCACCAGTTCCATGTTGCGGCCGGAAAAGGACGAACCGATGATGACATCTTCCTTGCGCGCCGCAGCCGTCATCATCAGCTGCATGCTGTGATCGGCGCTGGTCGAAACGCGCAAACCCAGGCGGAACAGCCGATTCTGAATTTCCGAAGCGATCATCGAGGAATTGCCGCCTGCGCCGAAGGCATAGATCATGCCGCTATTGGCAATCCTGATCGCCGCTTCATCGGCAAGGGCTGGATCGAGCGTCCTATGCAACAGGAAAAGCGCTTCCTGCGCCTTGGCGAGCACCTCTTCCGCCACATCCGAGGGACCGGTGCTGGAGGGTTCGGAGGTGAGGTATCGAATACCCACATAGGCCGTCTTGGCGAGGCTGACCTTGAAATCCGAAAAGCTCTGGCACCCCAGCCGACGGCAGAACCGCGTCACGGTCGGCGGCGACACTTCGGCGCGGGCCGCCAGCTCGATGATCGAGGCATTGACGGCGAATTCGAAGTCCGAAACCAGAATATCGGCAATCCGCCGCTCCGACTGCGAGAATTGTCCCCTGTCTTCCTGTATTTTTGCGAAAATATCCATGTTCACCGGTCTCCGTTCCGCCAAAACTTAAGGCTTGGCCCCGTTTCCGATGCACCCTAAGAAAGCGCGCCCGTCAACCGCATAGATCCATGAATCGAGGATGTTTCGTCTAGCTGACGACACCACGCACACCTTTGATTTGAAAATTATTTTCTCTGTTGATTGAGAGATGAGCATATGCCAACAATCAACACCAGAGAAATCTCCAAATCTTGAAAATAATTTCAATAATGGACCCAAACCATGCGTGATCCCTTCAAAAACCCCTTTCCCGAAACAGACATCGCCCGCCATTCCATCTGGGAGATGCTGGTAACGCGGGACATCGACGCTTTCCTTGCCGCCGACTGGTCGAAGGTCGCGGATGATTTCGTCGAGGACGGCTTTCTCGGCATCAACGCCAACCGGGATGCGAACCCGGACAATTGGCGCCTGTCGTTCCCTTCGCTCAGCGCCTATCGCGACGAGTGGCTGCGGCAGGCGCAGGATTTTCAAACCCAGCAATTCGCAGATAACCCGCGCGATGCGATCTTTGCGACCACCACGCTGGAAGAAATCGAAGTGGAAGGTGAGACCGCGCTGGTGCGCAAAAAGTTCGACGGTGGGCTTCGCAAGGCCGATGGCAGCTTCGACGTCATGAAATGGCAGACGCTCTATTATTGCCGGCTGCATCAGGGACGCTGGAAGATCAGCGGTTTCACCGGCTACATGCCCAACCCCATGCCGTGATCCGGCGGACATCTGGAAAAGCTTCGCACGCCGGGCCGAAAGCCCGGCGTTGTTTTTTCGTCTGGAAGGGGCGGAAAAATGCTGCCGGGGACGGATCGCGTCAGGAACAGCCGGGCATGGAAAAACAGATAACATGGCCCGGCTCCTGCGCCTTACTGGATCAACTTGAGGACTGAAAGATCGACGCGCCGCTCCAGCGCAATGCCGCTTTCGTCAAACAGATGGCAATCCGATGCCTTGATACCGGTGACGATGGGCTCGTCCACGACCACAGGTGCGGAGCCGGAAAGCAGCGCGCAATAATTCTCACCCGTCGGCGCGACGCCATAGGCAATGGTATTGACCCCGAGCCGCTCGATCACGCTGGGCGCGACCGTGACATTGAGGTCGGCCGTTTCGAGGCCGGTATGTTCCGGGCGGATGCCGAGCGTCAGCTGCGTGCCTTCAAGACCGGCGCGGGGCTCCACCGGCACGGTGATCGTCTGTCCCTCATATTCCACCGCCACACCCTCGGCGCTGACGGATTTGCACGCGACCTTCAGGAAATTCATTTTCGGGTTGCCGATGAAACCTGCCACGAAGAGGTTAGCCGGCTTGTGATAAAGCTCGAGCGGCGCACCGACCTGGGCGATTTCGCCGGCATTCAGCACCACGATGCGGTCGGCCATGGTCATAGCTTCCACCTGATCGTGGGTGACATAGATCATCGTCGCCTTCAGCGTCCGGTGAAGATTGGTGAGTTCGATGCGCATATCGGCGCGAAGTGCTGCATCGAGGTTGGAAAGCGGCTCGTCGAACAGGAATATCTTCGGCTCGCGAACGATGGCGCGGCCGATCGCCACGCGCTGGCGCTGACCGCCGGACAACATGCCGGGGCGCTGCTGCAGACGCTGATCGAGCTGGAGAATCTTGGCGACGCCCTCGACCTTCTGCTTGATCTTGTCCTCCTCCATCTTCTCGACGCGCAGCGGAAAAGCGATGTTTTCAAAAACCGTCATGTGCGGGTAGAGCGCATAGGACTGGAACACCATGGCGATGCCGCGTTTGACCGGCGGCAAGTCGTTGACCTTCACGCCATTGATGACGACGTCACCGGCGGAAATATCCTCAAGGCCTGCGATCATGCGCAGCAATGTGGATTTGCCGCATCCCGAGGGGCCGACAAAAACGACGAACTCGCCATCCCTGATGTCGAGCTGAACGCCCTTGATGACTTCGAAATGTCCATAGTTCTTGCGGACGTTGTTGAGATAAAGCTGACCCAAGACTTGCCTCTCCCGTCAGCGGCCGACATCTGGCCACGTTCAGAGATGTTCCGAAACAGGAGCAAAGCCACACCGGATCGGAACCGTTGAAAACAGGGGAAAGAGCATCCCGGAAGACGCAGGGCATTCCCACGGCGAAACTTGCCGGATGCGGACGGCCAGCGCCCGCATCCGTGCTCATGAAAGATTATTTATACTGCTCGAGAGCCGAAGCCGCTTTCTTCGCGGCATCTTCCGGGGTTGCCTTGCCAGTGACGACAGACTGCACCATCTCGATCATCGTGTCCTGGAAACCCTTGTAGTCCGTGAAGAGCGGCTCGGGACCGCCATAGGCGATACCGTCGATCAGCGGCTTCCAGAAGGGATCCTTGGCGATGAATTCATCGACCTTCGGCGACGGACGCAGCGGGGTGAGGCCCGCGCCGCCCTGCAGTTCGTATTCGCCCTGCGGACCGGGCGAGGTGATGAATTTGGCGAATTCGGTCGCCTTTTCTTCCACGCCGGTTCCCTTGAAGATCGCAAGGCTGTCGGTGATGAGCAGCGTGCCGGGACCCTTTGCTTCCGGGCCGAGCGGCAGCGTGGCGATGCCCCAGTTGATCTTGGTTTCCTGCAGGCGCGTGGCGGCGCCCGAACCGGCCTGGATCATGCCGACCTTGCCATCGAGGAAGATGGCGCGGATTTCGTTCTGCTCATAAGCTGTCGGGCCTTCGACGGAATAGGGCGTGATGTCCTTATAGGCCTTCAGCGCTGCAACAACCTGCGGGCTGTCGACGGTGATCTTGTCGCCGTCGATCACCTTGCCGTTGTTGGTGTAAACCCAGTGCATGAACTGGTGCATGGTGTTGTCGAAGGTCTTGGCGGGCAGGCCGTAACCGGCGATGCCAGTCTTTTCCTTGATCTGCTTGGCGAAAGCGATCTCTTCGGCCCAGGTCTTCGGCGGCGTTTCCGGATCGAGACCCGCCTGCTTGAACAGGTCCTTGTTCCAGTAAAGCGCCTTGGTCGAGAAGGCGACCGGCACACCCCACTGCGTGTCCTCGAAGGTCACGGTGTCGACGATGTTGGGGTAATAGCTCTTCTTTTCGTCTTCGGTCATCGGCACCGGAACGATGAGATCGTTCTGCGCGAACTGCTTCAGCGTGCGCGAACCGACATAGGCCATGGCGACCGGGGTGCCGGCAGCGGCGAGCGTGGTCGCCTTGTCCTGGCACTGGGCCCAGCCGACGACCTCGGGCACGACCTTCCAGCCCTCGTTCTTGCCTTCCCATTCCTTGATGTATTTCTCATGGATGGGGTCCATCTTGTCGCCGCAATAGATCCAGCTGATCTCCTTGTCGGCGGCGTGCGCCGTCACCGTCGTAAGGGCAGTGGAACCGGCAAATGCGAAAGCGCAGAGCGCCAATCCGTAATGTTTCAGTGCCATAGGTAGTCTCCCGTTTTGGTGGTCGTTCCGGTTGTTGTTTATTTCACCGCGCCGGCGGTAAGACCGCTGACGAGATATCGTTGCATGAAGAAGATCACGACCATGGCCGGCGCAATGCCGACGAAGCTGGCCGCCATCAACTCATTCCAGATGACTTCCTGGCGACCGAAATAGGCGAAGAGGCCGATGGGCAGCGGCATATATTCGGTCTTGGAATTGAAGGTGAGCGCGAAGATGAACTGCTGGGCATAGGCGCCGATGAAGGTGGTGATGGAGACGACGGCGATGCCCGGCATCGCCAGCGGCAGGATCACCCGGCGGAAGGTATAGAAATAGCTCGCGCCATCCACATAGGCCGCCTCTTCCAGCTCCCGCGGGATACGCAGCATATAGGTGCGCAACAGCCAGATGGCGGTGGGGATCAGGAAGGCCGCGCCGGGAATGATCATCGCCAGATAGGTGTTCAGCACACCCATGTTGCGCATCAGCCGGTAAAGCGGGATCAGAAGTACCGCGCCCGAAAACATGTTGATCGCCAGAAATGCGCCGAGCACCTGCCCACGTCCGCGAAACTCGAAACGGGCGAAAGCATAGGAGGCCGGCACCACCAGGATGAGGACGATAATGGTCGAAATGGTGGAGATGAAGAAGGAGTTGAAAACGTAGCGGGCAAAGCCCGGAACGCTGACCCACATGGTCCGGTAAGCCTCGAAGGAACCGTTTTCCGGCCAGAACTTGTAGGGCGAGGAGAAAAGCAGGCTGAGCGGTTTCAGCGAAACCAGAAATCCTTCCACGAAGGGCGCCAGCACGAAGGTCAGGAACACGGCGATGCCGCAATAGATCCCGACGATTTCATACCACCTGTAGCGGTTGATCATCGCATTCTTGTCGCTCATCGGCTGGCCTCCTGCGAGATGCGGCTGGTGATGCGGAAGTAGAAATAGGTGAAGATAGACAGGAAGATGCAGATCAGCACGGCGCGCGCGGCACCTTCACCGTATTTGTAGGAGCCGATCGCCGTCTTGTACGTGTCGATGATCATGGTCGTCGTCTGGCCGGTCGGACCGCCCTGTGTCAGGATCCAGATGATGTCGAAGGAATTGAAGGTCGAAATCAGCGATATCATCGACATTGTGATCATGGCCGGCAGCATCAGCGGCAGCGTGATGCGGCGGAAGCGGTAAAAGCGGCTTGCCCCGTCTGTCCACGCGGCCTCGTAGAGATCCTGCGGAATGGCCTGAATGGCCGCCAGCAGATAGAGCGTCACCATCGGCACGCCGATCCAGACGTCGGTGATGATCGTCGCCCAGAAGGCGGTGTTGCCATAAGCAAGGAAAGCAACAGGCCCATTCACAAGCCCGAGATTTTGCAGCACGCCGGAAATCATGCCGAACTGGCCGTTATACATCCAGCCCCACATGAAGATGCCGATAGCCATAGGCACGATCCATGGCGGCATGGTCAAAAGGCGAAACAGCGCCCGGCCGGGCACGGCCGAATTCAGCAAGACCGCACCGAATGTGCCGATGATCATCTTTATCGAGACGGAAAAGAACGTCCAGATAAAGGTCCGCGTGATGACCTCGGCAAAAGTCGCGTTGAAAATCTTCTCGTAATTGATGAAGCCGACCCAATTCGTCGTTTTTCTAAGCGACGCATCGGTAAAGGACAGGATGAAGGTATCGACGAGCGGATAAGCAACGATAACCGTGATGTATAAAAGCGCCGGCAGAAGAAGAAGCCAGGCAAAGACGACCGCGCTGCGTTTCGCATCCATCGCCGCGCCCCTCAAGCCGATTTCACGGCGGGGGATTTCGGCTGGCCGTGCAGCGCCAGATCGTATTCCTCCCACACCGGCTTGAGATCGATCACTTTACGGCCATGGCGCGCTTCATCCATGGCAAGCGCCAGAATACCGGCCTCGATCGCATCGAGTGCGGAAACCGGAAGGGCCGCACCCTTGACGATATGGGCGATCACGTCCTCGGCCATCTGCTCATCCGCACCATAATGCTGCGAGAGCGCGGTCGCCGCCGAATAGGTCTTGGCCACGGTCTTTTCATTGGTCCGGGCATTGTGCACGTTCAGGAAGCCGCGCACGAAATCGCCCTCGGCCATGCCCTTGGCGCCGATGACGCAGAAACGGCGGAAATCGTCGGGAACGTTGAGATTGGTATGGAAGGCGAGCGATGCGCCGTTCTCATATTCTACGATCGCCGTCTGGTAATCGATGATGTCGCCGTCGCTATCGAAGACCTTGTCGGAGCCCATCCAGCCGCTCGGCTTGCGATGGTAAACCTCCATGTCGTTGATGCCGTCATGCTGCGGCGCGTTTGCCGGCGTGAAGCTCTTGCGCCCGCCGAAGCTCGAGACGAAACGCGGCCGCGCACCGACCACGCCATTATAGAGATCGAGGTCGTGGCAGCATTTTTCCAGCATGAAGGAGCCGGAATAATTCTCGTAACGCCGCCAGTCGCGCATGAAGAATGCGCCGTGATAGGGCGGGATATGCTCCGAGGCCTCGATGGAAACGACATCGCCCAGCTTGCCTTCGGCCTGCGCGGCGCGCAGATCGCGGTAGAGCGGGGAATAACGCAAAACCAGACCAACGAGCAGCCGCTCATGCCCGTGCTTGTTGAGCAGCCGGGCAAGCTCGAGGCTCTCCTCGATGCTGACGACGATGGGTTTTTCCGAGAAGATGGTGCAGCCGGCCTCAAGCCCGATACGGATATGTTCCAGATGCATGTGGTTCGGTGAACCGATCATCAAGAGATCGAATTTTTCGTTTGCGATCAGCGCCTCGGGACTATCGTAAGCCTTGCCGGCCGAAATGCCCTTTTCCAGCAGGCCCGGCAGGCCCGCCGGCGCGGGATCGACGTAACCGACGATCTCGAAATCCTTGTCGATCTCATGAAAAACGTAGCCCAGATAACCGAGACGGAATCCGAGTCCGATAATTCCCACCTTCATGAACTTTGTTCCCTGTTCATTCGTAATTCATTTTCGCAGAAGCGACCATTTCTGTGCTGGCCATCCAGTTATCTGCGATAATTTCCTGCCACGATGAAATTAATTTTCACAACGGTCAAGCTAAATTCGATTTCGCAAACGCTGCCGCGAGTCGGAAACCGATTTTCCCTGCGCGACGGATGCGAAACGGATCGCCGCCGACCACCGACGCAAAAACAATACCAAAAAAATGCCAATCGTCCAGAGCAATTCCGTTATCGAGAAAATTTTTTTGGTTAATGCGAAAATATCAAGCATGCAGCCTTATTATTCGGCAAAATATCGAAAAAACCACCGATTAATCGTACAAATCTAGCAATGGTTCTATTTTGGTATTGCCGATTGCGTGGCATATGATATAGCCAGAGCCGGCCATATCGCCGACCACATGGATCGTGACAGAGGTTATGGATGAACGGGGCAGCGCTTAATCTGGACGACCTGCAATCAGGCGGCGGCCCGCTTTACCTGAAACTGCGCCAGACGATTGAAGACGCCATCAATGGCGGCCGCCTGAAGCACGGCGATGCCTTGCCACCGGAGCGCGATATCGCCGAAAGCGCCTGCGTCAGCCGCGTCACGGTGCGCAAGGCGGTGGACGATCTTGTCCGCGACGGCCTTCTCGTTCGCCGGCACGGTTCGGGTACTTTCGTCGTCAAGCCCATCACCCGCATGCAGCAGCCCCTGACCAAACTCACCTCGTTTACCGAGGACATGCGCCGGCGTGGAATGACGGCGAGCACCCGCTGGCTGGACAGAGGCCTGTTCCACCCGACCGGCGACGAGATGATGGCGCTCGGCCTTTCCCAATCCGCCATGGTGGCGCGGCTCACGCGCCTGCGTCTTGCCAATGACCAGCCAATCGCACTCGAAGTCACCAGCCTGCCGGGCGATATCCTGCCTGACCCGCAACTGGTGGAAAACTCGCTTTATCTGGAGCTCGAGAAAAATGGCATTCGCCCGGTGCGCGCCATTCAGCGCATCTCCGCCCGTAACCTCACCGATGAGGAAACATTGCTGCTTGGAGTTCCGCCGGGTTCGGCAGCGCTTTCCGTACAGCGAATGGCCTATCTGGAAAGCGGGCGCCTCATGGAAATATCCCGCGCGCTGTACCGCAGCGACGCCTATGACCTCGTCGCCGAACTGACGATGGGGCCTGAGTGACAATCTCTTGATCAAGGACACGAAACGATGACAACCCTGATGCGCCAGGAAATCGATGAGATTCCCGATGCAGTCGCCCGCCTGCTGGACAATGCCAATGCCGACTTCCACGAAGCCGGAGGCAGGCTGAAGGCCCGTGACCCGGCCGTTATCGTCACCATTGCACGCGGCTCCTCCGACCACGCCGCGCATTTCCTGAAATATGCCATCGAATTGCAGACCGGGCTTCCGGTCGCTTCGCTCGGCCCCTCGCTCGCCTCCATCTACCAGACGAAACTGCGGCTGGACCGGGCGGCGGCCTTCGCCGTCTCGCAATCGGGCAAAAGCCCTGACATCGTCGCTCTGGCGGAAAGCGCCCGCAAGGGCGGCGCGCTCACCTTCTCGCTGGTCAACACCCTGCCCTCACCGCTCGGCGATGCTGCCAATCACGCCATCAATATCCAGGCGGGCCCTGAAAAAGCGGTGGCCGCAACCAAATCTTTCGTCAACTCCATCGTCGCCGGCCTCGCAATCCTTGCCGAATGGACGGAAGACAGCCTGCTCGCCAAAGCCGTCAGCGCCCTGCCGCAGAATTTCGCCAAGGCCATCGCACTCGACTGGAGCCAGATCGGCGAAGCGGTCAAGGGCGAGGAATCGCTCTATATGCTGGGCCGCGGTCCGGCGCTGGCCATTGCCGCGGAAGCCGCGCTGAAATGCAAGGAAACCTGCGAACTCCACGCGGAGGCCTATTCATCGGCGGAAGTCATGCACGGCCCCGTTTCGCTGGTCGCACCGAAATTTCCCGTCATCGCTTTTGCCGCGCGTGACCGCGCCGAAACCTCCGTGACCGATATCGCGGCCGGTCTCGCCGGCAAGGGCGCAAGTGTTTTCGTCACCTCCACAAAAGGCAGCCCGGCCAAGCCCCTGCCGTTTGTGGAAACCAATCACCCGCTGACCGACGCCCTGTTGCTGATCGCGCCGTTTTACGGCTTCATCGAGCAATTGTCGCGCGCCCGCGGCTTCAACCCGGATGCGCCCGTGGCATTGAAGAAGGTGACGGAAACCCAATGAGCAGCAGCAAGGCATTTGTCGGCGCCCGCATTTTCGATGGCGTCGCGTGGCACGATGGCAAAGCGCTCGTGACCGGCGATGGCCACGTTGCCAACATCGTCGACCGCATGTCCGTGCCCGCAGACGCCGAAATCATCGATGCGGAAGGACTGTTCATTGCGCCAGGCTTCATCGACCTTCAGGTCAATGGCGGCGGCGGCGTGATGTTCAACAACGAGCCGAATGTGGAAGGCATTGCCCGCATCTGCTCGGCCCATGCGCAATTCGGCACCACCGCGCTGATGGTCACTCTCATCACCGACCGGCCGGATATCACGGCCAAAGCCGCCGAAGCCGGCATCGCCGCCCACAAGGCAGGGGTGCCCGGCTTTCTCGGCCTGCATTTCGAAGGGCCGCATCTTTCCGTCGCACGCAAGGGCACCCATGATCCGGCGCTGATCCGAAAAATGGAAAAGGCCGATCTTGCGGTTCTGACGGGCTGCAAGGCGAAGCTTCCCTTCGTGCTGACAACCATCGCCCCGGAAAACGTAACCGAGGCGCAGGTCACAGCGCTGCACAAGGCCGGCATCGTCGTCAGCCTCGGCCATACCGATGTGGGCCTTGGCGTCGCGGCGGCCTATGCCGAGGCCGGCGCATCCATGGTGACACATCTCTTCAACGCCATGAGCCCGCTCGGCCATCGCGAACCGGGACTGGTGGGCGCGGCACTTTCGAGCGGCAAGCTGGATTGCGGGCTGATCGCCGACGGTTTCCATGTCGATCCTGCAGCAATCGGCATTGCGCTTCGCGCCAAGAATAATCCCGGCCGCATTTTCCTCGTCACCGACGCCATGTCCACCATCGGCACGGATGATGACGGTTTCGAACTGAACGGCAGGCGCGTCTATCGCAACGGCGGCAGGCTGACGCTGGCCGACGGCACGCTGGCGGGGGCGGATATCGATATGCTCTCCTGCATCCGCTTCATGCATGAAAAGCTGGACACACCGCTGGACGAGACCTTGAGAATGGCGTCCGCTTATCCCGCCGAGGCGGTCGGCGCTTCTGGCAAGGGTAAGCTCCTGCCCGGCTTCGATGCGGATTTCGTCATGCTGACACCCGACCTTCAGATGCATTCGACATGGATCGGCGCAGAAAAAATCCACGATGCCACCCGTTCCGGAGCCTGAATCATGATCGTTTGTTTCGATATAGGCGGAACGACCATCAAGGGCGCGATTGCCTACGCTCCCGACGATATTCGGCCCGTGCCGCGTATCCCGACGCCCAAGACCAGTTTCGAAGACTTCGCCGCCGGCCTGAAATCCGTCATCGACAATAGCGGCGGCACACCCGCCTGCGTGTCGCTGTCGATTGCCGGCGTCATCGATCCCGACACCGGCAAGGCCACTGTCGCCAATATTCAGAGCATCCATGGCAGGGTCTTGAAGGACGAGCTGGAAAAGGCGCTGAACCTTCCCGTCATCGTATCGAACGATGCGGATTGCTTCGTGATCGCCGAATCGGAAATCGGTTCCGGACGGGGTCATCGCGTGGTCTTCGGTGTCATCCTCGGAACGGGTGTCGGCGGTGGGCTGGTGATCGACGGCAAGCTCATCAACAGCGACGGCGGTTTCGCCGGCGAATGGGGACATGGGCCGGTGGCCGCGACATTGGCCGGAAATCCGCCGGTTTCGCTGCCGCGTTTCGAATGCGGTTGCGGCCTTACCGGCTGCATCGACGCAATCGGCAGCGCCCGTGGCATGGAAAAACTGCATTCGCATCTTCACCAGCAGGCGATGAGCAGCGAGGATATTATTTCGGCCTGGCAGGCGGGCGATGCGAAGGCCGCAAGAACCATCGATGTCCTTATCGATATTCTCGCCTCGCCTCTGGCAATGGTGATCAACGTTACCGGCGCAACCATCGTGCCGGTCGGCGGCGGACTTTCGAATTCGAAGGCGCTTCTCGCCGCTCTGGACGAGGTGGTAAGGAGCCGCATTCTGAGGCGCTTCGACCGCCCCCTCGTCGTGCCCGCCATCTGCCGTATCGAGCCGGGGTTGATCGGATCCGCCGTTATCGGGCTGAAATATGAGAAAGAAGCCGCCGGCACTGCCTGAGCGGCGTCACACCGTCTCTATCTTTTCCCGGCGGAAACCCAGCCCCACCAGCCGGCCGGTCAAATGGGAAAGAAGCGGAAACCGCATGATGGCCAGCACAAAGGCTGGCGGTCCTTTCGGTTTTTCCGCATCGGCCCGGCCCTTTTTGCCGCCGATACGCATCATCCGCTGCAGAAATTGCGTGGCCTTGGTCGGGAAGGATCGCCGCTTTTCAATTGCGGCGAGATCGTCATCGGCAATGGCCCGGCCGGACACGAGCACCGGCACCAGTATATTGGCCGCCGCAACCGCATCCTGAATGGCCAGATTAATGCCGACACCGCCGACGGGAGACATGGCGTGGGCCGCATCACCGATGCAGATCAGGCCGGGTTTCCACCAGCGCTTCAGCCGGTCGATACGGACGGTGAGGAGATGCACATCGTCCCAGCTCTTGAGCTCATCGAGCCTTTCGCGTGGGAAAGGGCAGATTTCCGCAACCCTGTCCCTGAAGGCTTCAATTCCCTGTAGCTTTATGTCCGCGAAAAACCCCTTTCGCACCACATAACCGCATTGCCAGTAATCGCCCCGGTTGATCATGACGAAACCCTGCCGCGACCCGGCATGCCCCATGGTTTCCGTCGGATCGTCGGGCTGTTTCGAAAGACGCATCCACAGCACCTCGGTCGGAATGCCGAAGCGCTGCACTTCCAGCCCCGCCACCTCGCGGACGGTGGAGTTTCGCCCATCCGCCCCCACCACCAGATCGGCCTCGATCTCGATGATGCCTTCCGGCGTGCTGACCGTGAGACCGCCGATATGGCCACCGCGCTCGATCAGTCCGGTCACCGGCGCATTCATCAGCAATCGGAAATTTTCGTATTGTCCCGCCTTGCCGACGATGAAATTGAGAAAATCCCATTGCGGCATAAAGGCGATGAAGCGGTGGCGGACCGGCAGGCGGGAAAAATCCGCTATCGTGATACGCTCGCCGCCGATAACCGCATTCAGCCTCGGTGCACGTGTGTGCGGCAGGCTCAGGAACTCATCGATGAAACCGAGTTGCTCCATCAATTCAAGCGTTGAAGGGTGGATAGTGTCGCCGCGAAAATCCCGGAGAAAATCCCCGTGTTTCTCAACGACGACGACATCGATACCGCTGCGCGCGAGCAACAGGCCAAGCATCATGCCAGCCGGCCCGCCGCCGGCCACGGCGACGGACGTGCGGATGTGCTGAACGGCCCCGCCGTCATTTTCCGGAGCGATTGTCGCTTCTTCCATCACCTTCCCCCTTACATCCCGCTTGAGGTCCTTATCGTGTATCCGCCGCCGGGAGGTTTACATTCTTCGGCTGCGGCCAGCCCTGCGCATCGAACCGGAACAGCATTTCGGACCGGGCAAAGATAAAGGCGAAGGCCATGGCCGTCCACATGCCCAGCAAAAGCCCGGCGGCGACATCGCTTGGATAATGTGCGCCGACGATGACACGCGAAACACCGATGACAAGGGCAAGCAGGAGAAACGCCCAGCGGAAGCGCGGCATCAACATGGCGAAAGCGCCGAAAAACGCCCCGGCAGCGGTCGAATGGCCCGAGGGGAAACTTTCATAGAGATTGTCGCCGGTAAATGGGGTGAGGCTATAGGCGCCCATTTCCAGCAGAAGCTCCGGCCGTGCCCGTCCTATCAGGAATTTCAGCGTATGGACGAGAATGCTCGCCGTTCCGATCGTCAGGAAGAAATAGCTAAGAAGCCGCCATGCCGTCCTCAGCCGTCCATTATAGGTCTGAGCCTTTAAAACCCGTGCGGCGACATAGGCCAATATCGCCAGAAGGCCGGTGGAATAGAGCATCCAGCGGAAGGTTCCGAAATCGGTAATGGCGCGATTGAAGGAGACCACGCCCCCTGGCAGCGCCTGCGCGCTTTCGGAAAGACGCGGATCAAAAGGAATGAAGACAAGGACCAGCACAAGGCTTGCCGCAAAAATCCACCCGCTGGAAACCAGAAAACGTCGCATCGATATCCTCTCATTGTTTTTCTTGCATATGGCTTTGCCTTCCGCAAAAACAATAGCCCCGGCTTTGTCCTTGTTATGGCTGGTTTTCGCGGGTAGAGGCTAAGGAATGTTGCCCGAAAGTGCATGGCGTTTTCGGGAAAACGACGTGCACCGAGAGGTGCGAACCGGAAACGACCGACGGACTGAAAATGACGAATGCCAGTGAAATGCCACGCAAGCTGACAATATTGGGTTCGACCGGTTCGATCGGCACCAATACGCTGGATGTCGTCCGCCAGCTGGGTGGCCGCGACGCGTTCGAGATCACGGCTTTGACCGGCGCGGGCAACATCGCGCTTCTGGCGGAGCAGGCGCGGGAATTCGGCGCGCGGCTGGCAGTTACCGCCGAGGACGACAAATACGAAGCGCTGAAATCGGCCCTTGCCGGCACCGGCATCGAGGTTGCGGCAGGCAAATCCGGCCTCGAAGAGGCCGCGTCGACGGATGCCGGCTGGGTGATGGCGGCGATTGCCGGAACCCCCGGCCTTGCACCTACTCTTACAGCCGCACGGCGTGGCGCAGACATCGCGCTCGCCAACAAGGAATGCCTGGTTTCGGCTGGCGATGTTTTTCTGCGCACGGTCAAGCAGGGCGGCGGCAGGCTGATCCCGGTCGACAGCGAACACAGCGCAATCTTCCAATGCCTGACGGGCGAACATAAGCAGGCCGTGGAACGCATCGTGCTGACCGCATCCGGCGGCCCATTCCGCACCTGGTCGCGCGAGGAGATGGCCAATGTCACGGCGGATATCGCCCGCGCCCATCCCAACTGGTCGATGGGACTGAAGGTCTCCATCGGCAGCGCCTCCATGTTCAACAAGGGGCTGGAAATGATCGAGGCGAAATATCTCTTCGATCTGAGGCCCGATCAGGTGGAGGTGATCGTCCACCCGCAGTCGATCATCCATTCGATGGTGGGTTACACCGACGGCTCCTATATCGCCCAGCTCGGCTCTCCCGACATGCGCACCGCTATTTCTTATGCCCTCACCTATCCGCAACGCGGCAATCTGAGTGTCGAGCGGCTGGATTTCGCAAAACTGGCGCGGCTCGATTTCGAAGCGCCGGATGAGGCCCGTTTCCCGGCGATCCGTCTGGCCCGCACCGCGCTGGAGCGCGGCGGTCTGCAGGGCGCCGCCCTGAACGCCGCCGAAGAGACCGCCTTTCACGCTTTCGTTGCGGGCAATATCGGTTTTCTCGATATGGCCGAGATCGTCGAAACGGTCATGGACCGCATGCATGGCGGCCGCTCCGCCGCCACGATTGACGATGTCTTCGCAGCGGATGAGGAGGCCCGTCGTCACGCCCGCGAATTGATCGCCACCAAAGAAAAGGCCGCGTAAACGCGGCCCGGTCTTCTCTTATCTAAACTGCGGCCTCACGCCACAGCGCGCGCCAGCGCACAATGCGACCAGAGCTGGTGCAGCGCGCCGACCAGATGCTCGATATCGGCATCGCTGTGCAGCGGCGTCGGCGTAATGCGCAGGCGCTCGGTCTTGCGCGGCACGGTCGGATAGTTGATCGGCTGCACATAGACACCGTGATTGTCGAGCAGGATATCCGAAATCCATTTGCACTTGGCGGCATCGCCCACCATGACAGGCACGATGTGGCTTGGGTTGTCCATGTGCGGAATACCGCGCGCATCGAGAAGGCCGCGAAGCTTGCGCACCCGGTCCTGATGACGGGCGCGCTCGAAGGGGCTTGCCTTCAGATGCTGGATCGACGCAATCGCGCCGGCGGCGAGCGAAGGCGGCAGGGCCGTCGTGAAGATGAAGCCCGAAGCGAAGGAACGGATGAAGTCGCAGACCGCCGTGGAACCGGTAATATAGCCGCCCATGACGCCGAAGGCCTTGCCGAGCGTTCCCTCGATGATCGTCAGGCGATCCATCAGGCCTTCGCGCTCGGCAATGCCGCCGCCGCGCGGTCCGTACATGCCAACGGCATGAACTTCATCGAGATAGGTCATGGCGCCATAACGGTCGGCCAGATCGCAGATTTCCTTGATCGGCGCGATATCGCCATCCATCGAATAGACGGATTCGAAGGCGATCAGCTTCGGCGCATTCGGATCCGCCGCCTTGAGCTTGGCTTCGAGGTCTTCGAGATCGTTGTGTTTCCAGATCACCCGCTCGCAGCGGCCGTAACGGATTCCTTCGATCATCGATGCATGGTTGAGTGCATCCGAGAAAATGATCAGGCCCGGAATCTTCTGACCGAGCGTGCCGAGGGTGGCCCAGTTGGAGACATAACCCGAGGTGAAAATCAGCGCCGATTCCTTACCGTGGAGGTCAGCAAGTTCGCGCTCGAGCAGGACGTGATAGTGGTTGGTGCCAGAAATATTCCGGGTGCCTCCCGCACCCGCGCCACAGTGATCGATGGCGGCTTTCATGGCTTCGATGACTTTCGGGTTCTGGCCCATGCCGAGATAGTCGTTGGAGCACCAGACGGTCACATCCTTGCGCTCGCCATTGGCGTTATACCGTGTCGCACGGGGGAAATTGCCCTGCTGGCGCTCGATATCCGCAAAAACGCGATAGCGTCCCTCAGAATGCAGGCTTTGCAGTTCCGTCGTGAAAAATGCCTCGAAGTCCATGCCATGCTCCAGAATTGACCAGATCGTTTTCTGCCTCGACACCGGGACCGTCAACCCTTGCGGGCCACATTAACCGAGTCTGCGTCAATTCGCCGTTGTTTTGAACCATTCCAATAAACCGTTTATAGAACCCGATGAAAAGTACAAAATTGATTCACATCAAAAAACTCGGATTTTTGGAACCTTTTTTGCGCCGCGCCGTTGTCTGGCACACAATCGATTTACGCTCGGCGGAATCCCCGAAACAGGAGGCTTCCCTAAACGACATCGAATTGTTAGTTATCTGTGGCGGTCGGAGGTAGCAGTCGCCGCAGATAAATATGGGACGCCTACCGAGCCACAAGAGCTCATTGTAACGTTGGAGAGAGTTTCATGAAAAAGGCAATCATATTTGCGCTGGTCGGCCTGTCGCTCGCAAGCTGCACGCAGACCGAAAAGGGAGCTTCGATCGGCGCCGTTTCCGGTGCTGTCCTTGGCGGCGCTATCACGGGCAACGTTCGTGGCGCGGCAGTGGGTGCGGCAATCGGCGGTGTGGGCGGTGCCCTAATCGGCAATGCTTCCGAACCGGGCTATTGCTATTATCGCGACCAGTACGGTCAGCGTTACACGGCGCGTTGCCGCTAATCGCTTCGCGAAATACCGTTGCACAGAAGCCCCGGTCACCCGGGGCTTTTTGCGTTTTGGGCGGCAAAACACAAGCGCAAGGGTCCTCAAAGCCGTTTATTTATGATTAAATTGCAATGTTAACGGACAGGAAACGGGTTAGGGCGACAATAAAGGCTCAACCATAAAGCAGCTTATGCGAAGAACACGAACTAACCCGAAGACAGGTATTGCGTATCGGAAAGCTGGCACCGCACTTGCGGTTGCTGTGACGTTCGCCCTGTATCCGGCGTTTACCCGTGATGCCTTTGCCTTCAAACTGTTCGGCATGCGCCTCTGGGGTTCGGAAGAAGCGGAGGTCGAGGTTATCAACCCCGTCAAATACGCCGTCACGCTCGATGCCGCGGACGCCGATAAGTCCCTGAAAGACAGCCTGGAAAACAGTTCGCTTCTTCTTGCCGACAAGGACAAGCCGGCCTCCGGCGATCTTGGCCTTCTGATAAAGGCGAGAGACGACCGGGACAGGCTGATCGCGGCGCTTTATGAAAACGCCCGTTATGGCGGCATCGTCAAGGTCACGGTGGCCGGCAAGGATGTGGATAGCCTCCCGCCCAATCCGGTGTTCGATCATTCCGCTCCGGTACCCGTGGTCATCACGGTTACACCCGGCCCGGTCTTCAAACTCGGCAATGTCAGGCTTGAAGGCGATGTCACCGGCCGCAACCTTGAGGAATATGGCCTGACGACCGGCGGCGACGCGGGTTCTCTCGCCATCATCCGCGCCGGCAACAAGCTGATCGATGATCTGAAGGCCGAAGGCCGTCCGCTTGCGAAGCTGACGAAACGCGAGGCCGTCGCCAACCACGCGACGAATACGGTGGACATTACCATGGCGGCCGAAGGCGGTCCCGTGGCGCCCCTCGGCACGGTGACCGTTACGGGTGAAAAAACCGTCGATGGCGATTTTATCCGCCGTTATTCGCGCCTCAATGGCGGCGAGCCCTATTCGCCGGAAAAACTGCGCAAGGCCGCCGACCGGCTGCGACAGCTCGGCGTCTTTTCCAGCCTGACCATCAAGGAAGCGGGAACGCTGGCGCGCGACGGCACCATTCCGCTTACCATCGAGGTCTCGGAAGGCAAGCACCGCTATTTCGGCGTCGGCGCGCAATATTCCACCACGGAAGGCATCGGCCTGCAGGGTTATTGGGGCCACCGCAACCTGTTCGGACAGGCGGAATCGCTGCGGATCGAAGGTTCGGTTTCGCGCATCGCAGAGGCATCGAGCGTCGAAGGCATGGATTATTCGGCGGGCATCACTTTCACCAAGCCCGGCATGTTCAATCCGCGCACCACCTTCAAGACCAGCCTGATTGCCAAGACCGAACACCCCGATACATATGACGCCAAGACAGTGACGGGCACAGCCGGTTTCGCCTACGAGCTCAACGATACCGATACAGCCGCAGCCGGCCTTGAGGTGCAATGGGCCGATACGGAAGACGCATTCGGCAAGAACGAATATCTCACCACCTCCATCCCGCTGGAATTTGTTCGTGATACACGCGACGACAAGCTGAACCCGACCGAAGGCTTTCGCGCCTCGCTGGCCGCCAAGCCCAGCTATGAAGCGCTGAACGGCACCTTCTTTTCCTCTTTCGAAGGCTCCATTTCGGGTTACAAGGGGCTTGGCGCCGAGGACCGGCTGATCATGGCCGGAAAGCTTTCCGGCGGCGTGCTGGTCGGCGGCAGCGATCTGCAGGACATACCCACCACCAGGCGCTTTTACGCCGGCGGCGGCGGATCGGTACGCGGCTACAGCTACCAGGAAATATCGCCCTATAATGCCGCCGGCGACGCGACGGGCGGCCGCTCCTATGTCGTCGGCTCCGTTGAGGCCCGCATCAAGGTCACCGATACGATCGGCATCGTCCCCTTCATCGATGCGGGTGTGGTTTCGGAAGACGTGGCACCCGATTTTTCCGATATCCGGGCTGGCGCCGGTATCGGCCTGCGTTACGCGACCCCCTTCGGGCCTCTGCGTCTCGATGTCGCCATGCCGCTCGACAAATACGATGGCGGCAACAGTTTCGGCATTTATGCTGGCATCGGTCAGTCTTTTTAAACGCCGCAGTCGAACACCCTTGCAACAGAGTGTAGATTACCCTTTATGAAAACGTTGATTCGATTGCTGAAATGGCTGGGCTACGCTGCTTTGTGCGGCGTGGTGCTGGTGTTGCTTGCGGTTCTGTTCGTCGGTTTTACCCCGATGGGCGCAAGAATTGCCGCAAAGCAGATTTCATCGCTCGTTTCCACGCCCGATCAGGTAATCGAGATTTCGCCCCCGAGCGGCCTTTTGACCGGCCGCCTGCGGCTCGACAATGTCACGCTTTCAGACCGGCAGGGACCCTATGCCCGCGTGAACCAGATCGCCGTCGACTGGTCGCCGCTCTCGCTGCTTGCCGGCACCTTCCATGCCGACCGGGTCTCGGCCGGATCGATCGATGTCGAGCGCAAACCGCTTGCCCCGGAGCAGACATCGACCAAGAGCTCCGGCAATTCCTCGCTGCCGATCGAAATCGCCGTCGACAAGTTCAGCTTTCCAGATATCAGCCTTGGCCAATCGCTTCTCGGCCGTCCCTTCGATCTGAACGCGGAAGGCAACCTGACGGCTGCCCAGGACGATATGCGGCTATCGCTCACCGCCCATCGGCTCAATGCGCCGGATGCGGAGGTTAATGCCGACATCGCCTTCCTTCCGAATGAGAATGTCCTGAAGCTGAAAGCGGAGATGAAGGAGCCCGAAGGCGGTCTTCTCGCCACGCTGCTTTCTCTTCCGGGAACACCTGCGGTGGCGATAGACCTCAACGGCGAAGGCCCGCTTTCCAACTGGACGGGCACACTGCGCGGCAATGTCGCCGGCAACCCTGTCGTCAACGTCACCGGCCGCCACCTTCTTGCAGATGATGGCACCCGCCGTATCGAAATTGCAGGCGGTGGCCAGCCCGATCTGCTTCTGCCCCCAGCCTTCCGTCAGCTTTTTGCTGGCGAGACAAAGCTCGACGCAAATGCAACCCTTTCGCCGCAGGGCCGCATCGAAATCGGCAGCAGCACGCTGGAGACCGGCACCCTGCTGTTGACGGCGTCAGGCACGGTCGATCCGAACGGTCAGAACGATCTCGCCGCCAATCTCATCGGCACCGCCGGCCCAGTGGATTTTCGCTGGCCGCTGGAGAATGGCGAGATTCAGGCCCTCATCAACGGCCTCGATCTTTCCCTCAAGGGCGGTGCAGACGCTGCGCATCTCAACACGACGGTATCGTTGCGCAGCCTTTCCCTGCCGCAAGGCAGGCTCGATGACGTCAAGCTGACGGCCGAGAGCGCCGATCTCAACATCGCCAATCGCAGCGGCACGATCGCGACGGTGCTGTCCGTGGCGCAATCCTCCTTCGTCAGCCCCGATATCGACCGGCTGGTGCGGGCGCCCCTCACCATCAAGGCGCCGCTCAGCCTCACCTCTTCCGCCATCGGCTTCGACGGCGCAACGCTGGAAAGCGCCAGTGTCGGTGGAACGCTGAACGGCAGTTTCGATCTCGCCGCCAACCGCCTGACCTCCAGTGTGCAGCTCTTCGCGCTGCCCGCCACCCTTCCACCGGCTCTCGCGGAAAAATTCGACACCACCATCGCCCTCCAGGGCGATATCGACGTGACCATCGGCGGACGCACCAGCCTTGAAAACCTCGTCGTCAAGTCGGGAACCATCGAAGCAACCGGCAATGTCGGCCTCGAAAACGATGCATTGAGCGCCAGCGTGATGGGTAAATTTCCCGCTCTTGAAAAACTGACGCCACAGGCGAAGGGCATCGCCGATTTTGCAATCGAAGCCAGCGGCGCGCTAACAGCACCGGATTTCAACGTCACCCTGAGTTCCGAAAGCGCAATCCTTGCCGGGCGAACACTCGAATCGCTGAAGGTCAATGCAACGGGCAAGGCCGATCCCGCCGCGCCTCAGGCAAAGCTCACCGCCAGCGGCAGTCTCGACCGACAGAAGATCGACGCCAATGCCGATGTGGTGCAGACCGAAAACGGCACGGCCATCCCCGAGCTGCACGTGGCCGTAGGCCGGAATATCTTGAACGGGCAGCTGCAATTCTCGCAGCAATTCCTGCCATCGGGCAATCTCTCCTTCAATTTCCCCGATCTTGCCCTGCTCGCGGCCCTCGCCGCGCAGCAGGCGGATGGCGATATTGCCGGCGACATCGCCCTGAGCAACACCAATGGCCGGATTGCCGCGACGATCAAGGCCAATGGCAACAGCATCCGCCAGGGCACAACAACGATCTCCAAACTCGCCGCCGATATTTCCATCGACGATCTTCAGGCTCTCGCCATCAATGGCAAGGTCAGCGCCGATAGCGTCAATGCCGGCGCCGCCGCGATATCAGGCCTGAATGCCACCATCGGCCATTCCGGCACGACGACCCAGTTCGACGTCAATGGCCGTTACGACAATGCGCCGCTGGTGGTAAAAGGCAGCGCTGAGACCGGCGGATCGCCGATGACAGTGCGCGTCGACGCCTTTTCCGCCGCCCCCAAGGGCATTGCGGTTCGCCTTGAAAAACCGAGCATCATTGCCATTCAGAACGGCGCGGCCCGTATCTCAGATCTGACCATCATCACGGGTGAAGGGCGCGTCGAGGTCAACGGTAGCGCCGGGTCGACGCTCGACATCAATGCCGATATCCGTTCGCTGCCCGCCAGTCTCGCAAATGCCTTCGCCACCGGACTGGATGCGGCAGGCAGCATCTCCGGCACGGTGAGCGCCAAGGGTGCGGCATCGAATCCCGCGGTCGACTACAATCTGAACTGGACCAATGCCGAGGTCGCGCATACACGTGCGGCAGGCCTCGCCGCGCTCGGCATCAAGGCGAACGGCCGCTTTGCGGGCGGCACCTTGCAGATCGACACCAATGTATCCGGCCAGGGCGGCATGTCGCTGTCCGGCGGCGGCTCGCTCGGTATCGCCGGCAATCGTCCGCTTTCCATGGCGTTTTCCGGCAGACTGCCCTTCTCCGCCGTCGCGGCGCAAACCGCGGCGCAGGGCCTCGATGTGGACGGCACCGCCGCCATCGACGTGAAGATTTCCGGCAGCGCTTCCGCACCTGTCGTTACCGGCAGCATCACCACCGATGGTACGCGCCTGACCGACGTGCGCCGAAACCTGACCATCAACGATCTGGGCGCCACCATCACCTTCGACCGTGACCGCGCCGTCATTTCGCGACTGACGGGCAAGCTGGCGGGCGGCGGAACGATCTCTGGAACCGGCAGCGTCGGCATAGCCGGTGGTTCGGGTTTCCCCGCCGATATATCGATCACGCTTAATCGCGCCGGTTATAATGACGGCACGCTGGTGACGACGGTGGTAAGCGGCACGCTGACGTTGAAAGGCCCGCTGCTGAATTCCCCCGTGCTGGGCGGCAACCTGACGCTGGACAGAAGCGCCATCACCATTCCGGAAAAGCTTCCGGCCTCGCTGACGGAGATCGATGTCAAGCACAAGAACGCCCCGCCGAAGGTACGCGCGCAGGCCAAGGCGCTCGGGTCTGATCAGGGCGGCAGCGGCAGCTCGTCCACCATCAATCTCGATCTGCAGGTGAACGCACCGAGCGGCATCTTCGTACGCGGACGCGGCATCGATGCGGAACTCACGGGCAATCTGACGATCCGTGGCACGGCAGCCGTTCCCGTCATTTCCGGCGGCTTCGAAATGCGCCGTGGGCGGCTCGAAATCCTCACTCGCCGCCTCGATTTCACTACCGGCAATATCAGTTTCGGCGGCGGCCTCGTTCCGGTCCTCGATATGAAGGCCGACTCGACGGTCGGCTCGACGACCATCACGGTGGCCGTTTCCGGCAACGCCAACGATCCGACCTTTGCCTTCTCCTCGGCACCCGCCCTGCCGCAGGATGAAGTTATGGCGCAGCTGATCTTCGGCCAGTCCATGTCGAAACTCTCGGCTCTGCAAATCGCAAGGCTGGCCGATGCCGCCGCCCAGTTGGCCGGCGGGCGTTCCACTTCGCTGTTCGACAAGCTCAGAAGCAATCTCGGCGTCGACGATCTCGATATTTCGACCGATTCCGAAGGGCAGGCCCGTGTTTCCGCCGGTAAATATCTGAACGAAAGAACCTATCTCGAGCTGCAGCAAAGCGGCGAATCCGGCGCAAAAGCCATCATCAACCTCGATGTCGGACGGGGTGTGAAGCTACGCGGGGAAGCAGGCGGCGATGGCGAAGGCGCAGCCGGTATATTTTACGAGAAGGAATATTAGCATTCCCAGTAAAAGTACGTGGCGGTTTTTACGTCCGGACAATGCGTAAAATCAAAGAGAGTATTTTCGCGTTTCGAAGAAAAGCGAAAACACTCCAGCGCCGCTTCGCATTTAGGTTTGCGAAACCATCTGATGATACAAATCATCCATTGAAGACGGAAATATTGTTTCCGGCTGTTCAGGCACCAGGCAGAACGCCAAATCCGCATATGCAAGTGTCGGTGCACTTGCGCCGGCCTCCACAGCGAGCATTGGGAAGAATTCTGATGGCAATGATTAACTCTACCAATTTTGGCGGTGAGACGCTCGAAATCATCGCGTTCCGCCTGCATGATCAGGAATTCTGCGTGAAGACGACGACCATCCGCGAAATTCGCGGCTGGGCGCCTTCTACGCCCATTCCCCACGCGCCGAAAGACGTCATCGGCGTCATGAACCTGCGCGGCTCTGTCATTCCGATCATCGATCTGGCTCACAAGCTGGGCATGAAGAGCACCGTTGCCAATGAGAGAAGCGCCATCGTGGTGGCGGAAGTGCACAACATGGTCATCGGCATGCTCGTCGACCGCGTTTCCGACATTCTGACGATCCCGGCAAACCAGGTTCAGCCGGTTCCGGAAATCTCGGCATCTTTCGACAAGTCCTATTCGGAAGGCATCATTGCCAACGAACACGGCATGATCTGCTTCCTGAACCTTGCGAAAATGTTCAAGGGAACCGAAGCGGAAGATCTCGCGGCCTAATCAGGCCTTTTCGGCTGGCCACGCCACAAGAAGAGTATCGATCAATCCAGACCGCCGGAGCACTCGCCCGGCGGTTTTGTTTTTCCTCGTTACCTCGTCTTATTAAATAAGAACATTTTAATATTATGGATATCTAATATTAAAGGCCGTGGAACAGTATCGCGCCGGCACGAATATCACGCTGGCCCGATACCTGACCGAGGCGAAGAGACGGAAGTGCCTGCATTGCTGCCTTCGGCGGCAAACCTGTTCGTTGTTCAACATGATACGACGTGGACCGCATATCCTGTGCGGGGCTCGCCGCGCCGTGGGCCGTTTTTGGGGGACGTATAATGCTGGGGTTAGGGAAAAGCGCAGATAACAGAAATATGCTCGATGCCATATCGAGATCGCAGGCGGTCATAGAATTCGATCTCAAGGGTAATATCCTCACCGCGAATAAAAATTTCTGCACGGCGCTGGGTTATGATCTCACCGAGATCGTCGGCAAGCACCATCGCATCTTCTGCGACAGCGAGCTTGCCGGGTCGCGGGCCTATCAGGAATTCTGGGAGTCTCTCGCCCGTGGCGAGTTCCAGGCCAGGGAATATCGCCGTATCCGCAAGGACGGCTCGGTTATCTGGATCGAGGCCTCTTACAACCCGGTTTTCCGTTCCGGCAAACCCTATAAGGTCGTGAAGATCGCCACCGACATCACCGCCAAGAAAATCAGGGCCGTGGACGATGCGGGCAAGCTGGAGGCGCTCTCCCGTTCGCAGGCCACCATCGAGTTTTTCCCGGATGGCACCATCATCACCGCCAACCCGAATTTCTGCGCCACGGTGAATTACGACCTCAAGGAAATCGAGGGCAGGCATCACCGCATGTTCTGCGACCCGGCCTATGCCGCATCGCCTGCCTATGGCAATTTCTGGCCGCGACTGGCGGCAGGGGAATTCATCTCGGATGAATTTGTCCGATACGGAAAGAACGGCAAGGAAATATGGATCCAGGCCGCCTATAATCCGGTGCTGGACGAGGCGGGTAAGGTGGTCAAAGTGGTGAAATTCGCCACGGATGTCACGCCGCGCATGAGCGCCATCAGTGTGCTTGCCGATGCCCTGAGGGCGCTCGCCGAAGGTGATCTTGTGCAGCGCCTCGACAACAGCTTCGTGCCCAGTATGGAAAAGCTGCGCGCGGATTTCAACGAAGTCGTCGCCAAGCTACAGGCCACCATGCAGACCATCGCCCACAATGCCTCGACAATCGCTTCGGGCTCCGGTGAAATCCGCATCGCCGCCGATCAGCTTTCGCAGCGCACCGAACAGCAGGCCGCCTCGCTGGAAGAGACCGCAGCCGCGCTAGAGGAAATCACCACCACCGTTACCGATGCCAGCCAGCGCGCCGGCGAGGCCGGCAAGCTGGTGTTACGAACGAGAGAACATGCCGAACATTCCGGCGATATCGTCCAGCAGGCAATTTCCGCCATGGACGCGATTTCCCGTTCCTCGGGTGAAATCACCAACATCATCGGCGTCATTGACGACATCGCCTTCCAGACCAATCTTCTGGCCCTGAATGCGGGTGTCGAAGCCGCCCGGGCTGGCGACGCTGGCAAAGGTTTCGCCGTCGTGGCGCAGGAGGTCCGCGAACTCGCACAGCGATCCGCCGTTGCCGCCAAGGAAATCAAATCCCTCATCAACACCTCCCGCGAGCAGGTCGCCAACGGTGTGGATCTGGTGGGCAGAACCGGCGGCGCGCTCCGCGATATCCAGTCGCAGATGAGCGAGATCGACACCAATGTCTCGGCGATCGTCGAAGCCTCGCGCGAACAGGCGAATGGCCTCAGCGAAATCAATCAGGCCGTCAACGTCATGGATCAGGCCACCCAGAAAAACGCCGCCATGGTGGAGGAAACCACTGCCGCCAGCCACGGCCTCGCCACCGAGGCGGAAAATCTGCACGAGTTGCTGCGGCAGTTCAGAATATCACACGAAGCATCAGCATCACCCGCCCGCCCGGCGGACAAAAAGCCTGCCGTCGTCACCAGACTTCCCGCGCCGCAGCCTCGATATGCCGCCGCGCCAAGGCCTCACGGAAACGCAGCGGCGGAATGGGCGGAATTCTAGGCCCGTTCAGAAGCCGGAAGGCCGCCGGGAAACGGCGGCCTCAGCGTTATAGGATGATACGATCCGCCCGGGTGAAGATTTCAAAATCTTCACCTCTCACCAGCGCCACAAGTGTGACACCCGAACTCTCGGCCGTTTCGATGGCAAGCGCGGTAGGCGCGGAGATCGCCGCCAGAATGGGGCTGCCAAGAATGGCCGTCTTCTGGACCATTTCCACCGACAGTCGGCTGGTAACCACCACAATGCCCGTATCGGGCGATAGGTCCGCATTGACGACCGCACCTGCGAGCTTGTCGAGCGCATTGTGGCGGCCGACATCTTCGCGGACAGCAAGCAGCCCTTTTTGAGGATTGTAGAAACCCGCGCCGTGAACTGCCCTCGTTTCGCGATTGAGGCTTTGCGCTTCATTCAGCGCTTTCACCGCGGCAACGATGTCATCTCCGTTAACGGAGACTTCCACGCCGCTCAACTCCGGTACCACACGGACCGCCTGTTCTATGGATTCAATGCCACAAAGACCGCAGCCGACGGGGCCTGCCATATGCCGCCGTCTTGCCCTCAGCGCATCCGCATTGGCATCCTGCAAATCCACCTGAACATCAAAGCCCTGCCCGGCCTCGATTACCTCGATGGAACGGATTTCCGCCCTTGTGGATATGATGCCTTCAGTAAGACTGAAACCGACCGCGAAATCGACAAGGTCGGCCGGGCTGGCCATCATCACGGCATGGGTGCTGCCGCCATAGGAAAAGGCAACCGGCACCTCCTCCGGCACCGCCCTCTCGCCCTCCACTATGGCCCCTTCGCGCAAAGCGGTTCTTGCGACCCTTCGGTAACTTGCCTTTGCCGACACGCCGATCACTCCTCCATGACGAAAATCCGCTTCGTCTCTCTCACGATCTGAAAGCAGCATTTCTTCCCGGTTATCACATCTAACCGAAAGCCCTGAAAATCGGAATCGGTTTCCCGGGTGCGCCCGTTGAAGGCGCTGCTTGCCTCACCCATTTTCCGCACGTCCATCACTGATGTAATCCCGCCAACGCCATTCGGAAGCTCCGACCAGGCCAGGTGACGGGTTTCTATGCGAAAGCAGCCATGCTTCGCCTGATATGGGGAGGTAACAGCCCAAAAACAAAAAAGCGACCGAAGCGGCCGCTTTCTGCTTTAGGTTTTTTGTGGGCAGTCATTCTTTCGAACCCGCCCGGTGCTTTCAAGCAGCGACGAGAACCTCATGCAGGTTCGTCAGTTCGTAAAGGTGCTTTTCAAGCTTGGTCAGATGTTCGTGGTGATGATTGCCCTCTTCGATTTCGGCCTTGGCCGCATCGATACGCTTCTGCAGCGTGTCGGGGGACATGTCATCGGCCGAAACGGCGGATTCGGCAAGAAGCGTGCAGCCGGTCGGCAGAATATCGGCAAAACCGCCGAAGACGACATATTTATGCGTCTCGCCGGAAGCGAACTTCACCGTTACCAGACCCGGCTTGATCGTGGTCATCGTCGGCGCATGATTGGCCAGAACGGTCATCTCACCCAGCGTAGCCGGGATGACGACTTCCGTAACCGTTTCGGAAACGAGCAGACGCTCCGGGGAAACGAGATCGAATTTGAAACTGTCAGCCATGGCTATTCACTTCTTTTCAATTACGCGGGCGTCACGGACTTGTCTTTTACAACGCAGGCGAAAGCCGTTCCGGTTCGCCACCATTGTCGGCAGGGCGCGCGGCTAGAGCCACGCGCCCGCCAATTCATGATCAGGCAGCCTCGGCAGCCAGCTTCTTTGCCTTTTCGATGGCTTCTTCCATCGAACCGACCATGTAGAAAGCAGCTTCCGGCAGGTTGTCATACTCGCCGTTGACCAGGCCCTTGAAGCCCTTGATCGTGTCTTCGAGAGCGACGAGCTTGCCCGGCGAACCGGTGAAGACTTCAGCAACGAAGAACGGCTGCGACAGGAAACGCTCGATCTTGCGGGCGCGGGCAACCGTCAGCTTGTCTTCTTCCGACAGTTCGTCCATGCCGAGGATGGCGATGATGTCCTGGAGAGCCTTGTAGCGCTGCAGGGTCGACTGAACCTTACGAGCCACTTCATAGTGCTCTTCGCCGACGATCATCGGGTCAAGCATACGCGAGGTGGAGTCGAGCGGGTCAACAGCCGGGTAGATACCCTTTTCAGCGATCGAACGCGACAGAACCGTCGTTGCGTCAAGATGCGCGAACGAAGTTGCAGGAGCCGGGTCGGTCAAGTCGTCGGCGGGAACGTAAATGGCCTGAACCGAGGTGATCGAACCCTTGGTCGTGGTGGTGATGCGTTCCTGCATCTGGCCCATGTCCGTTGCGAGCGTCGGCTGGTAGCCCACGGCCGAAGGAATACGGCCGAGCAGAGCCGACACTTCCGAACCAGCCTGCGTGAAGCGGAAGATGTTGTCCACGAAGAACAGAACGTCCTGGCCTTCGTCACGGAAGTTTTCAGCGATCGTCAGACCAGTCAGAGCGACGCGAGCGCGGGCGCCCGGCGGCTCGTTCATCTGGCCGTAAACGAGTGCTGCCTTGGAACCTTCGCCGCCGCCGAGCTTGTTGACGTTCGACTCGATCATTTCGTGATAGAGGTCGTTACCTTCGCGGGTACGTTCACCAACACCGGCGAATACCGAGTAACCGCCGTGCGCCTTGGCGACGTTGTTGATGAGTTCCATGATGAGAACCGTCTTGCCAACGCCGGCGCCGCCGAACAGGCCGATCTTACCGCCCTTGGCGTAAGGAGCCAGAAGGTCGACGACCTTGATGCCGGTGACGAGGATCTGTGCTTCCGTCGACTGCTCGACGTAAGACGGCGCGTCCTGGTGGATGGCGCGCTTCTTGGCCGTGGTGATCGGACCGGCTTCGTCAACCGGCTCGCCGATGACGTTCATGATGCGGCCGAGCGTTTCGGGACCGACCGGAACTTCGATCGGCGCACCCGTGTTGACGACGCCCTGACCGCGAACCAGACCTTCGGTCGAGTCCATGGCGATCGTGCGAACGACGTTTTCGCCGAGATGCTGCGCGACTTCCAGAACGAGGCGGTTGCCATTGTTCTCGGTTTCGAGCGCGTTCAGGATCGGAGGCAGTTCGCCTTCGAACGCCACGTCGACAACAGCGCCGATAACCTGGGTAACCTTGCCCGCGCCGTTCACCGCTGCGGTTTTCTTGGGGGTAGCTGCCTTAGCCATTATCCTTACCCTCTTTCCTTACCTCAGAGCGCTTCCGCGCCCGAAATGATTTCAATGAGTTCCTTGGTGATCTGAGCCTGACGCTGACGGTTGTAGGACAGCGTCAGCTTGTTGATCATCTCACCGGCATTGCGCGTTGCATTGTCCATCGCGCTCATCTTGGCGCCCATTTCACCGGCGACGTTTTCGAGCAGAGCCCGGAAAACCTGAACCGAAATGTTGCGCGGAATAAGGTCTTCCAGAATAGAAGCCGCATCCGGCTCATATTCGTAGACGGCGTTCTGCGTCGCGGCATCCTCTTCCACAACAGGCGTTGCGGCCGGAATGAGCTGCAGGCCGGTCGGGATCTGGCTGATGACGGACTTGAATTCCGAATAGATCAGCGTGCAGACATCGAACTCACCGGCGTTGAAGAGCGAGATCACCTTCTTGGCGATCTGGTCGGCATTTTCAAAACCGACCTTCTTCACGTCGCGCAGTTCGATGCGCTCGATGATGTTGGCTGCAAATTCGCGGCGAAGGCTGTCGTAACCCTTCTTGCCAACCGTGATGATCTTGACCGTCTTGCCTTCCGAAATCAGCTTGCGGGCATGATCGCGGGCAAAACGGGAAATCTGCGAGTTGAAACCGCCGCAAAGGCCACGTTCAGCCGTGCAGACGACGAGCAAATGCACGTCGTCCTTGCCGGTGCCGGTCATCAGCGCCGGAGCAACGTCCGCCTCGACCGCCTTGGCGATATTGGCGAGAACGGCGCTCATGCGCTGAGAATAAGGCCGGGCGGCCTCCGCAGCTTCCTGGGCGCGCCGAAGCTTCGCCGCGGCGACCATTTTCATCGCCTTGGTAATCTTCTGCGTCGCCTTTACGGAGGCAATGCGGTTTTTCAGATCCTTTAGTGAAGGCATCCGTTATCCGTCCGAGTAAAAGAGCCCTGATTACGAGAAAGACTTGGCGAAGCTATCAAGAGCGCCCTTGAGCTTGCCCTTGGTATCGTCGCTGATAGCCTTTTCCGTGCGGATGGTGTCGAGGATCGCCTTGCCTTCCGAGCGGAGGTAGGAAAGCAGACCCTGCTCGAACTTGCCGACCTGTGCGACCGGAACCTTGTCGAGGTAACCGTTGACACCGGCGAAGATCACCGCGACCTGCTCTTCCGTCTTGAGCGGAGAGAACTGCGGCTGCTTCAGAAGCTCGGTCAGGCGGGCGCCGCGGTTGAGCAGGCGCTGTGTGGAAGCGTCGAGGTCCGAACCGAACTGGGCAAAGGCGGCCATTTCGCGATACTGGGCGAGTTCACCCTTGATCGAGCCGGCAACTTGCTTCATCGCCTTGATCTGAGCGGCGGAGCCAACGCGCGAAACCGACAGACCGACGTTAACGGCCGGACGAATGCCCTGATAGAACAGGTCGGTTTCAAGGAAGATCTGGCCGTCGGTGATCGAGATCACGTTGGTCGGAATAAAGGCCGAAACGTCGTTACCCTGGGTTTCGATAACCGGCAGAGCCGTCAGCGAACCGGCGCCCATTTCGTCGGAGAGCTTTGCAGCGCGCTCGAGAAGACGGGAGTGGAGGTAGAAAACATCGCCCGGATAAGCTTCGCGGCCCGGAGGACGACGCAGCAGAAGCGACATCTGACGATAGGCAACGGCCTGCTTGGAAAGGTCGTCGTAGCCGATGAGAGCGTGCTTGCCGTTGTCACGGAAGTACTCACCCATGGCGCAACCGGCAAACGGAGCGAGGTACTGCATCGGAGCCGGGTCGGAAGCGGTAGCAGCAACGATGATCGAATACTGCAGCGCGCCGCGCTCTTCCAGAACCTTCACGAACTGGGCGACGGTCGAACGCTTCTGACCGATAGCGACGTAGACGCAATAAAGCTTGTCGCCGTCAGGGCCATTATCGTGAATGGCCTTCTGGTTCAGGATCGTGTCGAGAATGATGGCGGTCTTGCCGGTCTGGCGGTCGCCGATGACGAGCTCGCGCTGGCCGCGGCCAACCGGGATGAGCGCATCGATGGCCTTGAGGCCGGTCGACATCGGCTCATGAACCGACTTGCGCGGAATGATGCCGGGAGCCTTGACGTCAACGCGCGAACGCTTGGCGGCATTGATCGGGCCCTTGCCGTCGATCGGGTTGCCGAGCGCGTCAACGACGCGGCCGAGCAGTTCCGGGCCGACCGGAACGTCAACGATAGCGCCAGTCCGCTTTACGGTGTCGCCTTCCTTGATGTCACGGTCCGAACCGAAGATAACCACACCGACGTTGTCGGCTTCGAGGTTGAGCGCCATGCCGCGAATGCCGCCGGGAAACTCGACCATTTCGCCGGCCTGAACATTGTCGAGGCCATAGACGCGGGCGATACCGTCACCGACGGAAAGCACCTGACCGACTTCCGAGACTTCCGCCTCGTTGCCGAAATTTTTGATTTGATCTTTCAGAATTGCGGAAATTTCCGCGGCGCGGATATCCATCAGCCAACCTCTTTCAGTGCAAGCTTAAGGGTGGAAAGTTTGGTGCGAAGAGACGTATCGATCTGGCGCGAGCCGACCTTGACGATCAGACCACCGAGGATCGACGGGTCGACGGTAACGGAAATCGTCACATCCTTGCCGGTAACGCTCTTCAGCGCCGCTTTCAGTTCAGTTTCCTGCGCCTCGTCGAGCGCATGTGCCGAGGTGACCTCGGCGGTGATTTCGCCGCGATGGGCGGCAGCGATGGTGCGGTAGGCGCGGATCATGCCGGGAACGGCGAAGAGACGGCGGTTATTCGCAACAACCTTGAGGAAATTCAGAGCGAGACCGGAGATACCGGCCTTTTCGCAGATAGCGGTGATTGCCTTGAACTGATCCTCGGCGGAAAACACCGGGCTCGCAACCAGACGCTTCAAATCGTCGCTTTCGTCTAGAAGTGCGCCAAACTTGTCCAGTTCGGACTGAACCGCTTCGACCGTACCCGCTTCCAAAGCAAGCTCGAAAAGCGACGACGCATACCTTTCCGCTACACCGGATGTTCCCTGGGAGGTGTCTGCCACGGGCACTTTTTCCCTGCTAATCGTCCAAGACCCTCAGCGATGGGGCTCCACCGCATCAAATTCTTGAAATCGTTTCAATTTCCCCGAAAAAGACCGGAATTCCCCCCTGCCTTTTCCCAATTTCGCGGTCCGTCTAGCATAGGACGCCGGGACTCGCAACACGCGTAATAGCGGAAAGCGCCGTTTGGGCAAGGGGGAATGCGTTTAAATTTTCCGTTTTCGCTCAGGATGCGGCGCATCTGCGGCACAAAAGCCAAAAAGCCCGCTTCAGACCAGCCCGAAGACATAGCTCAACGCGAGTGCGGAGAGCAGAAAGTGCACAACCAGAAGTATGAAATTCCGCATGGTTGCGCCACCATCCGAGAGGATGGAAAGAATGCCCCCGAACACGCTGAGGCCGAATGCCGCACCGAATGCGAGATAGACCATGGGCTGGGCGAGAAGCAGGGCGGCAGCGCCAAGACCGAGATAGAACCCCGCCAGTGACGACCGCACGAGCACATAACCGTCCCTGCGCTCGCCAGCCGGCTGCAAACCGAAGGCGCGCAGCGTGACGCCCGGTACAAACATGAAAAAAAGGCCCATCACGACCGATACCACCGCTGCGCCGAAAGCCAGCTGCTCGCCGAACTCGGCGGGAAAGTAAAACTCCATCTCGTTCCCCAAATCATCTTTGATTGCCTGCTGCGTTATGACACGGTCATGACAGCGGGAAAACGCCCGTTGGCGAGTTTCAAAGGAAACTTTGCGGATCTATATCGAGCTGCACATGGACGCTGCCGCGCTCTTTCGGGCCATTGGCCAGCAATGTGCGAAGGAAAGACTGCATGTCGGAATTGCGCCGTCCGTGCACGAGAAGGCGGAAACGGTGACGGCCGCGGATCAACGCCAATGGCGCCTCCGCCGGGCCGAGCAGCATGATGCCGGTAACCTGCGGGGCAGCGGCCCTCAGACCTCGCGCATGGGTTTCCGCTTCTCCGCGCGTATCGGCCGAAACGATGATCGAGGCAAGCCGTCCGAAGGGCGGCAGAACGGCTTTTTCCCGCTCCACGATTTCCCTTTCGTAGAAGGCCGAGGCATCGCCCGAAACGATGGCCTGCATGACGGGGTGCTGCGGCTGATAGGTCTGCAACAGGCCATGGCTCTTCAACCCCGTGCGCCCGGCGCGCCCCGTCACCTGCGACAACAGCTGAAATGTTCGCTCCGCCGCACGCGGATCGCCATTGGCAAGGCCGAGATCGGCATCAACGATGCCCACAAGTGTCATCAGCGGAAAATTATGTCCCTTGGCGACGAGCTGCGTGCCGATAACGATATCGGCCTCGCCCTTGACGATCGCCTCCAGCTCCAGACGCAGGCGTTTGACGCCCATGAGATCGGAGGAGAGCACGATGGTGCGGGCTTCCGGGAAATGTTTCTCCACCTCCTCGGCGATGCGCTCCACACCCGGCCCGCAGGCCACCAGATGATCGAAGGTTCCGCATTCCGGGCAATGATCGGGCGTCGGCTCGCTGTGGCCGCACTGGTGGCACTGCAATTGATTGCGGAACCGGTGCTCCACCAGCCAGCTGGAACATTGCGGGCATTGGAAACGGTGACCGCAGACCCGGCAGAGCGTCAGCGGCGCATAACCACGACGATTGAGGAAAAGAAGCGCCTGCTCGCCCTTCTCGATGGTCTTGCCGATGCCGCGCAGCAGGACGGGCGAGAGAAACCCTCCCCGCTCCGGCGGATGGCGGCGCATATCAACGAGATGCAGATCCGGCATCGCCGCATCGCCGAAGCGCGTGTGCAGGTGGATGGTATTATAACGCCCCGAACTGCCATTGACCTGGCTTTCCACGGAGGGTGTGGCAGACACCAGCACGACAGGAAATTCTGCTATCCGCGCCCTGACGACGGCCATGTCACGGGCATTATAAAAGACACGGTCTTCCTGCTTGTAGGCGGGGTCGTGCTCCTCATCGACGATGATCAGACCGAGATTATCGAAGGGCAGGAAAAGTGCCGAGCGCGCGCCGGCCACCACCTTCACCTCACCCGTCACCGCCTGCCGCCAGACCTTTTCGCGCATGCGCGGCGACAGGTCCGAATGCCACTCCGCCGGTTTCGCACCGAAACGATCCTGAAAACGTTCAAGGAAGGCCGCCGTCAGTGCAATTTCGGGCAAAAGGATGAGGACCTGCTTGCCTTGCCTCAGCGTCTCCGCCACCGCCTCGAAATAGACCTCGGTCTTGCCCGAGCCGGTCACACCATCGATCAGCGAGACATGAAACCCGCCCTTGCGTACATCTTCGAGAATCTCGGAAGCGGCCTGTTTCTGCGGGCCTTCCAGACGCGGCTCGACATAGTCAGGATCGGGCTCGGCCACGACAGGCGGCGCCGGCAGAAACACCGTCTCGAACACACCCTGCTTGACGAGGCCGTCGATGACACTGGTCGAAACGCCGGCGGCATGGGCAAGCCCGCTCTTCGTCCAGCCATGCCCCTCTGCCGCCAGTTCCATCACCCGCTCGCGGGCGGGGGTAAGGCGCTCCGGCCGGCCCTCGGTCAGCCGCAGCCCCTCGATCATCGGCTCGGGATCGAAGGCGGCAGGTGCTCTGAGCGCCATGCGGGCCACGAGGCCGGGCGGAGAAAGCGTATAGGCGGCGACCCAGTCGACGAAGCGGCGCATTTCCGCCTTCAGCGGCGGGCACTCGAAACTTTTGGTGATGGGCCGCAGCTTCTTCGGATCGACGCTCTTTTCTCCGGCATCGTCCCACACCACGCCAAAGACCTGTCGGGGGCCGAGCGGCACCTGCACAACCGAACCGGTCTCCACCACCATATCCTCGGGCACCGAATAGCTGTAGGGCCCGGGCGCGGGCATGGGCACGAGAACGGGCACCGTGCGCGTGGGCGACGGCGGGTCGAACAGAGTCCCAAACAGATCGGACGAATCTTTTGCCATGATGTGGCGACCATGCCCCGGCGACAGGAAAAAGGAAACCGCCCGGATGTAGTGGGCGCGCTTTGTAAAGTCCACCTCTTAACCAAATGCTGACCATAAGCGCATAGTTTCGACGCATGGAAAGGAGCGCCGCGTGACCGAAATCCTGACATTTGCCCAAGCCGATCTTCTCGACGAGCGCCAGTCCTGGCTCGCCGCCCTCGCAGGCGAACGCCGGCTTTCGGACAATACTGTCGAGGCCTATGAGCGCGATACCCGCCAGTTTCTGACATTCCTGACCGGCTATATCGGCAAACCGGCCTCCATCACCGATATTGCCGATCTGCGTCCGGTCGATCTTCGCGCCTTTCTGGCCAACCGGCGCAAGGAAGGCGCCGGCGCACGTTCGCTGGGCCGGCATCTGGCAGGCCTGCGCTCCCTGCTCCATCACCTGCAGAAAAAAGGTCTGGTGAATGCCGCAGGCGCCACCGCCATGCGCGCACCAAAACAGCCGAAATCGCTACCGAAACCACTGACCGACCGGCAGGCGCTGAAAATCACCACGAGTGAAGCGCAATTGAACGACGAACCATGGATCGCCGCCCGCAATGCCGCAGTCCTTTCACTGCTTTATGGCTGCGGCCTTCGCATTTCCGAGGCGCTGGGTCTTACCCCGGCCGACTTCCCGCCCGGCGCCCGCAGCCTGCGCATTACCGGCAAAGGCAACAAGACGCGGATTGTGCCCCTGCTGGCGGTGGTGACGGAAGCCGTCGATACCTACAGGAAGCTTTGCCCCTATGCCCTGTCGGCGGATGAGCCCATGTTCCTTGGCGCACGCGGCGGCAAGCTGCAACCCGCCATCATCCAGCGGGAAATGCAGAAGCTGCGCGGCGCTTTCGGCCTGCCGGAAAACGCCACGCCGCATGCGCTGCGCCACTCCTTCGCCACGCACCTTCTCGCCGGCGGCGGCGACCTGCGCACGATTCAGGAACTGCTCGGCCATGCGAGCCTGTCCACCACACAGATCTATACCGGCGTCGACACCGCGAGGCTGCTGGAAATCTACGACAACGCCCATCCGCGCGCATGAAGCAGGAAATGGTTAACCATAATCATTAACCAGACATCCAAGCCGCCGTTCTATAAGCGAACGACAACCGGATTGGACCGATGCACAGCCTGATAAAACCGCAAAACCTCACCGCCACCCTGATGGGCAAGACCGGCGACGCCCTGCTGTGGCTGCTTGCCGCCCTGCATGTCACCGCCGTCGCAATCCTGCTCATGACTTTGCTTTCGCTGGGGCAAGCGGAAGCCGCGCAGCAGCAGATCACCTGCACCGGCAGCGATATTCTCGTGGAAATGCGCAAGACCGATCCGCAGACCTTCGCAAAGATCGAGCAGGAAGCGGCCGCGATCCCGAACGGCAAGGGCAATTTCTGGCGCATCGAAAAGGCGGGAACGCCCACGTCCTATCTTCTTGGCACCATGCATGTGACCGATCCGCGTGTTCTGGAAATGCCTGCCGCCGCCAGCCCCGCCTTCGAAAAAGCCGCGACGGTGATCGTGGAATCGGACGAAATCGTCGACGACAAGAAGGTCGCGGCCTCGCTGCTGAGCAAGCCCGAACTCACCATGTTTCTGGATGGCAAATCGATCACCGACATCCTGTCGCCGGAAAATGTCGCGCGTCTGGAAAAGGGTCTCAAGGAGCGCGGCATTCCGCTGAACGCCGTTTCGCGAATGAAGCCGTGGATGCTTTCGAGCTTCGTCGCCCTTCCCGCCTGTGAATTCGCCCGCAAGGCCACCGGCCTCTCCTTTCTCGACAAGAAGCTGGCCGAAGATGCCATCGCGGACGGAAAACACCTTGTCGGGCTGGAGACCATGGTGGAACAGCTGACGGCCATGTCCGAGCTGCCGATGGAATTTCATCTTCAGGCGCTGATCGAAACGCTCGAACTGGGAGACCGCATGGATGACATCATGACAACCATGACCGATCTTTACGTCGCCGGCGATATCGGCATGACCATGCCCATGCTGAAAAGCCTGGACCCCAAGAAGGCAGCGGCAGAAAGCGAACAGGGCTACGCCGCCTTCGAACAGCGCATCATCACCGACCGGAACCATGTCATGGCGGAACGGGCAGCCCCCGAGCTTGCCAGGGGCAATGTTTTCATGGCCGTCGGCGCACTGCATTTGCCGGGCGAGGAAGGCCTTGTCGAACTGCTGCGCGCGGAAGGCTTTACCCTCACGCGGGTCGATTGACCCGCTCACTCCCGATGCTGACTGGACGGACATTGGCGCAGAACGGCCGCATCGTCGCCGGCACGATGCGGCGGTGAAACGGTCCGACGACAAGAAGATAAAGCCGCCCGAACAGGTTCTTGCGCCTGACGATGGTGGTGATACTCACCATCTGGCGGCTCGCCTTCTCTTCGAGATCGACGACGATCCGGAAATCGAGATGGCGGTCGTCGAAGCCGAGCACAGTCCGCTGTGGCGTGGAAGACAGGACGGGAAAACCGCCTGCCGATGTGCCAGCCACCATTTCGACCGTTCTTAAACCGAAAAGCGCCACCACGCGGTTTCGAAGCGCCATAAGGCTGCGGATCCACGCCGGAGGATGATCGAGAAGGAGCCTGCTCACATGGAGTGAGGACGGCTCCGGCGTCACCATCTCTCCCTGATAGCGATCCCGCCAGTCGGCGCCCGGTAATATGTCTTCGATATCCTGCATTCCTGGACCCCGGCCGCGCCATGCGGCAGGGGTCACCTTCCTCTTTTTCCGAGGAACCGGAAACGCGACAAACCGCCGCTTAGCCGTGCGTCATGCGCTTCAGGACATTGGTGCGCCAGTAGAACTGGTGAACCAGAACGGCGACGACGTGACCGGCGATCAACACCCACATCAGCGCCTTGAAGGGTCCGGAATGCAGCTGCCCGGCCGGCTGAGCGCCGAAGTAATAAGCGGCAATACCGGACAGGGGCAGGACGAGGAACAGGGCATAAAAGGTGAAATGCGCCACCTTCGCCGCAATCTGAAACGGTCGCGGTTCTTCGGCGGGATGCGGCGGCACGCCCTGGAAGAAGCGTAGACAGAGGCGCAGCACCGCAAGCAACAGAATGGTGAAGCCGACATAGGCGTGAATATTGGCCGAAGATACCTGTTCCGGCGTCAGCGTTTCGCCCCGCCGCATCAGCCGGTAGGCATGTTCCATCCCATCGGGAAACAACAGGTTGAAGAAGATCAGAAGCGCCATCGCCCAATGAATGATGCGCTGCGGAACGGTGAAGGAAACTTGACTTGGAAACGCCATTTTATTGCCTTTTATCAAAAGGTTAGACAGGCTGTGGCGCGAGTATGAGAAACCCCGGCCTGCATGGCAAGCCGGGGTTTGGCAGATGACTGAAATTTAATGTTGGAGCGGCGGGCTCCAACACCGATCACATGTGGATCGGCTTGAAGAAGGTCGCGAGCGCCGCTTCCTTCACGGCTTCCGACATGGTCGGATGCGCATGGCAGGTACGGCCCAGATCTTCCGAGGAACCGCCGAATTCCATCAGCACGGTGATTTCGTGGATCATCTCGCCAGCGCCGAAGCCGACGATGTGACCGCCGAGAACCCGGTCGGTTTCCTTGTCGGCAAGGATCTTCACGAAACCATCCGTCACCTGCATGGCGCGGGCACGGCCATTGGCGGTGAAGGGGAACTTGCCGACCTTGTAGGCGACGCCAGCGGCCTTCAGTTCTTCCTCGGTCTTGCCGACGGACGCGATTTCCGGCTGCGTATAGACCACGGCCGGAATGACGTCGTAATTCACATGGCCGCGCTGGCCGGCGAGGATTTCCGCGAGAGCAACGCCCTCGTCTTCCGCCTTGTGCGCCAGCATCGGGCCCTTCACCACGTCGCCGATCGCATAGATGCCGTCGACATTGGTCTTGTAGTGACCGTCGATTTCAACGCGGCCGCGGCTGTCCAGCACAACGCCGGCTTCCGCAAGGCCGAGACCTTCGGTGTAGGGCTTGCGGCCGGTGGATATCAGCACGACATTCGCTTCCAGCGTTTCGGCAGCGCCGCCCTTGACCGGCTCGAACACCACCTTTGCACCGGCAGCGGTCTTTTCAACAGCCGTCACCTTGGCGCCGAGCTTGAAATCGAGACCCTGCTTGGCGAGCAGACGCTGGGCCTGCTTGGAAACTTCGCCATCCATGCCGCCGAGAATATTGTCGAGATATTCAACGACAGTGACCTTCGCGCCGAGACGCGACCAGACCGAACCGAGCTCGAGGCCGATGACGCCACCGCCGACAACGATGAGCTTTTCCGGAACCTTGGAAAGAGCGATCGCGCCGGTGGAGGACACGATGACGTTTTCATCGATATCAACCTGAACGCCCGGAATGCCGGCAACATCCGAACCCGTGGCGATGACGATGTTCTTCGCCTCGATCTCCTGTGTCTCACCCTTGTCGTTGGTGACGGAAACCTTGCCGGCGGAAACCACCTTGCCGGTGCCCTGGAAGGCGTCGATCTTGTTCTTCTTGAACAGGAAGGACACGCCGTCGACATTGGCCTTCACCACGCCGTCCTTGTGGCCCATCATCTTTTCAAGGTTCAGCTTCGGAGCGGCAACTTCGATACCGAGCGTATCGACGCCATGGGCGACATGGGCAAAGGTTTCGGACGCATGCAGCAGCGCCTTGGAGGGGATGCAGCCGACATTGAGGCAGGTGCCGCCATAGGTCGCGCGCTTTTCGATGACAGCGACCTTCAGGCCGAGCTGTGCCGCCTTGACCGCGCAAACATAACCGCCGGGGCCTGTGCCGATTACAACTACATCATATGCCATATCTTTGTTCCTGATTGATATCGGGCAGGATTTTGAACCGCCCTGCTTCCGTTTGACCTGAAACTCAGGCCGCTTTTTCCGTTGCGAGTTTTATACCGAGAGCGATGAAGACCACACCGCTGGTGCGGTCGATCCATTGGCTGGCGCGCTGAAATGCAGCACGCATGCGCGGCGTCGTCATGAATAGGCTGACACCGACGAACCACAGGATAAGGCAGCTCGCCATGACGAGACCGTATCCGAACTTGATGGCGACCGGCGTGTGAGCGTGAACCACCGTCGAAAAGATCGACAGGAAGAAAAACACCGGCTTGGGGTTGAGTGCATTGGCGGCAAAACCGAGCGTGAAAGCCTTAAGCGCCGTCTGGCTGCTTTTTGCCTGAACGCCTTCACCTTCAGCGGCGGGCAGTTCTGTCTTGCCGGCGCGCAGCGCCTTGACGCCGATATAGATCAGATAGGCGACGCCCAGCCATTTGACGATGTTGAAGAGATAGATCGACTGGGAGATGATGAGGCCAAGTCCGAGGATCGTATAGGTGACGTGGAACATCAGAGACGTCCCCACCCCGAAGCTGGTGATGATGGCCTGTTTGCGACCGTGTACCATGGCCTGGCGCATCACCATGGCGAGATCGGCGCCGGGCGAGACGATCGCAAAGGAGAAGATCGCCATCAGGGATGCAAGTTCGATGAGATATTGATGCATAGGCTCGACCTCAGATCAGCGCAACAAGCATGAGGACCAGACCGCCAAGGGACACGACCCAGGCGATTGACCGCACATAGGGCACGCCTGCCAGATAAAGCGGGATGTAGACGATGCGCGCCATGGTCCATATCCAGCCGCCCGTCAGCCCCCAGCCGGAAGCGTCACCGGTGATCGCAAGAGCGAGAGTGAGACCGACGAAAGCCGGATAGGTCTCGCGAAAATTATCCGAGGCGCGCTGCGCACGTCCTGCAAACACCCCTTTGAGGTCCTGCCGCGTATCGCGCGCGCCCGCATTCCAGGCGAGGCCGAGTTCCCGCGTCGCGGACATGGCCTGAAGGCAGATATGCAGGAGAAGAAGAATGACGCTGAGCACCAGCAGGAACACGAAAGGACCATTCCCGCCGGCCAGGTTTTCCATCCCTCTTCTCCCCTGTTTCAGTCTTAGAGATCGAGAACCAGACGTTCCGGATCTTCCAGGCTTTCCTTGACGCGAACGAGGAAGGTCACGGCTTCCTTGCCGTCAACGATACGGTGATCGTAGGAGAGCGCAAGATACATCATCGGACGGATGACGACCTGACCGCCGATGGCGACCGGACGCTCCTGGATCTTGTGCATGCCGAGAATGCCCGACTGCGGCGCATTGAGGATCGGCGAAGACATCAGCGAACCGTAGACACCGCCATTGGTGATGGTGAAGGTGCCACCCTGCATGTCGGCCATGCCGAGCGAACCGTCACGCGCTGCCTTGGCAAGGCGACCGAGTTCCTTTTCGACGCCGGCGATGGAAAGCTGGTCGGCATCACGGATAACCGGAACGACGAGGCCCTTGTCCGTGCCGACGGCCATGCCGACGTGACAATAGTTCTTGTAGATGATGTCCGTGCCGTCGATTTCAGCGTTGACGGCGGGCAGTTCCTTCAGCGCGTGGGTCACGGCCTTGGTGAAGAAGCCCATGAAGCCGAGCTTGACGCCGTGCTTCTTCTCGAAAACGTCCTTGTAACGGTTGCGCAGGTCCATGACGGCGCTCATGTCCACCTCGTTATAGGTGGTCAGCATGGCGGCGGTGTTCTGCGCGTCCTTCAGGCGGCGGGCGATGGTCTGGCGCAGGCGGGTCATCTTCACGCGCTCTTCGCGAACCTGATCCTGCTCGGCGGAAACAGGACGGGGAGCAGCAGCAACCGGAGCCGGAGCAGCGGCGGGTGCCGAAACGCCCTTGGCGACAGCAGCGAGCACATCGCCCTTCAGCACCTGACCACGCTTGCCCGAACCATCGACCTGATCGGCAGACAGGTTGTTTTCAGCAAGCAGCTTGCCAGCAGCAGGTGCCGGCGGCATGGCGCTGGCGGCAGAAGCAGCGGGAGCCGGAGCCGCGGCTGCGGCAGCAGCAGGCTTTGCCGGTTCGGCAGCCGGTGCAGAGGTCGCTGCACCGGCAGCACCTTCGGCGATCTGGCCGAGAAGCGCGTCGAGACCGACAGTTTCGCCGTTCTGCGCAACGATTTCGGTGAGAACGCCGGACGCAGGCGCCGGGACTTCGACGGTAACCTTGTCGGTTTCCAGTTCAACGAGCGGTTCGTCGGCCTTGACGGTGTCGCCGACCTTCTTGAACCAGGTGCCGACGGTCGCTTCGCTGACGGATTCGCCGAGGGTTGGTACGCGGATTTCAGTGGCCATGATCTAGTTCCGTTATTCAGGTGTCTTTTTTGCGGGGCGATGCGGGAGAGTTCTCACTCTCCCAGCGCGTCTTCCAGGAACGCAGCAAGCTGCGCCAGGTGCTTGGACATCAGGCCGGTCGCCGGAGAGGCGGCAGCCGGACGGCCCGTGTAACGGACCTTCTGGTACTTGGCGTCGATATGCGCCAGAACCCATTCCAGGTAAGGATCGATGAACGACCACGCACCCATGTTCTTCGGCTCTTCCTGGCACCAGACCATTTCCGCATTGCGGAAGCGCGACAGCTCGTTGATGAGCGCCTTGGCCGGGAACGGGTAAAGCTGTTCGATACGCAGCAGGTAGATATCGTCGATACCGCGCTTTTCGCGTTCCTCGAGCAGATCGTAATAGACCTTGCCCGTGCACATGACGACGCGGCGGATCTTCGAATCCTTCTGCAGCTTGATCGGACCGTCCTTGATGACCTCCGCATCGTCCCACAGGAGACGGTGGAAGGAGGACTCGCCTGCAAGCTCGGCCAGCGAAGAGGTGGCGCGCTTGTGACGCAGCAGCGACTTCGGCGTCATCAGGATCAGCGGCTTGCGGAAGTCGCGCTTCACCTGGCGGCGCAGGATGTGGAAGTAGTTGGCCGGCGTCGTGCAGTTGGCGACCTGCATGTTGTCTTCGGCGCACATCTGCAGCCAGCGCTCCAGACGGGCGGACGAGTGTTCCGGGCCCTGACCTTCATAACCATGCGGCAGAAGGCAGACGAGACCGGACATGCGCAGCCACTTGCGTTCACCCGAAGAGATGAACTGGTCGAACACCACCTGCGCGCCGTTGGCGAAGTCGCCGAACTGGGCTTCCCAAAGGGTCAGCGCATTCGGACGGGCCAGCGAGTAACCGTATTCGAAACCGAGAACGGCTTCTTCCGAAAGCATCGAGTTGATGACTTCGTAGCGGGCCTGCGTCGGCGAAAGGTTGGCGAGCGGAATATAACGCTCTTCGGTCTCCTGATCGTAGAGGACCGAGTGACGCTGCGAGAAGGTGCCGCGTTCGCAATCCTGACCGGAAAGACGAATCTTGTGGCCGTCGGCAACGAGCGAACCGAACGCAAGCGCTTCCGCCATTGCCCAGTCGATGCCTTCGCCCGTCTCGACCATCTGCGAGCGGTTTTCCATGAAGCGCTGGATCGTGCGGTGGGCGCTGAAGCCTTCCGGAATGGTCGACAGCTTCTTGCCGATTTCCTTCAGCTGCTTCATCGGTACGCCGGTCTTGCCGCGACGCTGCTCATCGGCATTGTCGGCAGCGCGCAGACCCGACCACTGACCGTCCAGCCAGTCGGCCTTGTTTGGCTTGTAGGACTGGCCTGCTTCGAATTCCTGTTCCAGATGAGCGCGCCAGTCGGCCTTCATCTTCTCGAATTCGCCTTCGTTCATCAGGCCTTCCGCGATCAGGCGGTCGGCATAGATGCGCGCCACTGTCTTGTGACCACGGATAACCTTGTACATTTTCGGCTGCGTGAACGCCGGCTCATCGCCTTCGTTATGGCCGAAGCGGCGATAGCAGAACATGTCGATGACGACAGGCTTGTGGAACTTCATACGGTATTCGGTCGCAACCTTGGCCGCATAGGTCACCGCTTCCGGATCGTCGCCGTTGACGTGGAAGATCGGCGCTTCGATCATTTTGGCAACGTCGGACGGATAGGGCGACGAACGCGAGAAGGCCGGGTTCGTCGTAAAGCCGATCTGGTTGTTGATGATGAAGTGCATGGTGCCGGCAACGCGGTGACCGCGCAGACCGGAAAGGCCGAGAATTTCGGCAACAACGCCCTGACCCGCAAAGGCGGCATCGCCGTGCAGCAGCAGCGGCAGCACCTTGGCGCGTTCCGACAGCGGAATGATGTCGCCGTCCCACTGCTTGGCCAGCTGGTCCTGCTTGGCGCGGGCCTTGCCCATGACGACGGGGTTGACGATTTCCAGGTGCGACGGGTTGGCCGTCAGCGACAGGTGAACCTTGTTGCCGTCGAATTCGCGGTCGGAGGAGGCACCGAGGTGGTATTTCACGTCGCCCGAACCCTCGACATCGTCAGGCTTGAACGAACCGCCCTTGAACTCGTGGAACACGGCGCGATGCGGCTTGCCCATAACGTTCGTCAGAACGTTCAGGCGGCCGCGGTGAGCCATGCCGAGCACGACTTCTTCCAGACCTTCCTGGCCGCCGCGCTTGATGATCTGCTCCAGCGCCGGGATCAGCGATTCACCGCCATCGAGGCCGAAACGCTTGGTGCCCTTGAAACGCACGTCGAGGAACTGCTCGTAGCCTTCGGCCTCGACCAGCTTGGACAGAATGGCCTTCTTGCCTTCAGCCGTGAAGGCAACGCCCTTGTCCGGACCTTCGATGCGCTCCTGAATCCAGCCTTTTTCTTCCGGGCTGGACATGTGCATGAATTCGACGCCGATGGTGGAGCAGTAGGTGCGCTCCAGAATATCGATCATCTCGCGCACGGTCGCATATTCGAGGCCGAGCACGTTATCGATGAAAATCTTGCGGTCGTAGTCGCTTTCCTCGAAGCCGTAGGACTTCGGCGACAGCTCGTTGTAATCCTCAACCACGACCGCGATGCCGAGCGGATCGAGCTTGGCATGCAGGTGGCCGCGCATGCGGTAGGCGCGGATCATCATGATGGCGCGAACGCTGTCACGGGTCGCCTGCAGAACTTCCGCCTGGCTGACCGGCTTGCCGGTGTCGGCGCTCTTAGCCTCAGCTTTCGCCTGAACCTTCTTCTCGATGGCCTTTTCGACCGTGGCCCAGTTGCCGTCGAGTGCGGATACCAGTTCGCCATTCGCCGGGATCGGCCAGTTGGCGCGCTTCCAGGAGGCGCCCTTGGCCGCCTTCTTCACGTCTTCCGGATTATCGGACAACGCCTTGAAGAAGCTCTGCCACTCCGGCGACACGGAAGAGGGGTCCTCTTCGTACCGGGCATAGAGCTGCTCGATATAGGCTGCATTCGCGCCGTCCAGAAACGACGTGATCTGAAACTGCTCGTTCGCTTCTTGCCTTGCCATTGTGTTCTTGCGGACTTATCCGTCCGCCTCCTCGATGCCGTTAGGGCCGTTCGCCGGCCTGCCGCTTTGATTATTGCTGTCTGCCGCCGGGGCGGTATGCCGTTCTGTCTGTCGTTCCTTGCGGCATCGGGCAGCGTGGCATTGAAGCCGCGCCGCCCGTTACCGATATCATGTGGTCTCAGCCCTTGAGGACTTCAACCAGCGTCTTGCCGAGGCGCGCCGGGGAAGGCGATACCTTGATGCCGGCCGCTTCCATGGCTGCAATCTTGGACTCTGCGTCACCCTTGCCGCCGGAAACGACAGCGCCGGCGTGGCCCATGGTGCGGCCCTTCGGAGCCGTACGGCCTGCGATGAAGCCGGCCATCGGCTTCTTGCGGCCCTTCTTGGCTTCGTCGATCAGGAACTGTGCCGCATCTTCTTCAGCCGATCCGCCGATTTCGCCGATCATGATGATCGACTGCGTGGCGTCGTCAGCGAGGAACATTTCCAGCACGTCGATGAACTCGGTGCCCTTGACCGGGTCGCCGCCGATACCGACAGCCGTGGTCTGACCGAGGCCTTCATTGGAGGTCTGGAACACGGCTTCATAGGTGAGCGTACCGGAGCGCGAGACGATACCGACCGAACCCTTGCGGAAGATGGAGCCCGGCATGATGCCGATCTTGCATTCTTCCGGCGTCAGGATACCCGGGCAGTTCGGGCCGAGCAGGCGCGACTTGGAGCGGTCGAGGCGAGCCTTGACGCGAACCATGTCCAAGACCGGGATACCTTCGGTGATGCAGGTGATGAACGGAATTTCCGCATCGATGGCTTCGATGATGGCATCGGCTGCACCTGCCGGCGGAACGTAGATCACGGATGCGTCTGCACCGGTCTTTTCCTTGGCTTCGGCAACCGTTGCGAAGATCGGCAGGCTTTCGCCCTTGGAACCGGTCCAGGTTTCGCCACCCTTCTTCGGGTGAATACCGCCGACCATCTGCGTGCCGTAATAGGCAAGTGCCTGTTCGGTGTGGAAGGTGCCGGTCTTGCCGGTCAGACCCTGAACAAGGATCTTCGTGTCTTTATTAACAAGAATAGACATTATTTCCGGTCCCTCAATTAGCCGTTGATCGCCGCGACGATCTTCTTGGCTGCGTCGTCCAGATCGTCAGCAGCCGTAATCGCAAGGCCAGATTCGTTGAGAAGCTTCTTGCCAAGTTCGACGTTGGTGCCTTCGAGGCGAACAACGAGCGGAACCTGCAAACCGACTTCCTTCACCGCGGCAATCACGCCTTCGGCGATGACGTCGCACTTCATGATGCCGCCGAAGATGTTGACGAGGATGCCCTCGACCTTCGGGTCAGCCGTGATGATCTTGAAGGCTGCCGCAACCTTCTCCTTGCCGGCGCCGCCGCCGACGTCGCAGAAGTTAGCCGGCTCTTTACCGTAAAGCTTGATGATGTCCATCGTCGCCATGGCAAGACCTGCACCGTTGACCATGCAGCCGATGTTGCCGTCGAGTGCCACGTAAGCGAGGTCCCACTTGGAGGCTTCGATTTCCTTGGCGTCTTCTTCGGTTTCGTCGCGCAGCGCCTTGACATCGTCGTGGCGGAACAGCGCGTTACCGTCGAAGGACATCTTGGCGTCGAGAACGCGCAGATGGCCATTTTCCATGACGATCAGCGGGTTGACCTCGAGGAGAGCCATGTCCTTCTCGTTGAAGGCCTTGTAGAGGATCGGGAACAGCGCCTTGGCGTCTTCCGCAGCAACGCCATCAAGCTCGAGAGCCTTGGAGATCACGGCAACGTCAGCGTCGCTCACACCCTTTTCCGGGTTGATGGCGATGGTGTGGATCTTTTCGGGCGTGTCGTGGGCGACAGCTTCGATGTCCATGCCGCCTTCCGTGGAAACCACGAAAGCAACCTGACCGACGGAACGGTCAACCAGCAGCGAGCAGTAGAGTTCGCGGGCAATGTCGGCGCCGTCTTCGATGTAGAGACGGTTGACCTGCTTGCCGGCTTCACCGGTCTGCGCCGTTACCAGCGTGTTGCCGAGCATGTCCTTGGCGTGGGAAACGACTTCGTCGATGGACTTCGCCAGACGGACGCCGCCCTTGGCGTCCGGGCCGAGTTCCTTGAACTTGCCCTTGCCGCGGCCGCCAGCGTGGATCTGGCTCTTGACGACGTAGAGCGGGCCGGGAAGCTGCTTGGCGGCAGCTTCGGCTTCTTCGACCTTGAGAATGGCGACGCCTTCAGCAACCGGCGCGCCGTAGCCCTTCAGAAGAGCCTTGGCCTGATATTCGTGAATATTCATGGAATAATCCCTGTTTGGAGCCGCTAGGCTATTACTTCAGCGACGGAGCGATGTTGACGCAGGCTTCGCAAAGACCAGCGACAGCGCCGACGGATTTCTGGAAGGCGGCTTCTTCTTCCTTGTTGAGTTCGATCTCAATGATGCGCTCGATACCGCCGGCACCGATGATGGTCGGCACGCCGACATACATGTCGTCAACGCCATACTGGCCCGAGAGGTGGGCAGCGGCGGGCAGAACGCGCTTCTTGTCCTTGAGGTAGGATTCAGCCATTTCGATTGCCGAAGCGGCCGGCGCGTAATAGGCCGAACCGGTCTTCAGCAGGCCGACGATTTCCGCGCCGCCGTCACGGGTGCGCTGGATGATCTGCTCAAGGCGCTCGGCGGTCAGCCAGCCCATCTTGACGAGATCGGTCAGCGGAACGCCGGCAACCGTGGAGTAGCGTGCGAGCGGCACCATGGTGTCGCCGTGGCCGCCGAGAACGAAGGCGGTGACGTCTTCAACCGAAACGTTGAACTCTTCGGCGAGGAACAGGCGGAAACGGGCGCTGTCGAGAACGCCGGCCATGCCGACGACCTTGTTCTTCGGCAGACCGGAGAACTTCTGCAGCGCCCAGACCATGGCGTCGAGCGGGTTGGTGATGCAGATGACGAAAGCGTTCGGGGCATATTTCTTGATGCCGGCGCCGACCTGCTCCATGACCTTGAGGTTGATGCCGAGAAGATCGTCGCGGCTCATGCCAGGCTTGCGGGCAACGCCAGCGGTGACGATGCAGACGTCAGCACCTTCGATGGCAGCGTAATCGGAAGCGCCGGTGAGCTTTGCATTGAAGCCTTCAACCGGGCCGGACTGGGCAATATCCAGGCCCTTGCCCTGCGGGATGCCGTCAGCAATATCGAAGAGGACGATATCGCCCAGTTCCTTCAGGCTGGCGAGATGCGCCAGCGTGCCGCCGATCATGCCAGAACCAATAAGTGCAATCTTTTTGCGAGCCATCGAATGCTTCCTCTTGAGCTTCAATTCAATTTCACCGCGCCAAACCGGCAGCCAAATTGTCGCACTCCGATTAGACCCATTGGCCAAAATAGGCAACAGATTCTTTTGTGGTGAATATTTTCAATCGTTTAGATCATTATTTTCTTACGTAAACGTAAGAAAATGCGTCACGAAAGTGTCAAACTTTCTGGCGTTTTTCGTGGTGCAGCGCCAGATAATCCGCGCTGCGCATTTCAAACAGGCGCGAGGCGGTGCGATCGAACTCGAAACCTTCGGTCCCCTTGCGCTTGCCGAGCAGGTCTTCCGGCATGGCGGCAGCGGAGGCAAAAAGCCGGACGCTGTGGTCGTAAAGCGCGTCGATGAGGATGATGAAACGCTTGGTCTCGTTGCGCTTGTCCGCATTCAAGAACGGGATATGGTCGATAAAGACCGTGTCGAAACGATTGGCGATGGCAAGGAAGTCGGAAGCACCAAGCGGCTTTTCGCAAAGATCAGAAAAGGAAAAGCGAGCGATCCGGCCGCTGGCGCGCGGCACCAGAATGGAACGGCCCTTCATCGGTATCTCGGTCGGTGCAACGAGGTGACCGGCAATCATGTGCCGCCAGGCCATGTCCATCGCCTGATCCGCCGAACCGTCAAGCGGCGTGACATAGACGGGCAGGCTTTCCAGCTTCTCCATCCGGTAGTCGGTGGGGCTGTCCAGCGTCACCACCTCTACATGTTTCTTCAAGAGATCGACGAACGGCAGGAACAGGCCGCGATTGAGACCGTCCTTGTAGAGATTGTCCGGCACGACGTTGGACGTCGTCACCAATGTGCAGCCATTGGCGAACAGCTCGCTGAACAGCCGCGCAAGGATCATCGCATCGGCAATATCCGTGACCGTAAATTCGTCGAAGCACAAAAGCTCCGCTTCCGCCAGGAGCTGGGCCGCGACGGGCGGAATCGGATCGGCCTGTTTGGTTTCGCCATTCTTCAGCTTCTGCCGATGCGCATGCACGCGATTATGCACATCCGCCATGAATTCATGAAAATGGCAGCGCCGTTTGGAGGAAACGGGAGCCATCTCGTAGAACATGTCCATCAGCATCGTCTTGCCGCGGCCGACGCTGCCATAGACATATAGTCCCTTGACGGCTGCCGCAGGCCCGGACTTGCGCGCAAACATCCAGCCGAGCGCGCTCTTCTTTTTGGCGGGCTTGCGCGCCTTCAGATCGGCAAGGATACGGTCCAGATGCGCCGCCACGCCAAGCTGGGCGGCATCGGCCTGCAAGGTGCCAGCTGCCGTCAATGCGTTGAGCTGTTCAACGACACTATGATTGTAGTCAGGCAAAGGCTTCATGGATAAACGCCTCGGACGCGGGCGCACAAAGGCACCCGCGACGAATGGACAGGCTTAGAGCGAAAAGAGCGTTCCGGCTGCACCGGAAAGACTCATCGGCTGAGGCTGAGCGGCTGGCCGCTATTGGTGGTGCCATCAAAGCGCGCATCGGCGCTCTTGTAGACGCGGCCGATCGTGTCACCCGAACGGTTCTTGAAGAGAACCATCTTGCCGGACACTTCCCAGGATCCCATCGCCGTCAGCTCGCCCGCACAACCGCGCGTGCCGCCACGCGAGCCGCTGCCGAGGTTGGTGAGTGTCAGGAACATATCGCAATTGGCGCCGCCATTGGAAACGCGCCAGTTGCCGACCATGGATTCCTTGGTAACGTCAAGTGCGGCTGCCGGCGGAGCGGCAGAAGCGACATTGGTTCCACCGGGGGCGGCCGAGGCAGGTGCCGACGGGAACTGGCCGCCCGTGGCGCCACCGGGCGGCGGCAGGGCGCCGGACTGGACGGAGGGCACCGGCTGCGCCTGCAAAGGCGGCGTATAACCGGGATTGTTGCTGGTGTTGTTGTTGTAATCGTAGGAGGTACGTTGGCAACCGGCGAGAGTCATCACAACCGCAAGGCCCGTCACCACATATCTGAATTGCATATCAAGCTCCCGATTCTCTCGCTTCCGGAAAGATCATGATCAAACAAGAAGGCTGAATTATTACCAAAGCCTTATCTTGCGCAAGCGATGGCCGGGATAATTACCATTTCGGTCGATTTTTACCGAATTTTCCCACGCCGGGTTGTAAAAAGGGCCACGGTCGAGACCGCGGCCCGCTAAATTTTCTGTCGTCAGCGAATCGCCTTTAAACGCGGCGCTCGACCATCATCTTCTTGATTTCCGCGATCGCCTTGGCCGGGTTCAAGCCCTTCGGGCAGGCCTGCGCGCAGTTCATGATGGTGTGGCAGCGATAAAGACGGAACGGGTCCTCGAGATTGTCGAGACGCTCGCCGGTTGCCTCATCGCGGCTGTCGATCAGCCAGCGATAGGCCTGCAGCAGAACGGCCGGACCAAGATAACGGTCGCCATTCCACCAGTAGCTGGGACAGGAGGTGGAGCAGCAGGCGCAGAGAATGCACTCATAAAGACCGTCGAGCTTCAAGCGGTCCTCATGGCTCTGCTTCCACTCCTTGGCGGGCGTCGGCGAAACCGTCTTCAGCCAGGGCTCGATGGAGCGGTGCTGGGCGTAGAAGTTCGACAGATCGGGAACGAGGTCCTTCACGACAGGCATATGCGGCAGCGGATAAACCTTCACCGTGCCGTTAATCTCTTCCATGCCCTTGGTGCAGGCGAGCGTGTTGGTGCCGTCGATGTTCATGGCGCAGGAGCCACAAATGCCTTCGCGGCAGGAGCGGCGCAGCGTCAGCGTCGGGTCGATGTTGTTCTTGATGTAAAGAAGCGCATCGAGAACCATCGGTCCGCAATCGTCGACATCGATATAATAGGTGTCGATGCGCGGGTTCTGACCGTCATCCGGGTTCCAGCGATAGATGCGGTATTCGCGCACATTCTTGGCGCCGTCCGGCTTCGGCCAGACCTTGCCTTCGCTGATCTGAGAATTCTTGGGGAGAGCGAGTTCAACCATATCCAGTTCCTCAAATCAGTAGACGCGCGCCTTCGGCTCGATCTTTTTAGGATCGATGCCGTCGGCGATCAGGTCAGTGTGAACAGGGCGATAGTCGAGTTTCACGTCGCCTTCCGGGCTGACCCAGGCAAGCGTGTGCTTGCGCCAGTTCACGTCGTCGCGACCGGCGAACGGACCGTCGACGAAATCCTCGCGGGCGTGCGAACCGCGGCTTTCCTTGCGCGCTTCCGCGCCATAGACCGTGGTGATCGCATTGGCCATGAGGTTGTGCAGCTCGAGCGTCTCGACCAGATCGGAGTTCCAGACCATCGAACGGTCGGTGACCTTGACGTCAGGCAGTTCCTTCCAGATGGCGGAAAGACGCTGGCAACCGCTTTCCAGCGATTCCTGCGTGCGGAACACGGCCGCATCGTCCTGCATGGCGCGCTGCATCTTGTCGCGCAGCACCGCCGTCGGCGTCGAGCCGTTGGCGTAACGCAGGCCGTTGAAGCGCTCCATGATCTTGTCGCAGGCAGCCGTATCGAGAGCGGGAACAGCCTCGTCACGATTGATGACCTGAGCGGCGCGGATCGCCGCTGCACGGCCGAAGACCACGAGGTCGATCAGCGAGTTGGAACCGAGGCGGTTGGCGCCGTGAACCGAGGCGCAGCCGGCTTCGCCAACAGCCATCAGGCCGGGCGCGATGCGTTCCGGGTTGTTGGCATCGGCATTCAGCACTTCACCCCAATAGTTGGTCGGAATACCGCCCATATTGTAGTGAACCGTCGGCAGGACCGGGATCGGCTCGCGGGTGACGTCGACACCGGCGAAAATCTTCGCGCTTTCGGAAATGCCCGGAAGACGCTCATGCAGGATCGCTGGATCGAGGTGATCGAGATGCAGGAAGATGTGATCCTTGTTCTTGCCGACGCCGCGGCCTTCACGGATTTCCATCGTCATGCAGCGCGAGACAACGTCGCGCGACGCAAGATCCTTCGCGGAAGGTGCATAACGCTCCATGAAGCGCTCGCCTTCGGAGTTGACGAGATAACCGCCTTCGCCGCGTGCACCTTCGGTGATGAGGCAGCCTGCGCCGTAAATGCCGGTCGGGTGGAACTGCACGAATTCCATGTCCTGAAGCGGCAGGCCGGCGCGGGCAATCATGCCGCCGCCATCGCCGGTGCAGGTGTGGGCAGAGGTGGCCGAGAAATAGGCGCGGCCGTAACCACCGGTCGCCAGCACCACCATCTTGGCGGAGAAGCGATGGATCGTGCCGTCATCGAGGTTCCACGCCACGACGCCCGTGCAACGGCCATCCGGCGACATGATGAGGTCGAGCGCGAAATACTCGATGAAGAATTCCGCATTGTTGCGCAGCGACTGGCCATAGAGCGTGTGCAGAATAGCGTGGCCGGTACGGTCGGCGGCGGCGCAGGTGCGCTGCACCGGCGGGCCTTCACCGTAATTCTGCATATGGCCGCCGAAGGGGCGCTGGTAGATCTTGCCTTCTTCGTTACGCGAGAAAGGCACGCCGTAATGTTCCAGCTCATAGACCGCCTTCGGCGCTTCCATGGCGAGATATTGCATCGCGTCGACGTCACCCAACCAGTCGGAACCCTTTACGGTGTCGTAAAGGTGCCACTGCCAACAGTCGGGCGTCATGTTGGTAAGCGATGCGGCGATGCCGCCCTGCGCCGCAACCGTGTGGGAGCGCGTCGGGAAAACCTTGGTGATGCAGGCCGTGCGGAAACCCTGTTCCGCCATGCCGAGCGTTGCGCGCAGACCCGCGCCGCCGGCGCCCACCACGATCACGTCATAGGAGTGATCGACATAGGTGTAGGCCTTGCCATTCTGGGAAGGTGAACTGATCGATGCCATGGCGGGATTATCCTGCGAATGCGATTTTCAGAATGGCGAAGATGCAAAGACCGCCAATGAGAACCGCGAAAAACATATTGAGCATCAGAAGAACGAGCTTCGAAACCTCGGCGTGAATGTAGTCTTCAATGATGACCTGCATGCCGAGCTTCATGTGGATGAGGCCGGAAACCAAAACCAGAGCCATGATGACCGCAACGAGCGGGTTCGACAGCGCCGCAACGACCTCAGGATAGGGCGCGCCGGCATATCTGATGAGGAAGACGACAAAGAAGGTGAGCAACGGAACGTTGGCGACCGCAGTCACGCGCTGACGCCAGAAATGGTCGGTGCCTTCCTTGGCGGAGCCGAGGCCGCGAACCTTTCCGAGAGGTGTACGCATATCCATGAAAAATCTCCTCAGCGCACGATCAGGGCAATGACCCAGATCAGCGCGGTCAGACAGATCGACACCACCCACGAGGCCTTTGCCAGCTTGGTGGTAAAGTGCTTTTCGAAGCCGTAGCCCAGATCCCACATGAAATGGCGAAGGCCGCCAAGCATGTGATGAACCAAAGCCCAGGTGTATCCGATCAGGATGAGCCTGCCGATGATCGTACCCATCGCCCAGTTGACCCAGTCGTAATAGGCAGGACCCGAGGCGACAGCGATCAGCCACCAGGCAACCAGAAGCGTTCCGAAATAAAGCGCGCCGCCCGTGATGCGGTGCACGATGGATGCAACCATCGTCGGAATCAGCTTGTAAACTTGAAGATGCGGCGACAGAGGCCGGTTATTAGTCGCATTCGCCATCAGAACCTCGCGGCGTTTTCCCGTGCGCCCATCAGACAGGACGCCCCCAAGCAACAGCACATGACGAAAGAATGTGCATTGCACCAACCGCGACGTTTAATCACATGGGAGCATCACGACAAGCACATTTCATGGCCGATTCCAATTTAATCGATTGGTTCACGAATTTTTTTTGGAATTTTTTTGCGTCAAAATAAAAAATCGAGCGTTTCCAAGATTTACGCCCCTAAAATATTTACCTTTACGTAATTCATGAATCGTGTAATTTACCTTTGGTTAACCAAGAAAATCCGGAGAATGAGGCTCATGTTACAGCGCCGAATCGCCGCTTTGACCATGATGGTCGCAGGCGTCATTTTCACTGTGGTGCCTTCAGCGGCGGCAGAGAATTCTTATGGCCGCCGTGATTATCAGCACAACTATGAACATCGTCAATCGCAGGTGAGCTTCTCGACGGACGGGCTGCCGTCCACCCTCCCCGGCGGCACTTACGTCGGTGCGATATCGGCGTTACGCGTTCGCGGCAATGGTAATTATTTCGCAATTGGCGGCGGGCTTTCACGGAAAGGCGCAGCGGTTGCGACGGGCGCGCAGCTTGCGCCAAAGGCGAAAATCATCGATGTCCGTGCTGAAACCGCTGGCGACGTCTGCGCCTACGAGCATGGTGTCTGCATTATCCGGCCATAGAGTATTTCCGGTAAAAGCATGAAGCGTTTTACTGCAAATGCGCGATGCGCTGATCAGATGAAACGCCACACCGTGGTCTTCTTCACTTCGCTGTCTTCCAGCGCCCGCGTCACCGGCACCTGATAGGTCGCCTCCGCGCGGAGCCGCTCTTTGGGCAAATAAGCGCGTCCTGGATCGCCGACGAGAACGCTCACGCCTTTTTCCGTCAGTTCCAGAAACCACGGTACGAGAAGTTCGGCAAAGGCGCGGTCGTAAAACACGTCGCCGGCCAGCAGAACATCCGCTTCGACCGCTTTCCCAACCAGATCGAACCCGGTGAAAGCAATGTCCACCTCATTGAGAGCCGCGTTCAGCCGAATGGCCGTCTCTGTCCACGGATCGATATCGGCCGCCAGAACAGTATCCACGCCCGCCTTTGCAGCAGCGATGGCGACCAGACCGGAGCCGCTGGCGAAATCCAGCACGCGCCTGCCGGACACGCTGTCGGGATGATCGAGAACGTAGCGGGCAAGCCCCTGCCCGCCGGCCCAGGCGAAGGCCCAGAAGGGCGGCGGCAGACCGATCGCTTCCAGCTCCTCCTCCGTCTTCAACCACAGCTCATGGGCTTCGGTGGCGAGATGAAGACGCAACTCCGGCACATGCGGCGGATGCATGATGGCGGTATTGTCGAGAATGAAGCGTTCGGGATCGGTCCTCACCGAAGCATCAGTCCGGTGACTTCGGCGGATTGGCGAGACCGCCCATGCGGCAGACCTCGAGATATTCCTCTTCCGTCACCGGCTGCACGGAAAGCCGCATGGAGGTGACAAGCGACATCTTCGCCAGCTTCGGATTGGCTTTCACATCCTTCAGCGAAACGGGCTGCGGCATGTCGCACACGGCGCGGATATCCACGCAATCCCATTTCAGATCGCCTTCGGCGGTCGAGTCCGGATGCGACAATGCGCAGACTTCGACGATGCCGACGACATCCAGCCCCTCATTGGAGTGGTAGAAGAAACCCTTGTCGCCGATCTTCATGGCGCGCATGTTGTTGCGCGCCTGATAATTGCGCACGCCGGTCCATTCTTCGCCCGCCTCGCCCTTGGCCTTCTGCATTTCCCAGGACCATTTGAACGGCTCGGACTTGTAAAGCCAGTAATTCGCCATATCCGGTCATGCTCCCGGATTGTTGAAGACCCAATTATAGGGCCTCACGTCAACGCTTTCGAACAGGCCGGCCTTGGCGTAGGGATCGGCATCGGCAAGCGCCTTCGCGGCATCGATATCGGCGGCGTCAACGATCACGAGGCTGCCATTCGGCTTGCCTTCGGCATCCAGAAACGGACCGGCGATCTTCAGCGTGCCCTCGGCATTCAGCTTGTTCAGGTGCTCCAGATGCGCCGGGCGCGTTTCCATGCGCACATTCAGATGGCCGGGCTTGTCCTTGCAGATAAAGGCAAACAGCATTTTCGTCTCCTCGTTAAAACATGTCTTCCAAACGCGTCAGCGGTTTGGAACGAAGACCCGCCCTCATTCAGTGGTGATGGGCCGTGTCATCAATTGTTGCATGGCGCTCGCCACATCCAGATTGCCGTCGATGATAGCGGCCACCGCTTCGGTAACCGGCATGTCAACAGCGTGACTTTCCCCGAGCCGGGCGGCGACGGCTGCCGCGAAAGCGCCCTCCACCAGCCCGCCGGACGTATCCTTGCCCTCACCCCGGCCAAGCGCGATACCGAAACGCAGGTTTCGCGACTGGTGGCTGGTGGCGGTCAGCACCAGATCGCCAAGGCCCGAGAGGCCGCGCACCGTGTCCGCCTTCCCACCCATCGCAACGATGAGGCGTGACATTTCGGCAAGACCGCGCGAAATCAACGCCGCCCGGGCGGAATCGCCGAGACCCGCGCCTTCGACGATGCCGGCGGCAATGGCGAGAACATTCTTCAGCGCCCCGCCCAGCTGCACGCCGATGCGGTCAGTCGAGGCATAAAGCCGGAAGGTCTTGCCGGAAATCGTGGTCGCAAGCCGCTCGGCTATCGCCGCATCTTCCGCCGCAATCGCCATGGCCGTCGGCAAACCACGCGCTATGTCGGCCGCAAAGCCCGGACCGGACAGAACCGCAATCGGGTGATGCGGCAGTTCCGCTTCCAGAAGTTCCGTCAGCAGCCGGCCGGAGCTGCGGTCGATACCCTTGGCGCAGGTGACAATGATAGAGTCATTAGCCAGATAAGGGCCGTAATGACGGGCCGCATCGGCATGAGCCTGCGAGGGCATGGCGAAGAGGACGATGCCGGCGCCGGCCAGCACATCGGGCTCGGCGGAAAATTCAAGCGCATCCGGCAGATCGACGCCCGGCAGGGCCGCCTCGTGCACGCGGTCGCTCCTGAGGTCGGCCATCAGGGATGGGTCGCGGCCGAGCAGGGTCACGTCATGCCGGTTTTCCAGCGCGATGACGACGGCGAGCGCTGTTCCGAAAGCGCCGGCGCCGATGACGACGATTTTCTCCCGCTGCATCAGGCCTTGGCTCCCCTTTTACCGAAACCGATCAATGTCTCCGCACTGCCATCCAGCGGCCAGCGCGAGCGCGGCGGGATTTCGAGCGGATCTGGGTCCCGGCCGTCCGCCATGCGCTCCAGCCCCGCCCAGGCGATCATCGCGGCATTATCGGTGCAGAGCCGGTGCGGTGGCGCGACGAAGCGGAAGCCATGGGTATCGCAAAGCGATTGCAGCGTCTGGCGGATTTCCTGATTGGCGGCGACGCCACCGGCGACGACCAGAGCAGACTCGGTTTCTGTATGCGGAAATTCCTGGCTGAAACGGGCAAGGCCGCGGCCGATCCGATCCTTGAGCGTGCGCGACACCGCTTTCTGGAACGAGGCGCAGATATCGGCAATATCCTGCTCGGAAAGCGGCGCGATGGCGGTAGCCGCCTGCCGCACCGCCGTCTTCAGCCCGGAAAAGGAAAAATCGAGCCGTGCTTCGCCGACCATTGGACGCGGAAGCGGAAAGCGGTTCGGATCACCCTTCGCCGCCGCCTTCTCGACCGCTGGCCCACCGGGATAGGGCAGGCCCAGAAGTTTCGCGGTCTTGTCGAAGGCCTCCCCCAGCGCGTCATCGATGGTGGTGCCCCAACGCTCATAATCGCCCACGCCACGCACCAGCGCGAGCTGGGTATGGCCGCCGGAGACGAGCAGCATCAGATAGGGAAAAGACAGACCGTCGGTAAGGCGCGCTGTCAGCGCATGACCTTCGAGATGGTTGATGGCGTAAAGAGGTTTGCCCGCCGCCTTCGCAATTGCCTTGCCTGTCATCAGGCCCACAAGAAGACCGCCGATGAGACCAGGCCCGGATGTCGCCGCGATGGCGTCGACATCGGCAAGGGTGACACCCGCCTGCTCCAGCGCTTCTTCGACCAGCGTATCCAGCGCCTCGACATGGGCGCGAGCGGCAATTTCCGGCACCACGCCGCCATAGGCGCTGTGTTCCTCAAGCTGCGACAAAACGACGTCGGAGACGATCTCGCCATGGCCGTCCGCATGCCGAACCACAATGGATGCGGCGGTTTCGTCACAGCTTGTCTCTATGCCGAGGATACGAAGAAAGGGGGTCATCAAATCTGTTCGTTCATTGCGATCATGCGCTGAGTTGGTCTAAGACAACTCCGGTAACAATGGATAGACGCGGATGCAAACAAAACCTTTCCGAATCGGCACGCGCGGCAGCCCGCTGGCGCTCGCGCAGGCTTACGAGACGCGCAACCGTCTGATGGCGGCGCATGGCCTGCCGGAAGAAATGTTCGAAATCGTCGTGCTGTCCACCAAGGGCGACCGGATAATCGATCGCGCTTTATCGGAGATCGGCGGCAAGGGCCTGTTTACCGAGGAGCTGGAAAGCCAGCTTCTGTCCGGCGAACTCGATATGGCGGTGCATTCCTCCAAGGACATGCCGACCGTTCTGCCCGAAGGGCTCTATCTGTCCGCTTTCCTGCCGCGCGAAGACATACGCGACGCCTTCATCGGTCGCACCGCACCGAAGCTGCTGGAACTGCCGCAGGGCGCCGTGGTCGGCTCCGCATCCCTGCGCCGCCAGGCGCTGATCCGCCGCCTGCGGCCGGATCTGAGCGCCATCATCTTCCGCGGTCAGGTCGATACGCGCCTGCGCAAGCTGGAAGAAGGTCAGGCGGATGCGACGCTTCTCGCCTTTGCCGGCCTGAAGAGACTTGGTAAGGACAATGTGCCGACGGAAATTCTCGACCCGAAGGAATTCCCTCCTGCTCCGGCCCAGGGCGCAATCGGCGTGGAAAGCCGCATCGGCGATACGCGCATGGACGAACTGCTTGCTCCCATAAACGACAGGCCCACTCATGATGCCGTCACCTGCGAGCGCGCCTTTCTGGCAGCACTCGATGGTTCCTGTCGCACGCCGATTGCCGGCTACGCCACCCGCGATGGCGAGGAATTGCATTTTTCCGGCCTGATCCTCACCCCCGATGGCCAGACGAGCCACGGCATCGAAGCGTCCGGCAACCGCCGCGATGCGGCAAAGCTCGGCCGGCAGGCCGGCGAAGACGTGCGCGCCAAGGCGGGCAGCAATTTCTTCGAAGGCTGGAACTGAGACGATGCGGATCGTCGTCACCCGGCCGCAGCGTTCGGGCGAAAGGACGGCCGCTAAGCTTGAAGCGCTTGGCCATGCGCCGGTGCTTCTTCCGCTGTTTTATCCCGCCCATCATGGCGAACGCGCCGTCTCGGCGCTATCCGCCCCGCTGGCGGCCATCGCGGTGACCAGCGCCGAGGCGCTGCGAGCACTGGAAACATCACGGGACGGGCTGGCTCCCTATCTGTCAAAACCGCTTTTCGCCGTCGGCGCAGCAACGGCGGAAGCGGCGGAAAAAACCGGCTTCGAACAGATTTTCACCGCCTCCGGCGACGCCGTGAGTCTGACCGCGCTGGTGACTGAGCACCAGACTCTGTTTTCCGAAGAAGAACCCCTGCTCTATCTCGCCGGCAGGCCCCGTGGCGCCGTCTTCGAGGAAGGCCTTGCCACCGCCGGCATTCCCTTCAGAACGGTGGATTGTTACGGGATGCTGCCCTCCGACATTTCGGAGACGATGCTAGAGACGGCGCTTGTCGAAAGCGCTGCCGATGTGGTCCTGCTCTATTCATCGGAAGCGGCGCGGGCCTTTTTCCATCATGTATCGACGGAAAAATACGTGGCGGCGCTGGCAACGACACAATTCATCTGCATAAGCCGCAACGTGTTTTCTCTCGTTCCGGAAATCTTCCACGCAAACGCCAAGGCCGCCGAAGAACCGAGCGAGGCGGCGATGTTTGAACTTCTACGCCATAACTCTGGAACCTAATTCGAGCTCGCCTCTTTCCTTTGCCGCCGTCACTGACTAGGTTTAGATTACTGCAGGCAGAAATGAGGTTGTCATGGTATCGGGAAAGCCGCCACGCCACTCCAAGTCCAAAGCCGAACCGGTCACCATCGACCTGGACGCCAAAGACGTGAAAGCAATTTCCGCCGACGTGGACGCTGCCAAGACGGACGAAAAGCCCGGTGACAAAACACCTGAGGCCACCGCAGAGCCGGGTGTTTCGGAGACAAAGCCCGAAGCAGCCGCAACGGGAAACCCCGCCCCCATCTGGGACCAGCCCAAGAAAACCCCTATCGAGCCCGAACCCAATGTCGGCAAAGCGGAATCCGTAGCCACGGCACCGAAGGCTGAGAGCCCCGCAGACGACCAGCCCGCAGACACGCAGAAAGAGCCCGTCTCGCCGGCCCCTGTTCCGCCCAAAGCCGATACAAAACCGTCGACGGGCACCACTGACACGAGCGCGGCTGCGGCTGCAGCAGCTGCTGCGAAGCCGGCCTTCGGCTCCACAGCGTCCTCCGGCGCATCCAGCAGCGCCACCGCCGCAAAACCATCGACGGCGACCTCCTCTTCAGGACCGGCAAAGCCCTCCACATCACAGCAGGCGGAGCGCAAACAGGCGGCGACCTCCGGCCTGATCGCGGCAGGTATCGTCGGCGGCCTTGTGGCGCTCGCCGCCGCCGGCAGCATGCAATATGCCGGCATCCTGCCCTCCTTCAATGCAGGCAGGGCGGGAAGCGAAGAAATCGCCGCACTGAAAACCGATCTCGGCAGCTTGCGGCAACAGCTTGCCAATGCGCCGGTCGGCGACACCTCCGCGCTGGAACAGCGCATCGCAACCCTCGAAGGCGCAAAGGGCGAGGCACCGCAGGTGGATGGGCTGTCGGAAAAAATCGCCGCGCTGGAATCCACCCTCCAGTCGGAGCGATCCGCGCAGGCATCGGCGACGGCGGAACTGACACGCCGTCTTGCGGATGCGGAAGCCAAGATCAACGAGCCGCGCGACGATATCGAAGTCGCCCGCGCCATCGCTTCCGCCGCCCTGAAGGCCGCGATCGATCGCGGTGGGCCGTTCCTGACGGAACTCGACACGCTGTCCAAGGTAACGCCCGACGATCCGGCCATAGCATCGCTGCAATCCTTCGCCGCAACCGGTGTGCCGTCGCGCTCAGAGCTGATGCAGAAATTCCCAGACGTCGCCAATGCAATGCTTTCCGCCATCAACCAGCCTGACCCCAATCAGGGCATCATGGAACGCCTGACAGAAAGCGCCTTTTCGCTGGTGAAGGTACGCCCGGTCGGAAATATCGAGGGCGAGACCTCTGAGGCCAAGATCGCGCGCATGGAAAACAAGCTGCGCAACGGCGATCTGCAGGGCGCAGCGCTTGAGTGGAACGGGCTTCCCGATGCCGCCAAGACGGCATCCGCCGATTACAAAAAATCGCTGGATGCGCGCATCGAGGTCGAAAATCTGGTCGGCGGCACGTTGAACCGCGCCATCACCAGCACCGGCAGGCAGGGGTAAGGGCATGACCAGAATTCTGACTTTCGCCGTTATCGTTCTGGCTCTCGGCTTCGGTTTCTCCTGGCTGGCCGACAGGCCGGGTGTGCTTTCCATCGTCTGGCAGGGCCAGCTGATCGAAATGAGCCTGATGGTCGCCGCCTCCATCATCGCGGCGCTGGTCGCCGCCGTCATGCTGGTCTGGTGGATCGTCAATGCCATCTGGACCTCACCCAATGCCGCCCGTCGTTATTTCCGCGCCCGCAAGCGCGACCGGGGTTATCAGGCGCTCTCCACGGGTCTCATCGCCGCCGGGGCCGGCAATGCCATCCTCGCCCGCAAGATGACGGCCCGTACTCAAGGGTTGCTCAGCGCTGATCAGGAGCCGCTGATCCATCTGCTCGATGCGCAGGCCGATCTCATCGAAGGCAAGTATGACGAGGCGCGGCGCAAATTCGAAGCCATGGCCCGCGATCCCGAGACTCGCGAACTTGGCCTTCGCGGTCTTTATATCGAGGCCCGCCGTCAGGGCGCCTATGAAGCAGCCCAGCAATATGCCGAGGATGCAGCGGAAAAGGCTCCCTATCTGCCCTGGGCCGCGCAGGCGACGCTGGAAAACCGCTGCCGCAACGGACAGTGGGACGATGCCATCCGCCTGCTCGACCAGCAGAAGGCAGCCGGCGTCATCGAACGCGGTGAGGGGGAACGTCTGAAAGCCGTGCTTCTTACCGCCAAGGCCGGCGAAAAGCTGGAAAGCGATCCGGTCGGCGCGCGCGAGGATGCCAAGCACGCTCTCAAGCTTGCCAGGAGCCTCGTTCCGGCAGCGCTGATCGCGGCGAAATCCTATCTCCGGGAAGACAATCTGCGCAAGGCAGCCACGGTTCTGGAACCCGTCTGGAAGAACGATCCGCACCCGCAGATCGCCGAACTTTATGTCCGCGCACGCAGCGGCGATACCGCCATCGACCGGCTGAAACGGGCCGAGCGGCTGGAAAGCCTGAAGCCCAACAACATCGAATCCCTGTTCGCGGTGGCGCAGGCAGCGCTCGACGCCAAGGAATTCGCCAAAGCGCGGGCCAAGGCCGAGGCCGCCGCCCGGATCGAGCCGCGCGAGAGCATCTTCTTGCTGATGGCCGATATCGAGGAGGCCGAAACCGGCGACCAGGGCCGTGTGCGCTACTGGATGGCGCAGGCGCTGCGCGCGCCGCGCGACCCCGCCTGGGTGGCAGACGGCGTCGTTTCGGAAAAATGGCTGCCGGTCTCGCCGGTCACCGGCCGTCTCGATGCTTTCGAATGGAAAGCGCCTTTCGGCCAGCTCGAAGCTCCAGTCGAAGACCTGACAATCGAAAACGCGATTGCCGCAGCGCCCGCACGGGCCGAACCGGCCGCGAAGACGATCATTGTCGAAGCCGCGCCGGAGACACGCATCGAACCGAAACCCGCCCCGGCCGCACCGATCGAGGTCAAGCCAGCCGTATCGGTCCCGCAGGAGAAAAAGCCGGTCACAATCGAAGCGCCAGTGGAACCCGATGCCACGGATGAAAAAGCGGAAGCCGTGCCGTTTTTCGGCGGCGCGCCGGATGATCCGGGCGTCAAGAAACCCGGTGCGGAAGCCGAACCCAAGACCCGGCTCAAACTCTTCTGACGAACAGGATATTGATGTTCCAGCAAATACAGTCGTTTATTCAGAACCTCGTCGGCCCGCATGGGGATGATTTCAGTCCGGACGATCTGAGGGTGGCGGTGGCCGCCCTCTGTTTCCAGGTTATGGAAGCGGATGGCACCGTCTCGAAAAGCGAGCGTGACCGCCTGCGCGAAATCCTGCAGGATTATTACCATCTCGATGCCGGCAAGCTGGACGCGCTTCTCACCGCCGGCCAGGAGGCCGGCAAGGAAGCCGTCGATTATTACCGCTTCACCACCGATATACGCCGCCATCTCGATGAAGATCAGCGCGTGGAGCTTATTGGCATATTATGGGATATTGTTTACGCTGACGGCGAACGAAGCGAAATGGAAGACCATGTGATCTGGCGAGTCGCCGACCTGCTTGGTGTATCCGTGCGCGACAGGGTTCTGCAACGTCAGCAGGCCGCCACGAGGTCCGGGCCCACTGAAGAAAGCGAAAACGAAGACGATGCTGTTTGACCCTTCCAGGCAACAGAGAAAACAACCATCGCTGCTCATCGTCCTGCATCAGGAACGTTCCACGCCCGGCCGTGTCGGCCAGATGCTGGTGGAAAAAGGCTATCGTCTGGATATAAGGCGCCCTGCGCTCGGCGATGACCTGCCGCAAACGCTGGAGAAACACGCAGGAGCCATCATCTTCGGCGGCCCGATGAGCGCCAACGATTCTCATGACTACGTCAAAGCCGAAATCGACTGGCTGAAGGTGCCGTTGAAGGAAAACAAGCCCTTTCTCGGCATCTGTCTCGGCGCGCAGATGCTGTCCAAACATCTCGGCGGCAAGGTGGAGGCCGACAGGGAGGGCAAGGTGGAGATCGGCTGGTATCCGCTTCATGCCACCGAACACGGGCGGCTTCTGATGCCGCATTGGCCGAAGATGGTCTATCATTTCCACAAGGAAGGGTTCGAGCTGCCGCGCGGAGCTGAACTTCTGGCCTCCGGCGAAACCTATCCCAATCAGGCTTATCGCTATGGAAAAAACGCCTGGGGCCTGCAGTTTCACGCCGAACTGACCCGCGCCATGATGCATAGCTGGGTGGTGCGCGGCGCGCAGCGCTTCGGCATGCCCAATGCGCAGGTTGGCAGCCAGCATCTGGAAGGCCGCATGCTGTTCGACACGCCGCTCAGGGCATGGCTCGGCAATTTCCTCGATCTGGTTTTTGAGGGCAAGGCGCAGCGCTAGAGCGGGATGGCGAAAAGTGTGAGCGGTTTTCGCCTGAAATCCCGCGTCTCAACTTTTTGATTTAGACCATGATGATTTTAGGTCGATTCGACCTAAAATCATCATGGTCTAATGCCCCTCGCCATCAGTGCGGCGCGTCCAGATTGTCTATCTTGCGCAGCGTGGAGAAACCGAGCGCCCAGATAACCGCCACAGCAAGCGTGCCGGCCCCGCCGATGACAACGGCCGGCACGGCCCCGACGACGTGGGCCATGGTGCCGGCGCGGAATTCGCCCAGCTCGTTCGATGCGCCGACGAACACCATGTTCACGGCATTCACACGCCCGCGCACCTCATCCGGCGTCCACAGCGCAATCAAGGTCTCGCGCACATAAACCGACACCATGTCGGATGCGCCCATGACAACCAGCGCGGCGATGGACAGCCAAGCGGTTTGCGAAAGCCCGAAGACCACAGTGGAGATGCCGAAGAGGCCGACGCCGGTAAACATCAGCAGGCCGGCGTGGTGACGAATGGGCCTGAAGGCCAGAATGACCGCAACGGTGATGGCCCCGATGCCGGGTGCTGCGCGCAAAAGCCCGAGACCCCATGGCCCGAGCGTTAGCACTTCCTTGGCAAAAATCGGCATCAGCGCCACCGCGCCGCCCAGCAGCACCGCGAAAAGATCGAGCGATATCGCACCGAGAACGATTTTTTCCTGCGCGATGAATTTGAACCCGGCCAGCATGGTTTCGAGACTGATGGCTTTTGCCGGGCCGCGTTGTTCCGGCTTGCGGATCGTCACCGCAAGTGCCGCCGATACGATGAAGAGCACGAGCGCCACACTATAGGCGACGGAAGCACCGAGGCCATAAAGCAGGCCGCCGGCGACGGGACCGAGAATGGACGCCATCTGCCACGAAGAGGAATTCCAGGCGATGGCGTTCGGCAAATCCTCCACCGGCACGAGATTGGGCGCCAGCGACTGGACCGCCGGTCCCATGAAGGCGCGCTCTATGCCGAAGACGACAAGAATGGCGAAGACCGGCCAGGGGGAAAAGCTGTGCGTCAGCGTAAGACCCAGAAGAGCGGCAGCGCACAGCGCCGCAATCAGCAGGCATATGGCCATGATGCGCCGACGATTGTGCCGGTCGGCGACCGTTCCGGTGACGAGGATCAGAAGCAGCGACGGCAGAAACTGGAAAAGACCGATCAGGCCGAGATAAAAGGCGTTGCCGGTCACCTCATACATCTGCCAGCCGACCGAGACGCTGACGATCTGGATGGCGAAAGCGGAAAAAAACCGGGCGCTGAAAAAGCGGCGATAGGAACTATGCCGGAAAGCACCGAAACGGTTTTCGGCGGAAGGGAGGGACATCGGCTGGGTGCTCGCGAGACAATATGAGAGCTTTGCAATAGAGCGATATCACAGGAATCGCCAGCCCTCACCAGCGGGATGACGAAAAGTGTGAGCGGTTTTCGTCTGAAATCCCTCTACAAAGCCATGAACCAGATTGTGATGATCGCCGGTCGATCAGACCAAAGATCATTACGATCCGGCGCGACACTTGCCGGTTCACGGTTCAATGTCTAAATGTCTTGCAACCAAGATACGGAGATATTGATGCTTGCCCTGTTTCAGACCATCGATCTGGCCTTGAACCTCTATACGTGGGTGCTGATCGCCAGCGCTATTTTTTCCTGGCTTTACGCCTTCAACGTCATCAATTCCCGCAACCAGTTCGTGAACGCCATCGGCAGCTTTCTGTTCAATGTCACGGAACCGGTTCTGCGCCCCATCCGCCGCATTCTGCCCAATCTCGGCGGCATCGACATTTCGCCGATCATCGTGCTCTTGATCATCTTCTTCATCCGCTCCTTCATGTGGAACACGCTTTACCCGATGGTCGCTTGAGCGGCTGCTGGCAGAAGCACAGTGACCATGTCCGCCTGACCGTCCGCCTCACACCGAATGGCGGACGGGACGCCATCGACGGCGTGGAAAAGGATGCGGAGGGAAACGCGCATCTGAAGGCCCGCGTCAGCGCCGTGCCGGAAGGCGGCAAGGCCAACAAGGCCCTGATTGTTTTGCTGGCGAAAAAACTCGGCCTGCCGAAATCCTCCATCAGCTTCGTTTCAGGCGAAACGGCGCGTAAAAAAATCCTCCGGATCGACACCGACCCGGAGGATTTCGAAGAGCTATTCAAAAAGCTCGAAAACTAAAGCGCATCGCGTTTAATCTGATTCATGCGACGCGCTTTAGATCTTTGTTTTTAAGCATGTCTTGGTCCCAAAACCGCTGCACACTTTTGGGAGACATGCTTTAGATCAGCCCTGCGCCTTGTAGCGCTCGATGGCTTCGACGATCAGCTTCTTGGCGACGTCGACATCCTGCCAGCCGCCCATCTTCACCCACTTGCCGGGCTCCAGATCCTTGTAGTGCTCGAAGAAGTGCTCGATCTGCTTCAGCGTGATTTCCGGCAGGTCGGTGTAGTTGTGGACCTTGTCGTAACGGCGCGTCAGCTTCGGAACCGGCACGGCAAGGATCTTCTCGTCCTTGCCGCCGTCATCTTCCATGATCATCACGCCGATGGGGCGGACATTGATGACGCAGCCCGGAACCAGCGGGCGGGTGTTGCAGATGAGAACGTCGATCGGATCGCCATCGTCGGACAGGGTGTGCGGCACGAAACCATAGTTACCCGGATAGGTCATCGGCGTGTAGAGGAAGCGATCGACGATCAGCGCACCGGCATCCTTGTCCATCTCGTACTTGATCGGGTGTCCACCGACCGGCACTTCAACGATGACATTCACATCATCCGGCGGATTCTTGCCTACGGAAATTGCATCGATACGCATTCGCTTCCCTCATTCGACGGGTTGGATTTGGTTTTCGATACTGGGAAAGTCGCCGCATTGCAACATGGCTTTGGGCGGATAAGGCAGAATGCGGGATTTGAGGCTATCGCAATTGCGCATGGCCGGCCGCGAGAATGAACCCACGGGCCAAATCACCCGGCATTGTTTGTCAGTTCCAGACGAAACCGACCTTGCGAAGCGACTTGCCGTCGAAATCTTCCATGCCTTCGGCAATATCGCGACCACCGTGCGAGCGGAAAAAGCGATTGGCCACATCGCTGTCTTCAAGGCACCAGACAACGATGCCATTGCAGCCAAGCGAGGTCAGCAGTCTGCGCGCTTCCGTAAACAGCAGCGAGCCAAGCCCGATGCCCTGATATTCCGGCCGGAGATACAGTTCGTAAATCTCGCCGTCCTGCGGCAGCCCGCGCGCGCGGCTGAGGCCCAGCGTCGCATATCCTGCAACCACGCCGGCCACTTCCACCACCAGCATGGTGGCGGATCCTTTGGTCGCCTTCTTCCACCAGATTTCCCCACGACGCTCGAGCATCTGCGTCAACGGCCGATGCGGGATAAGCCCCGCATAGGCCTGTTGCCACGACAGACGGTGCGCCTCGGAGATGGCGCGCGCATCATGCGGTTCAGCACGGCGAACATCGATGGATAACGTTTTCATAACGCGATTCTGGCCCCGGCCACGGAAACTTACCAGTCATAAAGGTTAACGCCGGCAAGCTTACCCACAGCCTATTCATGTGGACGACCAGGAAAAATTAACGCATCCTTAACCTTTGGCAAAGCGCCTTTCGACTCATGCACACATAAAAAAGAATGCATAAAAAAACCCAGCTCGAGGCCGGGTTCTTTCAAATTCGCAACGACAAGCCGCAATCAGACAGCGAGCTTGGCCTTTTCAAAACGCTTGCGATCGTTGGCGTCCAGGAACATCTTGCGCAGACGGATGGACTTCGGCGTCACTTCCATCAGCTCGTCGTCCTGAATCCAGGAAAGCGCGCGATCGAGCGTCATGCGGATCGGCGGCGTCAGCTTCACGGCTTCATCCTTGCCGGCAGCGCGGATGTTGGTCAGCTGCTTGCCCTTCAGCACGTTCACTTCGAGATCGTTATCGCGAGAGTGAATACCGATGATCATGCCGGCATAAACCTTCTCACCCGGCTCGATGATCATCGGGCCGCGATCTTCCAGGTTGAACATGGCATAAGCGACAGCTTCGCCCGAACCGTTCGACAAGAGAACGCCGTTCACGCGGCCGGCAATCTGGCCCTTGAAGGGCTGATAATCGTGGAACAGACGGTTCATGATCGCCGTGCCGCGCGTGTCGGTCAGCAGTTCCGACTGGTAGCCGATCAGGCCACGGGTCGGCGCATAGAACTTCAGACGAACGCGATTGCCGCCGGAAGGACGAAGCTCGGCCATTTCAGCCTTGCGCTCGGACATCTTCTGGACGACGACGCCGGAATGTTCTTCATCAACGTCGATCACGACTTCTTCGATCGGCTCCAGCAGGGTGCCGTTCTCATCCTTGTGCATGACGACGCGCGGACGCGAAACGGCAAGCTCGAAGCCTTCGCGACGCATGGTTTCGATCAGAACCGCCAGCTGCAATTCGCCACGACCGGAAACGAAGAACGAATCCTTGCCTTCTGCTTCTTCGATCTTCAGCGCAACGTTGCCTTCGGCTTCCTTGAACAGACGGTCACGGATAACGCGGCTCGTGACCTTGTCGCCTTCGGTGCCAGCCAGCGGGCTGTCGTTGACGATGAACGACATGGTAACGGTCGGCGGGTCAATCGGCTGTGCCTGCATCGCCTCGGTAACCGACGGATCACAGAAGGTGTCGGCGACGGTGCCTTTGGAAAGACCGGCGATGGCGACGATGTCACCCGCATGGGCCTCCTCAATTGCCGTGCGCTCGATACCGCGGAAGGCGAGGATCTTGGAAATGCGGCCTGTTTCAATTGTCTTGCCGTCCTGGCCAAGCACCTTCACAGCCTGGTTCGGCTTGATCGAACCGGACGCGATGCGGCCGGTGATGATGCGGCCGAGGAAGTTGTTGGCTTCAAGGATGGTGCCGATCATGCGGAACGGACCTTCTTCAACCTTGGGCTCCGGAACATGTTCGAGAACCAGATCGAGCAACGGCGCAAGACCCTGATCCTTCGGACCTTCCGGGTTGACGTTCATCCAGCCATCACGGCCGGAACCGTAGAGGATCGGGAAGTCGAGCTGCTCGTCGGTGGCGTCGAGGTTTGCGAAAAGGTCGAAGACTTCGTTGATGACTTCTTCGTGGCGGCCATCCGGACGGTCGATCTTGTTGATCGCGACGATCGGGCGAAGACCGACCTTCAGCGCCTTGCTGACCACGAACTTGGTCTGCGGCATCGGGCCTTCCGAGCTATCGACCAGAACGATCGCACCGTCCACCATCGACAGGATACGCTCGACTTCACCGCCGAAGTCGGCGTGGCCGGGGGTGTCGACGATGTTGATGCGGACCCCCTTCCACTCCACCGAGGTCGCCTTGGCGAGAATGGTGATGCCACGTTCCTTTTCGAGATCGTTGCTATCCATCACGCGCTCGGCGACACGCTGGTTGTCGCGGAACGAGCCGGACTGCTTCAGAAGCTCGTCCACGAGCGTCGTTTTTCCATGGTCAACGTGCGCGATGATCGCGATGTTGCGAAGTGCCATTGTTCAAAATCTCTGAGGTTGGGCGCTATATTGATGAGAAACGCCAATTTAGTTTGGCGCGCTCATAACCTTTTTTTTGCAAATGCGAAAGGGGGGGCCTTGTCATAAGCCCCCTGCACTCAGGTTCTAGCTCAGAAATATGACAGTCTTTTATACCGGAGCCTTATACCAGACCACGCTTCAAAAGCATGGCGTCCGGGCTTGGCATCTTGCCACGAAAAGCGAGATATGCCTCTTCCGGATCGATGGAACCGCCGACGGAATAGATATTGTCTTTCAACTTGCGCGCCATCTCGCCATCGAAGGGGTTGCCGGTTTCCTCGAAGGCCGAAAAGGCATCGGCATCCAGCACTTCCGACCACATGTAGGAATAATAGCCGGCCGAATATCCGTCGCCGGAGAAAACATGCTGGAAATGCGGGGTCGCATGCCGCATGACGATAGACTTCGGCATGTTCAGGGTGGAGAGCACCTCACCCTGCACGACCATCGGATCGCTTACGTTTTCCCGCGTGTGGAACGCCATGTCGACAATCGCCGACGAGGTGAATTCCACCGTGCTGAAACCGGCATTGAAGGTCTGCGCGGCCAGAACCTTGTCCAGCAGCGCCTTCGGCATCGGCGCGCCTGTGTCATAATGCAGGGCGTATTTTTCCAGAATTTCCGGCACCGTCAGCCAATGTTCGTAAAGCTGCGACGGCAATTCGACGAAATCGCGCGAGACGCCCGTTCCGGAAACGGAGGGGTAAGTGACATTTGACAACATGCCATGCAGCGCGTGGCCGAATTCGTGAAACAGCGTGCGCGCATCGTCGAGCGAAAGCAGCGCCGGTTTGCCTTCAGCCGGTTTGGCGAAATTGCAGACATTGTAGATGATCGGAATTTCTCCGACCGTGCCGTTCTTCAAGGGCAGCTTGTGCTGCGACTGGAAAGAGCTCATCCACGCGCCGGAGCGCTTGGAGGGACGGGCGAAATAATCGCCGAGGAACATGGCTTTCAGACCGACCTTTTCATCGCGGATTTCGAAAACCCGCACATCCGGGTGATAGACGGCGACGCCTTTGACTTCGACCGCCCGAATCCCGAACAGCCGCCCGGCCACATCGAAGCAGGCCTCGATGATCTTTTCGAGCTGCAGATAGGGCTTCAGCTCCGCCTCGGAGAAGCTGAATTTCCGTGCCCGCAGCTTTTCGGCATAATGCCGCCAGTCCCAGGGCAGCACTTCGTGATTCCTGCCCTCCTCGGCGATGATGGCGGCCAGTTCGGCCTCCTCCTCCCCCGCACGGCGCACGGCCTTTTCCCAGACCTGCCCTAAAAGGCCGTTCACGGCATCCGGCGTCTTCGCCATCGTGTCATCAAGCTTGTAGGCGGCGAAATTCGCGTAACCGAGAAGCTTTGACTTTTCCTCGCGCAGTTCGAGCGTGCGGTGGACGATCTCGCGATTGTCTGTCTCGCCGCCATTCTCGCCGCGCGCCACCCAGGCCCTGAAGGCCTGCTCGCGCAGATCGCGGCGTTCGGAAAAGGTCAGGAAAGGCTCGATGATTGAACGGGAAAGGGTGACGGCAAATTTGCCGTCCTCGCCATGCTCACGGGCCGCACCCGCCATCGCGTCGCGAAGAAAACCGGGAACGCCGGCAAGTTCCTCTTCCGTGGAAAGCAGAAGCTTCCAGTTCTTTTCATCCGCCAGCACATTCTGCCCGAATCTCGCACCGAGACCGGCAAGTTCCTCATTGATCGCCGCCAGCCGTTCCTGCCGGTCCTTCGGCAGCTTGGCGCCGGAACGCACGAAACCCTTCCAGTGCCGCTCGAGAACGCGGCTCTCCTCACCCGTCAGCCCAAGCGTTCCGCGCTTTTCCCACAATGCATCGATGCGCTTGAACAGCGCTTCGTTCATGCCGATCTTCGAATAGTGCCGCGACAGTTTCGGTGCGATCTCCCGCTCCAGCGCCTGGATCACACCATTGGTATTGGCGCCCGCCCTGTTCCAGAACAGCGCCGAAATGCGCGAAAGATCGTCTCCGGCGATTTCGAGCGCGGTCACGGTGTTTTCGAAGCTCGGGGTCTCAGCATTGCCGGCAATCGCATCGATTTCCTGTTCGTGGGACAGAAGGGCGGCATCGAAGGCCGGAGCGAAATCCTCATCCCTGACCGCATCGAATTTCGGCAGACCATTGTGGCCGTTCCAGTCAACGAGTGCGGGATAAAGCGCAGTCTTGGATGGCATTTCATCTTCCTTGTACAATTCCGGTTTAAGCCCATATGGGCACGCCTCCACCGGCAATTCAATGCCGGACTTTGATGCAAGGAAGATTGGCCACGACCTGTTTTTTGCTTTCGCCCCGGCTGCCGGCACAGACGCCGGATACCGATGGCAGGTGGCCGATAAAAAGGACCTGACCGACGATACGGACCGGCATGGCAGATGAAATAAAACGCGGGATGTCCGATCTTCTTTGCTTTGGCGTAACAATCGTCGATTATGTTGCCGACCGTAACGCAATCGAACTGACACATACTTTACTCGATTTTCAACAATATGATTTATGCGCCATTGATTATCGCCGGGATTTTAGTAAGGCTGACTTACGAAAAGGCGAAGCATGGGCACTAAACGCGAAAAAGACTCATTGGCATTTTTACTGAACAGCGGCGCACGCCTGCTGAACAGTGCGTTTGAGCGCCGAATTTCTGAAGCCGGACTGGGCCTGACGCCCGGCGAAGCGCGCGCATTGCTGACGGTTGCCGTCGTTGATGGCAGCAAACAGTCGGATATCGCCGCCCGGCTCGGCATCGAACCGATGACGATCTGCGCCTATCTCGACAAGCTGCAATCTCTCGATCTCATCGAACGCCAGCAGGACCCGCAGGACAGGCGCTCCAAGCGCATCGTGCTGACAAAAAACTCCGCCGAGATGCTGGAAGCCGTGCGCCAGGAAATCGATGAACTCGTGCGGCACGCCACACAGGGCCTGAACGAAGAGGAGGTCGCGCTTTTCCGCAGCTTCCTGCAGACGCTTCGCAACAATCTCCAGCCGGAACAGCCGGGCCAGAGCTGCTGATCGCAATGTCGCCAGAAACGATCATGTCCAGAAAGCGCACGGCCATACTCGGTGCGTTGCTGACGGCGCTGGCGCCGATTTCCATGGCCATCTACACACCGGCCATGCCGGAACTGACGCGGGTTTTCTCCACCACGGAATCCGCCGTCAAACTCAGTCTCTCGCTTTACTTCGCCGGTTTCGCCATCGCCCAGCTGCTCGCCGGCCCAGCATCCGATGCCTTCGGTCGGCGAAAGGCGAGTCTCGTCTTCCTCTCCATCTTTCTGGGCGGTGGACTACTGGCGATCTTCGCCCCAACGATTGAGGTGCTGCTCTTCGCCCGGCTTGTGCAGGGCATTGGCGCCTCCGTCGGCATGACGGTGGCGCGCGCCATCGTGCGCGATCAATTCACGGGCGCAGAAGCCTCCAGCATCATGAACCTTATTGGCATCATGCTGGCCGTTGGCCCCGCCATGGGCCCGACCATCGGCGGGCTTTCGCTTGCGGCTTTTGGCTGGCAATCGGTATTTTTCCTCATGGCCGGCCTCGGGGCCATCGCCATCTTCTCCGTCGTGGTCTTCCTGCGCGAGACGACGATCCCGGACAGGAACCTGATCCGCCCGCGCCGCCTCCTGTCGGCCTACGGGACATTGCTCACCGAGCCGCGTTTTCTTCTGGCCGCACTGGTGCTCGGCGGTTCCATCGGCGCGCTTTATGCGCAGGCGACCATGCTGACCTTCATCCTCATCAACAAGGTCGGTATGACACCCACCGCCTTCGGCATCGGCATGCTGATGCAGACGGGCGCTTATTTCTTCGGCTCCATCGCCCTGCGTTATATCGCACCGCGGCTGGGTGACCGCCGTTCGGTCGTCCTCGGCCTCTGTTTTTCGGGAACAGGCGGTCTCCTTATCCTGCTGTCGGTGTTCCTGATACCGCCATCCTTTCTTTCGATCATGGGACCCGTGGCGGTCGCAACGGTCGGCATCGCCTTATTGACGCCATCCATGGTGACGGCGGCCCTCGCCCCATTCCCACATATTGCCGGCTCGGCATCGGCGATGATGGGCTTCATTCAGATGGGGTCGGGGTTTGCAGGCGGTGCCGCAGCCTCGCTTATCGGTTCGCCTTTGACCGGCTTCGGCATCATCATCCCCGTGATGGAATTCACCGCAATCGCCAGCTACATCGGCTTCCGCATCGTCTCCAGACGAGAGACATGAAAAAACCCGCCGGCGTTGCCGCCAGCGGGTTTCATTATTTCCATTCCAGCAGAATTACTTGCTGATATTGCGCTTTGCGAGCGTGCGAAGACGCAGCGCGTTGAGCTTGATGAAGCCTGCCGCATCCTTCTGGTCATAAGCGCCGTGGTCGTCCTCGAAGGTCACCAGCGCGTCGGAATAGAGCGACTTGGCGCTCTCGCGGCCGGTTACCATGACATTGCCCTTGTAGAGCTTCAGCGTCACTTCGCCTTCCACATGTTCCTGGCTCTTGTCGATCAGCGCCTGCAGCATTTCGCGCTCTGGCGAGAACCAGAAGCCGTAATAGATAAGCTCGGCGTAACGCGGCATCAGCTCGTCCTTGAGGTGGGCTGCACCCCGGTCAAGCGTGATGGATTCGATGGCGCGATGCGCGGCAAGCAGGATGGTGCCGCCGGGCGTCTCGTAAACGCCGCGCGACTTCATGCCGACGAAGCGGTTCTCAACCAGATCGAGACGGCCGATGCCGTTTTCGCGGCCATAGTTGTTCAGTGTCGCAAGAAGCGTCGCCGGCGACATTTCGACGCCGTTGATGGAGCAGGCATCGCCCTTGCGGAAACCGACCTTGATGACGGTTGCCTTGTCGGGCGCGGCTTCCGGGGAAATGGTGCGCATATGCACATATTCCGGTGCTTCCTGCGCCGGGTCTTCCAGAACCTTGCCCTCGGAAGAGGAGTGCAGCAGGTTGGCGTCGACCGAGAAAGGCGCCTCGCCCTTCTTGTCCTTGGCAACCGGAATCTGGTGCTGTTCGGCGAAGTTCAAGAGGTCGGTACGGCTCTTGAACGTCCAGTCGCGCCAGGGAGCGATAATCTTGATATCCGGGTTCAGCGCATAGGCCGAAAGCTCGAAACGGACCTGGTCGTTGCCCTTGCCGGTGGCGCCATGGGCAATGGCGTCGGCGCCGGTCTTCTTGGCGATTTCGATCAGGTGCTTGGAAATCAGCGGACGGGCAATGGAGGTGCCGAGCAGATAGACGCCTTCATAAACGGCGTTGGCGCGGAACATCGGGAAAACGAAATCACGCACGAACTCTTCGCGGACGTCCTCGATGAAGATTTCCTTGATGCCCAGCATCTCGGCCTTCTTGCGCGCCGGCTCAAGTTCTTCGCCCTGGCCGAGATCGGCGGTGAAGGTCACGACCTCCGCGCCGAGTTCCGTCTGAAGCCATTTCAGGATGATCGAGGTGTCGAGACCGCCGGAATAGGCGAGAACGACTTTCTTAACGTCTTTCGGAAGTGCCATAGTGATGTCCATCTGCATGATGACGGCATTGGGACACCGTCATTTCCTTGGGATTTCGGCACTTTTACAGTGCAACCCGAAATGTGTGAAGCGCTTTTCCGTGAGATAAGCGACAAAACAATTGATGGGCGGGTACGACAGCGGGCGATGACCGGGCGCATCGATGGGAACGAAGCAATTGTCACATGCATTATGAAAATTCGCGCTTTATCATAAGCGGCGCGATCGACTTGAAGACCGTGAATGAAGCCACTCAGGTTCAGGCAACGTTGCAAACCGCTGGAAACAGCCGAAACGACGCGAAGGAGAAACCTATGACGACCATCCACCCCGCATTCAAGGAAGATAATGTCGCTGTCATCACCGGTGCGGCATCCGGCATCGGGCTTGCCGCCGCCCGCAAATTCGCCGGTTTCGGCATGAGTGTCGTGCTCGTCGATCTCGACGGCGACAGGCTTGCCGCAGCCCATGCGGATATTCTGGCCGTCGCCAAGGACGGCGAAGCGCAGATCGTCGCCATCCCGACCGACATATCCAAACTCGATGAACTGGAGGCGCTGGAGCGCGCCGTGATCCAGCGTTTCGGACGCGTCCACGTTCTGATGAACAATGCCGGCATCCAGCCCGGCAGCGCCATTTTCGGCCCGCAGGCCAATTGGGACAAAATCATCAACGTCAATCTGATGGGCGTCGTGAACGGCAGCCGTGTTTTCGGCCAGGGCATGATCGCCCATGGCGAGCCGGCGCTCATCATCAATACCGGATCGAAACAGGGCATCACCACACCTCCCGGCGATCCGGCCTACAACGTCTCGAAGTCCGGCGTCAAAACCTTCACGGAAGCGCTTCAGCACGAATTGCGCAATATTCCGAACGGCTCGGTTTCCGCCCATCTGCTGATCCCCGGTTACGTTTTCACCGGTCTCACCGCCCATGGCAGAACGGAAAAGCCGGAAGGCGCATGGACCGGCGAACAGACCGTTGACTTCATGGTCGAAAGTATCGGCCGGGGTGATTTCTACATTCTCTGCCCGGATGGCGAGGTGGACCGTCCGACGGATGAAAAGCGCATTCTCTGGGCGGCCTATGACATCGTTCAGAACCGCCCGCCACTGTCGCGCTGGCACACGGAATATTCCGCCGCCTTCACCAGCTTCCTGAAAAACTGAATGTTCCGGGCCGCCGCGATGTGACCGTTGCGGCGGCTTTTCGCGCCGATGCATTGGCGCTCAAAAACATTGGCAGAAGCGCGAAATCGCGTTAAGCACGGCAACCTCCAGATTTTACGGGTGCCGCGATGGATTTCGTTCCAGGCCTGCCAACATTGATCGCCTTCACCATCGCCATTCTGCTTCTGGCGGTGACGCCGGGGCCTGACATGACGCTGTGGATCAGCCGCTCGCTGCGCGAGGGCCGGACGGCGGGTTTCATGACGCTTCTGGGAACCAATATCGGCATTACCGTGCACACGATGCTCGTCGCCTTCGGCGTCGCCGCCCTCATCGTCGCTTCGCCGACCGCTTTCATGATCCTGAAGACCGGCGGAGCCGCCTATCTCGTCTGGCTCGCCATTCAGGCGATCCGCAAGGGCTCGGATTTCGTGATGGTGAAAAGCACCGGCGAAAAAGCGCAGTCCTCCCTGAAATCGGCGCTGTTGAACGGCATCTGGGTGAACCTGCTGAACCCGAAGATCATCATCTTTTTCATGACCTTCCTGCCGCAATTCGTCAGCGCATCCGACCCGCATGTAACCGGCAAGCTGATCTTCCTCGGCATCTGGTCGATCATCGTCGCGCTGCCGATCGGCATCGGCATCGTGATCGCCGCAGATGTTCTTTCAGCCTGGCTGCAACGCAACCGGAAAATTCTGCGCGGACTGGATTACACGATCGCCGGCGTCTTTTCGCTTTTTGCCGTCAAGATTTTCTTCACGCAGGCGCGCTGACGGCAAACAAAAAAGGCGCCTTACGGCGCCTTTTTACAATCAACCGATCAGCAACTCATCATCGTCGAGCTTCTGGCCGCGTATCTTGCGGAACATGTCGATCAGGTCCTCGACCTCGAGATCCTTGCGGCTATCGCCGGAGACGTCAAGCACGATCTCACCGGCATGCAGCATGATCGTGCGGGTGCCATAATCCAGCGCCTGACGCATGGAATGGGTGACCATCAGCGTCGTCAGCTTGCGCTCCGACACGACCTTGCGGGTCAGTTCCATCACGAATTCGGCCATGCCGGGATCGAGAGCAGCCGTATGTTCATCGAGCAGCAGCACGTCCGAGCCGGACAGCGTCGCCATGACGAGCGAGACCGCCTGCCTCTGACCGCCGGACAGAAGGTCCATGCGGTCCTTCAGACGATTTTCCAGACCGAGATTGAGCGAAGCGATACGCTCCTTGAAAAAATCCCGACGGCCGCGCCCAAGCGCCGGCAGAAGGCCGCGACGCTCGCCGCGCGACGCCGCCAGCGCCAGATTTTCCTCGATGGTGAGCGCGCCGCAGCTGCCCGCCAGCGGGTCCTGAAACACGCGCGCCACCCGTCCCGCCCGGCTGGCGGTCGGCTTGCGGGTAACGTCGGCACCGCCGATCATCACCTTGCCCGCCGTCGGCAGGACATCGCCCGCCAGAACGCCGAGCAGCGTCGATTTGCCGGCACCATTGGAGCCGATGACGGTGACGAAGGAGCCATCCTCGATGGTGAGGTCGATCTTGGAGAGCGCCTGCTTCTGCAGCGGCGTGCCGCGCCCGAAGACGACCTGGATATCGGAAAGGGAAATCACGATGTTGCTCCCCCGCGGCGCAGTCGGGGCAGGATCAATGCGATGGCCACCAATACCGCCGTTACGAAATTGAGATCGGACGCCTTGAGGCCCAGCACATCGCTCGACAGGGCAAGCTGGATGGCGAGACGATAGGCGATGGAGCCGAAAACGCAGCCGATCAGCGCGATCAGAATGCCGCGCGCGCCGAACAGCGTTTCGCCGATGATGACGGCGGCAAGGCCGACGACGATGGTGCCGACCCCGGAGGTCACATCTGCAAAGCCGTTGGTCTGCGCAAACAGCGCGCCGCCGAGAGCGACCAGCGCATTCGAAAGCGCCATGCCGAGGTAGATCTGGTTGCCGGTCTTCACGCCCTGCGCCCGCGCCATCCGGGCATTGGCGCCTGTCGCGCGCATGGCAAGGCCCGCATCGCTTTCAAGGAAACGCCAGACGAGGATGACCGCGATCACCACCAGCGCGCCGACGAAAAGCGGCCGCACCAGATATTCCGACAGGCCGAGGCCGTAAAACGGCGAGATCATCGTATCCTGATTGAGCAGCGCCACATTCGGCTTTCCCATCACGCGCAGATTGACGGAAAACAGCGCGATCATCGTCAGGATCGAGGCAAGCAGGTTGAGAATCTTGAAACGAACGTTGAGCGTCGCGGTCACGATGCCGGCGGCGGCACCGGCCACCATCGCAATCGCCGTCGCGACCCAGGCATTCAGACCGGCGATGATCAGCACGGCAGCCACGGCGGCGCCGAGCGGAAACGAACCGTCCACGGTCAGGTCAGGAAAATCAAGCACCCGGAAAGCGAGATAAACGCCGATCGCCACGAAAGCGAAAACCAGTCCCAGCTCCACGGCACCCCAGAAGGCGATTTGGCTCACGGTAATGTCCTTGTTATTGCCGCCATCAGGCGGAGACGGGCACCGTCTCGTGCCACGTAAAACGGGCGGCGAATTTGCCGCCGCCCGTTATTCAGTCTGGTTTCGGTTCAGTCGATGACCTTGGTGGCGCGCTTGGTGATGCTTTCCGGGAAGGTGACGCCGGCTTTTTCGGCGGCCTTCTTGTTGATCACCAGATCAGTGCCGACAGCAACGGTTGCCGGAATATCGCCCGGCTTTTCGCCCTTGAGGATGCGGACGACGACGGCGCCGGTCTGCTTGCCAACGTCGAAATAGTTGAAGCCGAGGGCAGCGACCGCACCGCGGGCGACGGAATCCGTATCGGCGGCGTAAAGCGGGATCTTGGCTTCGGAAGCAACGCCGGCAGCCGCTTCGAAAGCGGAAACGATGGTGTTGTCGGTCGGAACGTAGATCACATCGGCCTTGCCGACCAGCGCGCGGGTTGCGCCCTGCACTTCTGCGGACTTGGTGGCGACGGATTCAACAACCTTGAGACCCGCCTTCTCGGCTTCGGCCTTCAAGAGGGCCAGCGTCGAAACGGAGTTGGCCTCGGCCGAATTGTAGATGAAACCGATGGACTTGGCGTTCGGGGAGATTTCCTTGATGAGCGCCAGATGTTCGCCAACCGGCAGCATGTCGGAAAGGCCGGTCACGTTGCGGCCGGGCTTTTGCATGTCCTTGACGAGCTGTGCGCCGACCGGATCGGAAACCGCCGTGAAGACGACCGGAATGTCGCGCGTGGCGGCAACGACAGCCTGAGCGGACGGCGTGGAGATCGGCACGATGACGTTCGGTGCATCGCCCACGAACTGGCGCGCGATCTGCGCCGCGGTGCCGGGATTGCCCTGCGCGGACTCATAAAGGAACTTGAGGTTCTCGCCTTCCTTGTAACCGGCTTCGGCAAGCGCGGCCTTGACGCCATCACGGGCGGCATCGAGCGCCGGATGTTCGACGATGGCGGTGACGGCGACGGTGACGTTTTCAGCCTTGGCCGGCAGAACGAGGGCGCTCGCGGCAGCGAGAGCCAGAATGAATGCGCGCATGGATATCCTCCTGTTGGTTCCCTGTTTTCGTCTTCTTAGGAACAAGACAGCCCGAAATCAATCGGAGAACCGCTGCAAAACAAGCTTTCAGGCGGCAATTGCGGCTTATTCAGTCATCCGCGCCGTGGTTGGCGATCATCATCGCCTCGAAAGCCAACCTTTCGGTCTTGCGCATGCGCTCCGATTCCGACTTCAGCTGGCCGCAGGCGGCGAGAATATCGCGGCCGCGCGGCGTGCGGATCGGCGAGGCATAACCCGCCTGATTGATGAAATCGGCGAACTTCTCGATCTGCGCCCAGTCCGAGCACTGATAGTTCGTGCCCGGCCATGGGTTGAACGGAATGAGGTTGATCTTGGCCGGAACGCCCTTCAGAAGCTGCACCAGCATCTTGGCGTCTTCCAGACTGTCATTGACATCCTTCAGCATCACATATTCGAAGGTGATGCGGCGGGCATTGGAAAGGCCCGGATATTTGCGGCAGGCCTCGATCAGTTCCTTCAGCGGATATTTCTTGTTGATCGGCACCAGCATGTCGCGCAGCTCGTCGCGCACCGCATGCAGCGAAATCGCCAGCATAACGCCGATCTCATCGCCGGTGCGGAAGATTTCCGGCACAACACCCGAGGTGGAGAGCGTGACGCGACGCTTGGAGAGCGACAGGCCATCGCCATCGGTAGCAATCAGAAGTGCGGTCTTCACATGCTCGAAATTATAGAGCGGCTCGCCCATGCCCATCATCACGATGTTGGAGACCTTGCGGCCTTCACTCGGCACATAAGCGCCAACCGGCGTCGAACCATCCGGAAAATCGCCGAGCCGATCACGAGCCAGCAAAAGCTGGGAGAGGATTTCCTCAGCCGTCAGGTTGCGCACGAGGCGCTGGGTGCCGGTGTGACAGAAGGAACAGGTCAACGAACAGCCCACCTGGCTCGAAATGCACAGCGTGCCGCGACCCTCTTCGGGAATATAAACCGTCTCGATTTCGACCGGACGTCCCGCACCGCGCGGCGGGAACCGCATCAGCCATTTGCGGGTACCGTCATTGGAAATCTGCTCCTCGACGATTTCCGGGCGGGCGATGGTGAAGGCCGCCTTCAGCTTCTCGCGAAGCTCCTTGGCGACATTGGTCATATTGTCGAAATCGGAGACGCCGCGCACATAAAGCCAGTTCCACAACTGGCTGACGCGCATCTTCACCTGCTTCTGCGGCACGCCGATCTCGGCCAGCGCCTCACCCATGTCCTCACGGGTCAGGCCGATCAGCGACGGCTTGCCGGACATCAGATCGCTATTGGCGATCAGCGGGGTTTTGACTGCCAGGCCGGCAGGGGCTTGCATTACGGACATCACGCTATCCCACCATTCCATGCATCGCACGACCAGCCTTTCGGATAGGCGGAAAATCGTCTGCATGTCGAGAAAATCAAAGGCGGAGCACTTTTCGCGCATCCGCCTGTCAATGTTGCCGCGCCTTTAGCATCAAACAAGCAAAAACGCAAATGGCCGGTCAATGACCGGCCATCGTTAAATGCGAAAAAGCGTCAGGGTTACTTGCAGCTCTCGATCTGCTTGAGAGCCGCCGAAATACCGGACAGCGAATAGGAATAGGAGGTCGCGGTGCCACGGCCGGAAACTGCCTTGACGGTCATCGACTTGCCGCCCTTCATGGCGGCAACGAGTGCCGGTTCTTCAGCGGCGTTTTCAACCCAGGCGGCCTTGTCCTTGGTGAACATGACGAAGTTCTTGTTGTCGATCGTCACATTGACCTTGGAGCCCTGCTTCAGCGGATAGCCCACCATGGCCTGCGGCTCATAGGAAATGTTCTGACCCGGACGCTGCGAGACGATGAAGAAGATATCGCCGTGATCGACGCTTGCCGGTTCCTTGGCGGTCGGAATGGAAAGAACGTAGCAGACGGTGCTGTTGCCCGATTTGTACGAATAGGCACCCCATGCATTGAACTGCTGGATGCGCGTGGGCGACTGTGCAGATGCTACGCCGACGCTGGTCAGCAAAATGGCCGCTGCGGTTGCTACACTTCTTACAAACATAGAATTTCCTGCCGGGTTATTGTCTTCCATTGGCCCGAAGCATCGGCGAGCCCAGTTTCTGGATCGGCCACGTTCAGGTGCGGATCGTCTTTTCTCATTATGGTCGGGAAGCGGTTACCAAACCGTCAACAACACGCATAAAATGCCGGAAACGTCTTGCGGTGTTACAGATTGGCGACTCCCGACGCCCTGAGGAGAAGGGCGCGAAACACCCTTCCTCCGTGTGTATGACACATAAATTCAGGCAAGAATTTGTCGCCCGTCGGGCTCACCCGAACAGGCAGATCACAGAGGCGTTACCCGGCTTCCTGCTGCCGTTTCAGCATGGCGTCAGCCGCCTCGTAATGCTCCATCTTGATATGGGCGCGGATCATGGCGAGCGCTGCCGTGATGACGGCAATATCATCGGTGAATCCGATAACGGCCAGCACATCCGGCACGGCATCCATCGGCATGATGAAATAGGCGAGCGCCGCCAGAATGATACCCTTGGCGCGCAGCGGCGTATCGCGGTCGATCGCGCAATAATAGGCAGCCGCGGCATCGCGTGCGAAAGGCACCTTCGACATCACACGCTTCAGCTTGGGCCAGAATTTCGCCCGCACCACAGTCTCGCGTTCCTGCTGCCTGTCGGTTTCACCCGGCAGAAGAATTTCACCGATTTTCACATCATCCATGATCGACGGTCCTCCGGTCACGGCTATTATATGGGATTTAAGGTCCGCCGTTCAATTGCTTCGGCCCGCAGCCGCCTTCTGCATGGCCTCGGCCAGAAGAAAATCCCGCTCCGTCACACCCTGCGAATCATGGGTGGTAAGGCAGACCTTGACCCGCGAATAGACATTGGACCATTCGGGATGGTGATTGAGCCTTTCCGCGACAAGTGCCGATTCGGCCATGAAACCGAAGGCTTCCGCAAAACTTGAAAACTTGAAGGAACGGACGATCGCCGCTCCGTCCTCGCGCAGGGACCAGCCCTCGAGTTTCGACAGGGCCTGCCGGATGGCATCCGGCTCGAGTCTGGGATATTTCATGAACTTGCCTCCGCTTGAGACCCATTAACGCTTCAACGACCGGATCGACGCATATTCCATGAAACATACAGCTATTCTTTTTGTCTGCATGGGCAATATCTGCCGTTCACCGCTGGCCGAAGGGGTTTTGAGACACCTTGCCGACGGCGCGGCCATGACTGATCGGCTTACCGTCGATTCCGCCGGCACCGGCGGCTGGCACGCGGGTGACGCACCCGATCCGCGATCCATCGCCATGGCGCAACGGCATGGTGTCGATATTTCCTGGCAGCGGGCGAGACAGGTCACCCCTGCGGATTTCGAGACCTTCGACCTGATACTCGCCATGGACGAAAACAATCTGGCGAACCTGCTGCAATCGAGCCCGGAAAGGCAGCGGCACAAGATCCATCTCTTCATGGATTATGCCACTGGCCGTCGCGAGAACGTCCCCGATCCCTATTACGGGGCCGAGGACGGGTTCCTCAAGGTCTACAACATGCTCTTGGCAGGATGCAGATCGTTGCTCGAAAAGATGGAGCTGGACCGCGCCTCGTGAAGCGGAAACGCCTCTTCAACGATATACGGTCCGCCGCCCACCGATTCCTTCGACGACATCAGCACGAAACGGCCGACCGTGAAGGGCGAGGTGCGGAAGTTGCCGCGTCCGGAAAGATACTGCACCACATCGTCGACCCGGGAGGAGCGCAACCGCGCCAGCGTGACATGCGGCATGAACTTGCGCGGATCGGGTGGGAGACCGATCCTCTGGCAGATCCGCTCGATTTCCGCCTGAAGCGCATGCATTTCCGGCGAGGGAGAAACCCCGGCCCAGATGGAATGCGGCTTTTTGGAACCGAAGGACCCCATACCGGTGAGACTGAGCTGGAATTCCGGTCTTTCGATCCGATCCAGCCTGTCGACAACCTCATCGGCGGTTCGCCCGTCGATGTCACCGATAAAACGCAGGGTTATGTGATAATTCTCCACATCGATCCACCGGGCTCCCGGCAGACCACCGCGCAACAATGAGAGGCTCATAGCCGCATTGCGCGGAATTTCGAGGGCGGTAAACAGTCTCGGCATGGCGAGCTCCCCGAATCTCTTGGCAGAACAAGCATAGCGAATCACGCAATGCAGGCGGGCGCAAGTGCTTATTTTTTTTGCGCACCGATTGTCGTGATGAAGCTTTCAACAGCCGGCAAAGATTTTTCGACCATCATCGCCACACCCTTTGTATTGGGGTGCATCTTGTCGTCCAGCTTCAGCGCATCATCCGTCACCACGCCGTCCAGAAAGAAGGGATAAAGCGGCAGGTTGTATTTTTCGGCGAGCTTCGGAAAGATCGGATTGAAGCGCCTGGCATAATCATCGCCCATATTCGGCGGCGCCATAATGCCGACCAGCAACACGGCTATGTCGCGCTTCTGAAAACCGGAAATGATGGTGTCGAGGTTCTTTTCGGTCTGTTCGGGGGGGATTCCGCGCAGCGCATCATTGGCGCCGAGTTCCAGGATGACCCCGTCCGTACCATCGGGAACCGACCACTCCGCCCGCGCCAGACCGCCGGAAGAGGTATCGCCGGACACACCGGCATTGGCGATGGCGACATTGACGCCCTTGCCCTTTAATGCAGCCTCAAGCTGTGCGGTGTAGCTGTCGTTGGGGGGGAGCTGGTAGCCGGCCATCAGGCTGTCGCCGAGTCCGACCAGCTGCAATGCCCGCTCCTGAGCCATGACAACAGTCGCGGAAAAGGCGGCGGCAAAAATGACGATGAAGTGAAACAGGGCAGCTTTAAATCTCATCACGGCTTTCCTAACTTGGTTCCCATTGTCTGAAATACCGACCGCATCGACCGCCAGACCGTTTTCATCACCCTATATAGGAACGAGAATTGTGACGAAAAGCATCATAGAGCTGAAGAAAGCCGACCTCACGCTCGGCAATGCCGCCGCCTCCGTCCACGTTCTCAAGAACATCGATCTTTCAATCGGAGAGAGCGAAGCGGTTGGTATCGTCGGCCCCTCCGGATCGGGAAAGTCGACGCTTCTTATGGTGCTTGCCGGTCTCGAGAGGCTCGATAGCGGTGAAATCATCATCGCAGATACGGAACTGCACAAGCTCGGCGAGGACGCGCTGGCGGATTTTCGTGGCCGCAACATTGGCATTGTTTTCCAGTCCTTCCATCTCATCGCCAACATGACGGCGCTGGAAAACGTTGCCGTTCCGCTCGAACTGGCAAACGCCCCGAACCCCTTCGAGATCGCCAGACGCGAGCTCGTCGCCGTCGGTCTCGGCGAACGCCTCAACCACTATCCCGGCCAGCTCTCCGGCGGCGAACAGCAGCGTGTCGCCATCGCCCGCGCGCTTGCCCCCTCACCGGCCGTGCTGATTGCTGACGAACCGACCGGCAATCTCGATACCGATACCGGCAGGCAGATCGCCGATCTTCTCTTTGCCAAACAGGCCGAACGCGGCATGACAATGATCCTCGTCACCCACGATCCGTCGCTTGCCGCCCGGTGCTCACGCCAGATCAAGGTGCGCTCCGGCGAGATAGAGGGCGACAGCGCCACCTCCCATATGGCGCGCGCGGTGTCGGCATGACCGGATCCATTATCCCGTCTCTTGCCAATATCAGAAACGCCGCAAGGCTCGCGCGGCGCGAAATTCGCGGCGGGTTACGCGGCTTTTACATTTTCCTCGCCTGCATCGCGCTTGGAACCGGCGCAATCGCCGCCGTCAATTCAGTCTCGCGCGCGGTCACCAGCGCCATCGCCACCGAAGGTCAGTCCATATTGGCGGGCGATGTGCGTTTCGAACTGCGCAACAGGGAAGCGACGGCAGAAGAGCGGGCCTACCTTGATGGGTTAGGCAGCGTCGCGGTGTCCACCGGTCTGCGCTCCATGGCACGTCTTGCCGACGGTTCCGAACAGACGTTGACTGAAGTGAAAGCCATAGACGGCGCTTACCCACTCTATGGCACCTTCGTAGCCGAACCCAACCGACCGATAAGCGAGCTTCTGGCTGGCGACGGCAATAGCTATGGCGCCATTGCCGCGCCGCTTCTGCTGGAACGGCTTGGCATCAAGGTCGGCGATGAAATCCTGCTCGGCAATGTGAAGCTGAAACTGACCGGCACAGTGGTCGACGAGCCGGATGCTCTCTCCGACGGTTTCGGTTTTGCTCCACGACTGATGGTCAGTCGCGACGCCCTTTTCGCCTCGGGTCTCGTTCAGAACGGGAGTCTTGTCGAACACGCCTACAAGATCAGGCTGAACGATCCTTCGGCACGGTCAACGATGACCGATGCGGCCAACAAGGCCTTTCCCGATGCCGGCTGGTCCATCCGCACCAGTGACCGGGCGGCCCCATCGCTCACCGAAAACGTCAACCGCTTCTCGCAATTCCTGACGCTGGTGGGCCTCACGGCCCTCATCGTCGGCGGTGTCGGCGTTGCCAATGCCGTTCGCGCGTTTCTGGATTCCAAGCGCACCACAATCGCCTCATTGAAATGCCTGGGTGCGCCGGCCTCGGTGGTCACCATGACCTATCTTTTCCAGATCGCCTTCATCGCCGCCGTCGGCATCGTCATCGGCCTTGTCGTCGGCGCCGTCGCGCCCCTCATCGCCATGCGGTTTCTGGAGGGCGTATTGCCCGTGCCGGAGGAGCTTGCCTTCTATCCCGGCGCTCTCGGCCTCGCCGGCCTGTTCGGCCTCCTGACGACGCTCGCCTTCGCCATCGTGCCGCTTGGCCAGGCGCGCGAAGTGCCGGCAACGGCACTTTTCCGCGAACAGGGTTTCGAGGAGGGCAGCTGGCCATCCTGGCCCTATCTGGCCGCGACCGGCCTGCTGCTGGCGGCGCTCGCCGCGCTGGCCATCTTCTCGGCGGAAGACCGCTTCATCGCCTCGGTCTTCCTCGCGGCCATCGCTTTTGCCTTCGTGGTGCTGCGGCTGGTGGCCTCTTGCGTGAAAGCCATCGCCAAGCGCAGCCCGCGCGTTCATTCGGCTGCGCTCAGGCTGGCGATCGGCAATATTCACCGGCCGGGTGCGCTCACCCCCTCGGTCGTCCTTTCGCTCGGCCTCGGCCTGACCCTGCTCGTGACGCTCACGCTGATCGACGGCAATCTGCGCCGCGAACTGACAGACAGCCTGCCGGACCGCGCACCGAATTTCTTCTTCGTGGATATTCAGGGCAGCGAACTTCAGGGCTTCCGCGATCTTCTGAAACGGGAAGCGCCGGAAGGCGCGCTGACCGAAGTGCCGATGCTGCGCGGCCGCATTCTGGCGCTCAACGGCGAGGACGTCACGAAGATGGAGGTACCTCCGGCCGGGCGCTGGGTGCTGCGCGGCGACCGGGGCATCACCTATTCGCAGGATATTCCCGAAAACGCGACTCTCACAGAAGGAAGCTGGTGGGGACCGGACTATAGCGGCGAGCCGCTGGTCTCCTTTGCGGCCGAGGAAGCCGGGGAACTGGGTCTCAAGATTGGCGACACGGTGACCGTCAACGTGCTCGGCCGCAGCATAACGGCAAGGATCGCCAATCTGCGCAATGTCGAATGGGAATCCCTGTCGATCAATTTCGTCATGGTGTTTTCGCCAAACACCTTCCGCGGCGCACCGCATGCGTGGCTGGCGACACTCGCCGACCCTTCCGCTTCCGCAAGCGACGAAGGCCGTATCCTGCGCGCCGTCACCAACGCCTATCCGACGATCACCAGCGTGCGCGTGAAGGATGCGCTCGACGTCGTCAACCGGCTTGTCGGCCAGCTTGCCACCGCCATTCGCGCCGCCGCAGCCGTCGCCCTCATCGCCTCCGTCCTGGTTCTCGCCGGCGCTCTTGCCGCCGGAAACCGCGCCCGCACCCATGACGCGGTCATCCTGAAAACGCTGGGCGGCACACGAAACCTGCTCATCCGCGCCTTCTCCTACGAATATATGATGCTCGGCCTCGCCACCGCCGTCTTCGCACTTTTCGCCGGCGGCGTCTCCGCATGGTTCGTGATCGCCCGCATCATGAAGCTGCCCTCCAGCTTCCTGCCGGATGTGGCGATCGGAACGCTCGTCGTCGCCCTCGTCATGACGGTGGGCATCGGCCTCATCGGCACATGGCGGATTCTCGGGCAGAAAGCGGCCCCCGTTCTCCGGCAGGCAGGTGAATGATCGTCGGTTGTGCACCGCTTAACTTTAACGATTAATTCTTTGTAATGATCGCCAAAACGTGAGCGCTTTTCGCGCATATGGTGTCTTTTCGCAGGGAAAAGGCCTTGTATAGAACACGTTCTGCCATCATATTCTTGAACAGGCTTGCTGAAGCTCCGCAGCGGCGCCCGGGAGGTATCCCGACACCGTAGCAATCACGGAGCTCAAAAGAGGAAACAATGGCTGACTTCAATAACTACCAGAACCGCATGGCGCAGACCCGTGCCCAGTCTGGTGCGATGATCGATGAAGGTCTTCGCGCCTATATGCTCAAGGTTTATAACCTGATGGCGCTGGCTCTGGTCATCACCGGCGTCGCAGCGTTCGGCACCTATACGCTTGCCGCTTCCAACCCGGCTTTCGCCCAGCTGCTCTATGCGTCGCCGCTGCGCTGGGTCGTCATGCTGGCTCCGCTCGCACTGGTTTTCTTCCTTAGCTTCCGTATCCAGAACATGAGCGTTTCCGCCGCCCAGACGACATTCTGGATCTATGCGGCGCTGATGGGCGTCTCGCTGTCGGCGATCTTCCTGGTCTTCACCGGGCAGAGCATCGTGCAGACGTTCTTCGTGACCGCCGCCTCGTTCGGCGCGCTCTCGCTTTACGGTTATACGACGAAGAAGGACCTTTCCGGTTTCGGTTCGTTCCTGATCATGGGTCTGTTCGGCCTGATCATCGCCTCCATCGTCAATATCTTCCTTGCATCCTCCGCGCTGCAGTTTGCGATTTCCGCGATTGGCGTGCTGATCTTTGCAGGCCTGACCGCCTACGACACCCAGAAGATCAAGGAAATGTATTTCGATGCTGACGATGTTGCCGTGGCCGGCCGCAAGGCCATCATGGGCGCACTGACGCTCTATCTCGACTTCATCAACCTCTTCACCTTCCTCCTGCAGTTCCTCGGAAACCGCGACGACTAAGGTTAAGGGTTCGATTGCCAGACATATGAAAGGCGGCCCTTCGGCCGCCTTTTTATTTGGAAAGATTCTTCACACTTATTCGCCACAGGCGGGCAGTCCGCTTTTGCGAAAGCTCACTCGATGAGCTTCAAAACCTTGTCGAAGACCTTCAGAACCTGCGGCAACTCATGCCCACGTTTCAGAATGCGGCCATCCGTATTCACCACGCAGTAGGCGCCCTGTTTCGCAGCCAGCTTGGGGTTTTTCTCGATCCTGAAAAGCGGCATTTCACCTGAACGCTTAAAGACGGAAAATACCGCCTTTTCCTTGAGGTGATCGATGGCGTAGTCACGCCATTCGCCCTCTCCCACCATGCGGCCATAGATGCGCAGGATCGCATCCAGCTCGCGGCGGTGAAAGGTGACCGGCAAAGGGTCCTTGTTCTTTTTATATTCGCGGAGATCGATAACGGTGGAATTGTCACGTGAAGCGGTCTGCACCTGCTGCACATCCGGTTGATCGGTCATCCAATACCTCCGATTCCACCCAAATCATCCGTGCAGTGTGAGCCCGAGAGGGCGAAATTGCAAGTCTTTGCACCGGCATGGCGCACGGGACAGGGAATTCCGGGAAAGGTTCGACAAGCCTTCGATGCGCAGAGTAACCGGAAGACGGCAGCGCAGAATTGCGCCCGCCGATTCCCCGGCGAGCGCTGCCAACGGCAAAAGCAGGGGTTAAAAATGGTAACCATTTAGGCAGCCATTTTCACATGGGCTGCCGTATTTCGGTCAAACCATGGCCCGAATTGGGTGGAATAGTCCTATTGTCAATTGATGCCTAGGCACCAAGATGACCCGGTCCGGTGCATTGACCCTTTACCCCCAGCCCCCAATGCCCGGACCGGATCTTCCATCGCCCGACAGGCGATCAGGGGTTTTCATTTCCAAGCAGGATACTTGCGCCGACGATTGCCGCGGGATCGCCGCCGGCATTGGCCGTCTGCAACAGCACGGCGCAGCCGCCCTTTTTCACCTTGGCCACCACGCTCGCCGGAAGCTTCACCGTCATCGGCGAACCATCCCACATGCCGACTGTCTGCACATCATAGACGCTGTGCCAGTAGGACATTTTTTTCCCCTGGTTTTCGCCCTTCTGCACATCCACGGTCTGCTCGCGCGTGAAATAGGCGACGACGACATCGGCCTTGCCGCTGCCGGCGCCGATATCGATCTCCACCTCGTCACCGGCAAATTTCGACGAGACCGGCACGTTCAGTCCCTTGCCCTCGCGCTTGAACGCATCCAGCCTGTCATAGATGCCACGGACATCGGCACCCTTGACGTGGTCGCGGCCGTTCAGAATGGCCTGCGGCGTATAGACCCCGTTGCGGCCGAGCGCGCGCATATAACCATATTGCCGGTCGGTATTTTCCTTAGACGCCAGCGAATCCGTCCAGCCGAGATAGTTCCAGTAATCGACATGGTAGGAAAGACCGACGACATCGCCCTTCTGGATCATCTTGCGCAGGGCTTCATCGGCCGGCGGGCAGGATGAGCATCCCTGCGACGTGAACAATTCGACGACGCCCTTCACGGCCTCCTGCGCCTGCGCGGAGGTGACGAGGAACGTGCCGAGAAGACATATCGACAGGGGAAATTTCAGCGGCATTACAAAAACCTTTGTCCGGAAGAGATCCAGACGAATTGATGCGATCAATCCTGCCGGGATGCAAACCGGAAAATAACGTCTATTGCCCTTCAATAGAAAGTCACGAAGGGGTGAGCGACAATCACAAAAAAAGAGACGATGAAATGGAAAGACGCCGGGATTTCTCCCGGCGTCTTCGATTGTTGAAGCTTTATGCGGCCAGATCGCGAAGAACGGTCTGCAAAATGCCGCCGTTGTTCATGTAGATCACTTCATCCAGCGTATCGATGCGGCAAAGAAGCGGAACTTCCTTCACCGAACCGTCGCTATAGGTGATCTTGGCGATCTTCTTTTCACGCGGCCTGATTTCACCTTCGAGCCCGTCGATCTCGACGATTTCGTCACCCTTGAGATCGAGGCTCGCCCAGGTCGTGCCTTCCTCGAAGACAAAGGGAACGACGCCCATGCCGACGAGGTTCGAACGGTGGATACGTTCGAAAGACTGCGCGATGACAGCCTTGACGCCGAGCAGGTTGGTGCCCTTCGCCGCCCAGTCGCGGGAGGAGCCGTTACCATATTCGACACCGGCGAAGATGACGAGCGGGACGCCTTCGGCCTTGTATTTCATGGCCGCGTCATAGATCGACATCTCTTCCTTGGACGGATAGTGGATGGTGTAGCCACCTTCCTTGCCGTTCGGGCCGAGCATGTGGTTGCGGATGCGGATATTGGCGAAGGTGCCGCGCATCATCACTTCATGGTTGCCGCGACGCGTGCCGTACTGGTTGAAGTCAGCTACGGCGACGCCGTGCTCCGTCAGATAGGCGCCGGCAGGCGAAGCAGCCTTGATCGAACCGGCCGGAGAAATATGGTCGGTGGTGATCTTGTCGCCGAAGAGACCGAGGACACGCGCGGCCTTGATGTTCTTGAGGCCCGACCCCTTTTTGCCCATGCCGACGAAATAGGGCGGGTTCTGAACATAGGTCGACTGGTCGTCCCAGGCATAGGTCTGGCCCGGAGGAACCTGAACCGCCTGCCAGTTCGCATCGCCCTTGAACACGTCGGCATACTTCGTTTCGTAAAGCTCGCGGGTGACGTATTTCAGGATGAATTCCTGGATTTCCTTGGAGGTCGGCCAGATATCCTTGAGGTAGACCGGATTGCCATTCTGATCGTCGCCGATCGGCTCCTTGGTCAGGTCCTTCTGAACCGTGCCGGCAAGGGCATAGGCCACGACGAGCGGCGGCGAGGCCAGATAGTTCGCCTGAACATCCGGCGAAATACGACCCTCGAAGTTGCGGTTGCCGGAGAGAACACCGGCGGTGATCAGGCCCTTGTCGTTGATCGTCTTGGAGATCGCCGGCGGCAGCGGGCCGGAGTTACCGATGCAGGTCGTGCAGCCGAAGCCGACGAGGTTGAAGCCGATCGCGTCGAGATCCTTCTGCAGACCGGACTTGTCGAGATATTCGGCAACCACCTGCGATCCGGGCGCGAGCGACGTCTTCACCCACGGCTTGGACTTCAGCCCCTTGGCGACGGCGTTGCGGGCGAGAAGGCCGGCAGCGATGAGAACCGAGGGGTTGGAAGTATTGGTGCAGGAGGTGATGGCGGCAATCGCCACATCGCCGTGACCGAGATCAAAAGCCTCACCTTCAACCGCATAACGGCTCGAAAGCTGGCCGGGCTTCTTATAGTCGCTTTCAAGAGCCGTCGCGAAATTCGGTGCGATGGTTTCGAGCGGCAGGCGGCCTTCCGGGCGCTTGGGGCCGGCCATGGAGGGCACGACGTCGCCGAGGTCGAGTTCCAGCGTGTCGGTAAAGACGAGGTCGGAACCGTCGCCGGTGCGCCACATGTCCTGCGCCTTCGAATAGGCTTCGACGAGCGCGATGCGATCCTTCGCACGACCGGACATGGTCAGGTAATTGATGGTCTCGCTATCGACCGGGAAGAAGCCGCAGGTCGCGCCATATTCCGGACCCATATTGCCGATGGTGGCGCGGTCAGCCAGAGACATCGAATCGAGGCCGGGGCCGAAGAATTCGACGAATTTGGAGACAACGCCCTTTTTGCGCAGCATCTGCACCACGGTCAGCACGAGGTCGGTCGCGGTCACACCTTCCTTCACCTTGCCGGTCAGCTTGAAGCCGATAACCTCGGGCAGAAGCATGGAGACCGGCTGGCCGAGCATGGCCGCCTCAGCCTCGATACCGCCAACGCCCCAGCCGAGAACGCCGAGACCATTGATCATGGTCGTGTGCGAATCGGTGCCGACGCAGGTATCCGGATAAGCAATCGTCTCGCCATCCTCCTCCTTCGTCCAGACGGTCTGGCCGAGATATTCGAGGTTGACCTGGTGACAGATGCCGGTGCCGGGCGGAACCACACGGAAATTCTCGAACGCCTGCTGGCCCCACTTCAGGAAGCGGTAACGCTCGCCGTTGCGCTCATATTCCAGCTCGACGTTGCGGGCAAAGGCGCTCGGCGTGCCGAATTCGTCGACGATGACCGAGTGGTCGATGACGAGATCGACGGGAACCAGCGGGTTGATCTTTTCCGGATCGCCGCCAAGGGCCTTGATGCCATCACGCATGGCGGCAAGGTCGACAACGGCGGGAACGCCGGTAAAGTCCTGCATCAGAACGCGGGCGGGGCGATAGGCGATTTCGGTTTCGGTCAGGCCCTTGTTGTTCAGCCATTCGGAAACCGCCAGAATGTGTTCCTTGGTGACGGACTGGCCGTCCTCGAAACGCAGCAGGTTTTCCAAGAGAACCTTCATGGAATAGGGCAGCTTGGAAACGCCCTTCAGGCCATTGGCTTCAGCCTTGGGAAGGCTGAAATAGACGTATTCCTTACCGTCAACGGTAAGGACGGAACGACATTGGAAACTGTCGAGTGATTTGGGCATGGATAAAAACCCCGCTTACTCTGATAGCCAACACGTGCGTGCGGACACCTATGCACTCATGCACATCAGGATGCGGGTACGACCATTTCCGCTGTCCGCACGTGAAAATTGCTCCTCGCAATCGTCAAGTCCGGCGCAAGATGATGTTCACGCCGGCCGCTGGCGTGTTGACACCCATATAGATAATTTCTCTAAAACGTGCCAGACCATTCAACGAACCTAATCGATTTTTTTATGATCGAGACGACGAAATCGTAATCGGAACCGCAGCATGGATTTGACGGCGGAAAATCTTGGCGTGCGACGCGGCGAAGATTTCATATTCATGAATATTTCCTTCAAGTTAAGCGACGGTGAGGCTCTTGTGCTGACCGGCCGCAACGGTTCAGGAAAATCCACCCTGCTGCGCACGGTAGCCGGCCTGCTGCGGCCCGAACAGGGACGAATAAAGATAGCCGGCAAAGAAATAGAAGCTGACATGCGCCCGTCAGAGGCCTGCCATTATCTCGGCCATCGCAATGCGATGAAAACGGAACTGACCGTTTCGGAGAATCTTCGGTTCTGGAAGGACTTCCTCGGCGATTTTTCCGGCGGGGCGGGCGTGGCGATCGATGAGGCGGCGGAGATCGTCGGCCTCGCCGGCATTACCCACCTGCCCTTCGGTTATCTCTCCGCCGGCCAGCAGCGGCGTTTTGCCATGGCGAAACTTTTGATTGCATGGCGGCCGGTATGGATTCTCGATGAGCCGACGGCGGCGCTTGATAAGGCTGCGGACGGGATGTTTACCGATCTCGTGAAAAACCACCTTGGGAAAGGCGGCATCGTTCTGGCCGCGACCCATCAGCCTTTGGGGCTGGAGAATGCGCGGGAATTGCGGATGACGGGGTTTGCGGGTGTGGAGGCTTGGGCATGAGGGCGATGTGCGCGGGGCATACCCCCCTCTGCCCTGCCGGGCATCTCCCCCACAAGGGGGGAGATCGACCTGCGGCAAGGTCTCGGCCATCTCTACGCCTGAGAATAAAGCGGCGGAAGAGCCTCTTGCCGATCTCCCCCCCTGAGGGGGAGATGCCCGGCAGGGCAGAGAGGGGTGACGCCGCGAACTCGAGGGCGTCCCAATGACCGCCCTCTTCCTCCGCGACATCAAACTCTCCATCCGCGCCGGCGGCGGCGCGCTGATCGGCGTGCTGTTTTTCATGACAGTGGTTGCCGTCATCCCCTTCGGCGTCGGCCCCGATCTCAACCTGCTCGCCCGCATCGGCCCGGCCATCGTCTGGATCGGCGCGCTGCTCTCCGCCCTTCTCGGCCTCGACCGGCTGTTTCAGGCCGAGCGGGATGACGGATCCCTCGATTTGATCCTGATGCAGGAAACCCCGCTGGTCCTGACCGTGTTCGTGAAATGCCTGGCGCACTGGGTCACGACCGGTCTGCCGCTGGTGCTTGCCTCCCCTCTGCTTGGCCTCTTCATGAACATGGACGAAGTGGCAATTGGCGCCGTGATGCTTACCCTTTTCGTCGGCTCGCCCGCCATCACCTTCATCGGCGCGGTGGGCGCGGCGGTTGCCGTTGCTTTGCCGCGCGGAGGGCTTCTGGTTTCCATCCTCGTCCTGCCGCTCGCCATTCCCGTGCTGATCTTCGGCGTCAGCGCCTCCTATGCGGCGGTGCAGGATCCAGCGCCCTTCATGCCGCCATTTCTCATTCTGTGTGCGATCACGTTATTTTCAGCCGTGACCGGACCTTTCTTCGCCGCTTTGGCGCTGCGGAATGTTATGGATTGATGAAACCACGCCAGACGATCCCCGATTGACAGGGATCAATTGCGGGGCGGCCATTCTCGGGTTACACAAACGGCATGAACGAGCAGACCTTCACAATCACCAAATTCAGTGATCTCGCCAATCCCACCCGGTTTCTGGCGCTGTCGGCACGCATTCTGCCATGGCTCGCTGCGCTCACGGCGCTGGTGCTGGCCGCCGGTCTTTATCTGTCCTTCACCACCGAAGGCGATTACCAGCAGGGTTATACCGTGCGCATCATGTATGTGCATGTGCCCTCAGCCTGGCTCGCCATGATGTGTTATTCGGTCATGGCGGTCTCCGCCATCGGCACCCTCGTCTGGCGTCACCCGCTGGCGGATGTCAGCCACAGGGCCGCGGCCCCCATCGGCGCGGCCTTCACGCTGATTGCGCTCGTCACCGGCTCGCTCTGGGGTAAACCCATGTGGGGAACCTGGTGGGTGTGGGACGCGCGGCTGACCTCCGTCTTCGTGCTCTTCCTGATGTATCTGGGGCTGATCGCGCTCAACCGCGCCATGGACGATCCGTCCAGAGCCGCCCGCGTCAGCGCCGTGCTGATCCTCGTCGGTTTCGTGAATATCCCCATCATCAAATTTTCGGTCGAGTGGTGGAACACGCTGCACCAGCCGGCCAGCGTCATCCGCATGGGCGGCTCCGCCATCGATGCGGAATTCCTCTGGCCGCTGCTGACCATGGCCGTGGGCTTCACGCTATTGTTCTTCACCCTGCACATCGCCGCCATGCGCAACGAAATCTGGCGTCGGCGCGTGGCCGCGCAGCGGCGTCTCGCCGCCCGCATGGCGAACCGGGAGGGCTGAAGTGATGACGCACGCCTTTTATATCGGCATGTCCTATGCGGCGACCGGCCTTGTCGTTCTCTGTCTCATCGCCTGGGTCGTCGTGGACGGTCAGGCACGCAAACGGGAATTGAAGGAACTCGAAGCATCCGGCGTACGCCGCAGAGCGAAAGCCGGTTCCGCAGGTGGCGCGCAATGACGCAGGCTGACCGGGACGCTAAGGCCAAAACGACAGGCCGTGCACGCTATGCGCTTGCGCTTCTGCCGTTGCTGCTGTTCGGCGGTTTCGCCCTCGTCGCCGGCAAGATGCTTTACGATCAGGATGTGAACGGACTGGATATCAGCGCCATTCCCTCGGCGCTGATCGGCACCAGGGCGCCGACCCTGTCGCTACCGCCGCTGGAAGGCTCCAACCTGCCGGCGCTGACCGATGCCGCCATCAAGGGCAAGCTGACGCTGGTGAACGTCTTTGCCTCCTGGTGCATTCCCTGCCGGCAGGAGCATCCGCTGCTTCAGGAATTGGCGAAAGACAGCCGCATTACCGTCGTCGGCATCAATTACAAGGACAAGCAGGATAATGCGCTGCGCTTCCTCGGCGAGCTCGGCAATCCCTTTGCTGCGATAGGCGTCGATCCGAACGGCAAGGCCGCGATAGACTGGGGCGTCTACGGCATTCCCGAAAGTTATCTGGTCGGCGCGGATGGCACTATCCTTTATAAAAAGGTCGGCCCCTTCGATGCCCGCAGCGTGGAGCGCGACCTGCTGCCAGCCATTGCGGCCGCAGCCGGGAAATAACCCGCTCGGTAAGGCATCACCCCTTGGTAACGACCCTCAGCGAAGGGCCTTCAGCCGGCAGACGTACGCCTTCCAGCACCACCTGATCGCGACCGCCGCGTTTTGCGGCATAGAGACTGTCATCGGCCCGCTTGATGGCGTCATGAATGGAATGATCTCCCCTCGCGACGGCCGAGACACCGAAGCTCGCGGTGATCTGGCTGGTTACACCCCGGTTGCGCCAATCGAGCGACGAAAGACCTGTCCGCATGGCATTGGCCAGCTGGCCGGCTGCGGCGGCTGTCTGGCCGGGCAGGAAGACCACGAATTCCTCACCGCCAAAGCGCGCCACCAGCGCATCCTCGGGCGCATTTCGCCTGAGCAGATCGGAAAGGCCGATAAGAACGATATCGCCGGCCGCATGACCGTAGACGTCATTGATGCGCTTGAAATGGTCTATGTCGCAGGCGATGACCGCACCCTCAGGGGTATCGTTGCGAAAATCCGGAACACGGCGGTCGAAGCCGCGCCGGTTCAGTACGTCCGTCAGCGGATCATGCTCTGCCGCATGCAGATGCCGGTCGACAGTCACGGAAATCTGGCTCGCGAGAACGGAGAGCGCCAGCAGGAAGCCGAAGATGCTCGCCGCAAGCTGCATGTAGAAAGCATAGTCGGATTCGAAGAATTCGCTGAGCTCGATCATCGAGCCGCTCGGCGTCATCACCAGCAGCATGCCGATGCGCACCAGCGTCTCCAGCACCACAAGACAGGCAATTCCCACCATCAGCCTGTCGGCAAGCGCCACCGGCCGCTTCCGCACGATCCAGACCGGGATCGCGAGCAAAAGGGCGCAGACGAGATCGCCGATGACGAGCTCGCGTTTCAGATCCGGCGTGACGAAGACATGGAAAGAGACCAGCAAAACCGCGGCAACCACGATCGACAGCCTGGCCGCGATATAAAGCGGCCGCCCGAAATGGACGAGCAGAGCGTGGCCATAGAGGAAGAAGGCGCAGAAAAACAACAGGTTCGAAACAATCGCCTGTATTTCGAAGGGCAGGCCGCCGAGCACCAGAGGTGTGGCAAAACCGAAGGCCGCCGAAAGATATCCTATACCCCAATAGCGGGCAGAAGCGTGGCCGATCCTTTGCAGGAACAGGAACACCACGCCGAATGTCAGCATGATGAAGGGGAGAAGATAGGCGAAGTTGTCTTGCAATGGGTTCTGCCGGAGGGAGAGACGAGCCTTTGCCTGACACTACCGCAATGCCATTAAGAAAACCTGCATATATTGCGCGGCTTCCGTGCCTTTCGGCCCGCGGCCCAGGAAAACCCGTTCACATTTGCGGGAGCGCGTTCTGCCATTCCTTGATCGCGTCCACGGGCCAGAGCAGCATCACCACGTTCAGCGTCAGGTTGTCACGGATCAGCCAGCCGGTGAAGATTTCGAAGAAGATGGCGATCGCCACCGTCAGCCACACCGGCACACGGGCAGCGAACAGGAAACCCAGCACCATGAAGACGGTATCCATCGCCGAGTTCAGGATGCTGTCGCCGGTGTAACCCAGCGCCATCGTCGCGGTCCGATAACGATCGATGATAAGAGGCGAGTTTTCGAGGATTTCCCATGCCGCTTCCACCAGAACAGCAAGCGAAAGCCGCATGGAAAGCGGCTTGTTGCGGAACAGCAGCCAGGCGAACCAGTAGAACAGGAAGCCATGGATGATATGCGAAGGCGTATACCAGTCGGCCAGATGCTGGGAATTGCCCGGCGTGTTCACACCCGGTTCGAACAGCTTCACGTAACCGCATTCGCAGATCGGAATGCGGCCCATGAAATAAAGGATGACGATCTGCAGGAGAAGCAGCCCGGCGGCCACGCCGAACCATTTGAGCGAGCGCGAACGGGAAGCCGACATCTCTGCAACTGTCATTTTTCGTCCTTGTTAAGCGGTTCCAGCGAATGGCGCATGACGAGCGGCATTTGCGCCATGGTGAAGATGATGGTGATCGGCATCGTGCCCCACACCTTGAAGGCAACCCAGGTGTCGGTGGTGAACATGCGCCAGACGACCTCGTTCAGCACCGCAAGGAAGAGGAAGAATACGCCCCAGCGCAGCGTCAGCTTGCGCCAGCCCTCATCCGTCAGCTTGAAGGCCGAATTGAAGACATAACCGAGCAGCGATTGCCCGAAGAACAGGCCGCCAAGCAGAATGACACCGAACAGCGTGTTGACGATGGTGGGCTTCATCTTGATGAAGGTGTCGTTCTGCAACCAAAGCGTCAGCGCTCCGAACACGAACACGACGATGCCCGATATCAGCGGCATGATCGGCAGTTTCCGCGTCAGCACCCATGAAACCGAAAGCGCCAGCGCCGTCGCGATCATGAACAGGCCGGTGGCGATGAAGATCGGCCCGCCGAACTCCGTCAGCACGGGGAAAGTGGAGGCCAGCCATTCGCCGCGGGAATTGGCGAAGAAAAACACCATGAGCGGGCCAAGCTCGAGCACGAATTTCAGGAGCGGGCTGATTTCCGCCACCATCTTTTCGCTTTCCTTGGAATTGCTTTCAATATCCATACTCAAACTCCCGCAATGGCCTTGGCGAAATCTTCCGCCTCGAAGGGCTCCAGATCATCAACACCTTCACCCACACCGATGAAATAAACCGGCAGCTTGTGTTTGGCAGCGATGGCGACGAGGATACCGCCCCGCGCCGTGCCATCCAATTTTGTCATAATCAGGCCCGAAACGCCCGCGACATTGCGGAATATTTCCACCTGGTTCATGGCGTTCTGGCCGGTCGTCGCATCCAGCGTCTGCAGCACGGTGTGCGGCGCGTCCGGATCGAGCTTGCCAAGCACGCGCACGATCTTTTCCAGTTCCGCCATCAGCTCCGTCTTGTTCTGCAGGCGGCCGGCCGTATCGATGATGAGAACGTCGCTTTTCTGCGCCCGCGCCTGCTCATAGGCATCATAGGCAAGCCCGGCCGCATCTGCGCCAAGCTTGGTGCCAATGAATTGCGAACCGGTGCGGTCCGCCCAGATCTTGAGCTGCTCGATGGCCGCCGCGCGGAACGTATCGCCCGCCGCCAGCATGACCTTGAGACCCGAACCGGAAAGCTTGGAGGCAAGCTTGCCGATAGTCGTCGTCTTGCCCGTACCGTTCACACCGACAACGAGAATGACATGCGGCTTGTGTGAAAGATCGAGTTCCAGCGGTTTGGCGACAGGCTTCAGGACCTTGGTGATCTCGCCCGCCATGATGCGCGCCACATCCTCGCCGCTCACATCCTTGCCGTAACGCTCGGAAGACAGGGCACCGGTGATGCGCATGGCAGTCTCGACGCCGAGATCCGACTGGATGAGAAGATCCTCCAGCTCGTCGAGCGTATCCTCATCCAGCTTGCGCTTGGTGAAAAGCGCCGAAATCTGCGTGGTCAGCTGCGACGACGTGCGGGCAAGCCCGGCCCGCAGGCGCTGAAACCATGTCAGTTTTACCTGCGGTGCGGCAGGGGCAGGCTCCTGCCGCTCACTGGCGGACGAAAAACCCTTTGGTAGAGCTGGCGGTATAGCGAAGGGCTCGGCGGCAGTCGCGGCTTCGGCCTCGTCAAGCAGCGCATCCATCGCATCCGCATCCAGCACGACATCGGCTGCTTCGGTGGCAGATTCCACCTGCTCTTCCGCGGCTGCTTCCGCCTGTAGCAACGACAGCGGCACTACACCCATATCGCCGGAAAGCTCAGCACCGGGCAGAAGCGGTGCGTCCTCTTCCTCGTCATCGTCGGAAAGGACCACGTCCGTGGCCTCGTCCGGGGCTGGCCCGCCGGCCGTCTCCATCTCCAGTTCGGAAACCGGGTCCTTGTCGACAGGGCCATGCGCTTCCGCATCGCTCAGCGCCGCTTCGAAGGAGGCGTTTTCATTGCCGCGCTCGGGCGCGGCGTCCTCTTGCGGCCGGTCGTCCGTTTCGGCCTTGTCCTTGCCGAACGAAAAGACTTTTTTGATGAAGCCGAGGGCCATGGTCGTTCCCGTGTCTTTTCTCTTGTGCCGCCTCAGGCCGCATCCGCCGCCAGAAGCTTCATGTTCAGATGTTTGCCGTTGTGGCCGGTAATCGCAACCTGCGCAAGAGTGCGCGGGGCAAGATGCGGCGCCTCCACCAGCGTGAAATTGTCGGTATGGGCAAAACCGTTGTTTTCAACGAGGATCGTCTGCACCGACCCCACCATATTTTGCAGATGCGCAAGCTTCAGCGCCTCGCCGCGCTCCCGAAGCCTCGCCGCCCGCTCCTTCACCAAAGCCCGGTCAAGCTGCGGCATGCGCGCCGCCGGTGTGCCCGCGCGCGGGCTATAGGGAAACACATGCAGGCTGGAAATGCCGCATTCTTCCGCAAGCGTCGCAGCGTTTTCGAACATGTCTTCCGTCTCGGTCGGAAAACCGGCGATCATATCCGCCCCGAAGGCGATATCCGGCCGAAGCGACCGCACCTCGTGACAGAAGTGAATGGCATCTGCCCGCAAATGGCGGCGTTTCATGCGTTTCAGGATCATGTCGTCGCCATGCTGGAGGGACAGGTGCAGATGCGGCATGAAACGCGGCTCATCGGCAATCAGATCCATCAGATGGCGGTCGGCCTCGATACTGTCGATGGAGGAGAGCCGCAGCCGCAGGATGTCCGGCACCTGCTTCAGCAATGTCTTGGCGAGGTAACCGAGGGAAGGCTCTCCCGGCAGGTCCGCGCCATAGCTCGTGGCGTCCACCCCGGTCAGCACGATCTCGCAATAGCCGCTTTCCGTCAGCCTGCGCGCCTGATCCACCACGGCGCCCATCGGCACGGAGCGGGAATTACCGCGCCCATAAGGAATGATGCAGAAGGTGCAGCGATGATCGCAGCCGTTCTGCACCTGAATGAAGGCGCGCACATGTCCGTCTATGTGCTTCACCATCTGCGGCGCGGTCGCCTTGATGCTCATGATATCGTTGACGCGCAGCTTTTCTTCCGCCGAGACGCCGAAATCCGGCAGCGCACGATAGGAGGCGCTTTTCAGCTTCTCTTCATTGCCCAGCACCGCATCCACCTCGGGCATCTCGGCAAAGGTCTGCTTCTCGGTCTGGGCCGCGCAGCCGGTAACGATGATGCGCGCATGCGGATTGTCGCGCCGCGCCCGACGGATGGCCTGGCGCGCCTGGCGCACCGCCTCGCCCGTCACCGCGCAGGTATTGACCAGCACGGCATTGTTGAGCCCGGCCTTCTCGGCCTCCGCCCGCATCACTTCCGATTCATAGGTGTTGAGACGGCAGCCGAAGGTTATGACCTCGACGCCGCTCATACGGCCCCCTGCTCCGCCGCAACATCCCGCGACCACGCGCCGGTGACGGGATCGACGGAACCCGACCATTCCCATTCGGCAGGGCCGGTCATGATGACGTGGTTGTCCTCGCGCCAGTCGATGGTCAGCGGCACACGAATGGGGCTTGATGCGACATCGATGGTGACCTTCCGGCCAGTGCGGCCAGTGCGCGCCGCAGAAACCGCTGAAGCGCAGGCGGCCGAACCGCAGGCGAGCGTCAGCCCGGCGCCGCGCTCCCAGGTACGGGTGCGCAGCGCGCTGTCGGAAATCACCTGCGCCAGCGTGATATTGGCCTTTTCCGGAAACATCGGGTGATTTTCGAGCAGAGGTCCGAAACGTTCGAGATCGAACTCCATCGGATCGCGATCCACCCAGAAAATCGCATGCGGGTTGCCCATGGACATCACGGCCGGCGAATGCAGGATCGGCGCATCGATCGGCCCGATCTGCAATTCGATGCGGCTGGTATCATGGAATTCTTCCGAAAGCGGAATATCGCTCCAGCGGAAACGCGGCAGGCCCATATCGACGGAAATCATGCCGTCTTCATGTTCGACGGCATTCAGAATGCCCGCCACCGTCTGAAAGGTGAAGCTGGTCTTGCCGGTTTCGGAAGACAGCGCCTGCACCACACAGCGCGTGCCATTGCCGCAGGCCTGCGCCTTCGTGCCATCGCAATTGAGAATATCGATAAAGGCATCCGTGCCACTGACACGCGGATCGTGGATGGCCATGATCTGGTCGAACTGTGTGGCAGCATCGGCGTTCAGCGCAATCGCCGCCGCTGGCGTGACCATATCCTTACGGCCGCGCATGTCGATAACGAGGATCTTGTTGCCAAGCCCGTTCATCTTCGCAAATTCGACCGTATCCGCCATTGCCCTAAACCTGAAAGCTGTCTGAAAATCGGATTGCATAGGGAATTTCCCCGCACTTTCGCCCTATATGGCGGAAAGGACAGCAAATTACCAGACTGTTGCGGCGCAAACGCGGCAGCGATCAGGCGGAAGGCACGTCGAAAACCTCACCGGGGCGCATCGGCCGAAAACGGCTCTCATCCACCCCCTGCTCCTTCAATGCGACCTTCAGGGCCGCAAGCGGCGCATCGACCGCCTCATCGGTGAGTTGCACCGTACCCCAGTGATGACCACAGACATGCGCCGCACCGCAAAGCTTCATGCCTTCCACGGCTTCGGCCGGGTTCTGGTGCTGGCCCTTCATGAACCATCGCGGCTCGTAAGCACCGAAGGGCAGGTTGGCGAGGCGGAAATCGCCGTGCTTCTTGCGCGCGGCGTGGTAGTTGAGGCCCTCGTGGAAGCCGGTATCGCCGATATGGTAGATTTTACCGCCCGGCGTTTCGATGACGAAGGCAGCCCATAATGCCATGCGCCGGTCGTTCAGACCGCGGGCCGACCAGTGATGGCACGGCTCGAAGTGGATTTTAACCGGCCCCGTCTCCACCACATCGCCCCAGTCGCCCACCTTGATGCGGGCTGCCTCGACCCCGGTACGGATGATGACGTCATTGCCGAGCGGCGTGATGAAAAGCGGCTTGTGCGCCATATGCAGGCGCTTCAGCGTCTCCATATCCAGATGGTCGTAGTGATTGTGCGTCACCAGCACCAGGTCGATGGGCGGCAGATCCTCGAAACGGATACCGGGCGCATTGACCCGTTTGGGACCGGCGAAGCTGAACGGGCTGGTGCGCTGCGACCACACCGGATCGATGAGAATATTCAGCCCCGCTGTCTGGATGAGAAACGAGGCATGGCCGACGAAAGTGACGCGCATATCCCTGCCTTCGATCCGGGCTTCCGGTTTTGCGAAGGGAAAGGGGCTCGGATAGCTTTCCGGCCATGTGGCGCGCTCGCCATTGAAGCGCCATTTCAGCAGACCCATGAAATTGCCCGGCGGCGAACCACCGGGATTGAAGAAGCGCACCCCGTCGAAATGATCGGAGATCGGGCCGCTATAATAAGCGCTCGCGTTCGAACGGCGGGCATAGAGGCCTCCACCCGCCAGAGCGAGCAGGCCAAGAGCGGAAAAACGAAAGAAGTTTCGACGTTTCATGACAAAGGTATAAGGAGCGAAAGGGCCCCGTTCAAGCGCCGCCAATGGCCGCCTGCGGCCAATCACGCAAAGATGAAATGCGGGCCTTTTCGGCCACAAACCCGCGCCGCCTTGACTTTTCCCGCACTTTCCTGTTTATCCCGCCCATCAGCTGGCAGTTTCACGACTCCAAGCCGCCGACCGGGACCCGCAAAGGTATAAAGAGATCCCGGAGGTCAACACCCGACAGCGCGATGCGCCCTCGGGTGCTTTTTGGCTTTGCGTCTTGTTTTTGCCAGCGAAAGCACCGACGTTTCGGAGACCCCGGAACGAAGAAGGAAGAAACGATGTTTGAAAACCTCCAGGACCGCCTTGGTTCCATTCTGAATGGACTGACCGGCCGTGGCGCGCTGACGGAAGCCGATGTTGCTGCCGCGCTGCGCGAGGTTCGCCGTGCGCTTTTGGAAGCGGACGTTGCACTGGAAGTCGTGCGTTCCTTCACCGACAGGGTGCGTGAAAAGGCTGTTGGTGCCGCCGTCCTGAAGTCGATCAAGCCCGGCCAGATGGTCGTCAAGATCGTGCATGACGAGCTTGTCGAGATGCTCGGCACCGAAGGCGTCTCCATCGATCTCAACGCCCCTGCCCCCGTCGTCATCATGATGGTGGGTCTGCAGGGCTCGGGCAAGACCACCACCACCGGCAAGATCGCCAAGCGCCTGACCGACCGCGATAAGAAGAAGGTGCTGATGGCATCTCTCGACACGCGCCGTCCGGCCGCGCAGGAACAGCTTCGCCAGCTCGGTGTCCAGACGAGCATCGACACGCTGCCGATCATCGCCGGCCAGTCGCCGACCGATATCGCCGCGCGTGCAGTGCAGGCTGCAAAACTCGGCGGCCATGACGTCGTGATCCTCGATACCGCCGGCCGCACGCACATCGACGAACCCTTGATGCTGGAAATGGCCGACATCAAGAAGAAGTCCAACCCGCATGAAATCCTGCTGGTCGCGGATTCACTGACCGGTCAGGACGCCGTTAATCTCGCGCGTAATTTCGATGAGCGCGTCGGCATCACCGGCCTCGTGCTCACCCGTATGGATGGCGACGGACGCGGCGGTGCGGCCCTCTCCATGCGTGCCGTCACCGGCAAGCCGATCAAGCTGATCGGTATCGGCGAGCGCATGAACGAACTCGACGAGTTCCATCCGCGCCGTATCGCCGACCGTATTCTCGGCATGGGCGACATCGTCTCGCTGGTCGAAAAGGCGGCCGAAAACATCGATGCGGAAAAAGCCCGCGCCATGGCCGAGAAGATGGCCAAGGGCAAGTTCGACCTCAACGATCTCTCCGACCAGCTTGCCCAGATGAAGAAGATGGGCGGCATGGGCGGCATCATGGGGCTGATGCCCGGCATGGCCGGCATGAAGGACAAGATGGCTTCGGCCGGTCTCAACGACAAGATGTTCGACCGCCAGATCGCCATCATCTCCTCCATGACCAAGGCGGAACGCGCTAATCCCGACATTCTGAAACACAGCCGCAAGAAGCGCATCGCCGCCGGTTCCGGCACCGACGCCGCTGAAATCAACAAGCTTCTGAAGATGCATCGCGGCATGGCTGACATGATGAAGGCCATGGGCGGCAAGGGCAAAGGCGGCATCATGAAGCAGATGATGGGCGGTCTTGCCGGCAAGATGGGCCTCGGTGGCCTTGGCGGCGGCATGCCTGATCTGTCGAACATCGATCCGAAGCAGCTCGAGGCGCTCCAGAAGCAGGCGGAAGCCGCCGGTCTCGGCAAGCCGGGCGCAATGCCCGGTCTTGGCGGTCTGCCGGGCGGATTGCCGGGTCTGGGTGGTGCCAAGCTGCCCGGTCTTGGCGGCATGCCGGGCCTGCCCGGCTTTCCGAAAAAGAAGTGAGGGGGACACCAGTGAACAATGCAGAGGTGAAAGCCCAGCTTTCCGAATACCGCCAGTCGATCGACAATATCGATGCCGCACTGGTTCACATTCTTGCCGAACGTTTCCGCTGTACCAAGGCGGTGGGCGTGCTGAAGGCAAAGTACAATTTGCCGCCGGCAGACCCGGCGCGCGAGGAATACCAGATCGAACGCCTTCGCCATCTGGCGAAGGATGCCAATCTGGACCCGGATTTCGCCGAGAAGTTCTTGAACTTCATCATCAAGGAAGTCATCCGGCATCATGAAGCAATCGCCGCCGAACATGGCGGCACCGAAAAGACCGCCTGAACGGCGGACAAGCCATCCTAAGGAGTAAATGACATGGCACTGAAAATTCGTCTCGCACGCGGTGGTTCCAAGAAGCGCCCGTATTACCAGATCGTCGTTGCTGACGCCCGTTCGCCCCGCGACGGCCGTTTCCTCGAGAAGGTCGGTTCCTGGAACCCGATGCTCGGCAAGGACAACCCGCAGCGCGTTGAGCTGAAGGCTGACCTCATCAAGGAATGGATCGCCAAGGGCGCACAGCCGACCGACCGCGTTCTGCGCTTCCTCGCAGAAGCCGGCCTTGCCGAGCGCGCCGCTCGCAGCAACCCGGAAAAGGCAAAGCCCGGCAAGCGCGCTCTCGAGCGTATCGCTGAAAAGAAGCAGAAGGCTGAAGATGCAGCCGCTGCTGCTGCGGAAGCCTCTGCTGCAGAATAATCTGCACGGAATCTTTTGAAGAACGGGTGGTGTGGTTTTCCATGCCGCCCGTTTTTTGTTTATTTTGGCGTCAACAAACCTTAAAGCTGACGCAACCAACACCAGAAGACGGACGGCCCGATGGCAAAGCTGGAAAACCCGGTACTCATGGCAAAGATCGGCGGCGCACAGGGCCTGCGCGGCGAAGTCCGTGTCAGCACCTATACGGCCGATCCGATGGCGCTTGGCGATTATGGCAATCTGGTTACCGCCGATGGCCGTGTTTTCGAAATTCTGGAAGTGCGCGAGGGCAAGAACGTCGTCGTCGTTCGTTTCAGGGGCATCAACGACCGCAACGCGGCGGAGAGCCTGAACGGTCTGGAACTGTTCATTGACCGTGACAATCTGCCTGACGACGAGCTTGACGATGACGAGTTTTATTATGCCGACCTCGAAGGGCTGGAAGCCGTCGATGCCGATGGCAAAAGTTATGGCGCCGTCAGCGCCGTCTATGATTTCGGCGCAGGTGATCTGCTGGAGCTGAAAGGTGCAGGCCGTCGCCCTGCCCTCATTCCCTTTTCGGAAGCAGCCGTGCTGGAAATCGACCTCGAAGCCGGTCGCATTCTCATCGATCCGATGGCCGCCGGCCTGGTCGACAATCCTGACGACAAGGACGAAACCGGCGTATCGCCGTTCGGCAAGAAATAAAGTCATGACCTTCAAGGCTACCGTTCTGACGCTCTACCCGGAAATGTTTCCGGGGCATCTCGGATATTCGCTGGCGGGCAAGGCGCTGGAGCGGGGGCAATGGTCGCTGGACGCTGTGCAGATCCGCGAATTTGCCACCGACAGACACAGAAGCGTCGATGACACACCGGCAGGCGGTGGCGCCGGCATGGTGCTAAAGCCCGATGTTCTGGCTGCGGCCATCGACCATGTTTCGGATGGCGACACACGGCCGCGGCTGCTGATGAGCCCACGTGGCAAGCCGCTGTCGCAAAACCGCGTGCGTGAACTGGCGGCCGGAGAAGGCGCGATTATCGTCTGCGGCCGTTTCGAAGGCGTCGACCAGCGGGTGATCGAGGCGCGCGGGCTGGAGGAAGTGTCGATCGGCGATTACATCCTCTCCGGCGGTGAGCCGGCGGCACTGACGCTTCTTGATGCCATCGTCCGCATCCTGCCGGGCGTCATGGGCAACGATCTTTCCGGCGTGCATGAAAGCTTCGAGGGCGGACTGCTGGAACATCCGCACTATACCCGCCCGCAGGTCTGGGAAGGCCGCGACATCCCAGCCGTTCTCACCTCCGGCAACCACACCGTCATCGACAGGTGGCGTCATGAACAGGCGCTGAAGCTGACGCAGGAAAGACGCCCGGACCTTCTGGTAAAGGCTCAGGCTGAAACGAAATAATAGGCGGTCAGCACCAGCCCGACGGCGATCACCAGCCAGCGGATGATCCACTGCGGCACCCGCCGTGCCGTATGCACGCCCACATAGCCGCCAAGTGCGGCCGCAGGGAACATGATGAGCGCTGCCCACCAGGAAACGACGCCACCGCTGACGAAGATCGTGATTGCGATGACAGCGATCACGACTGACAAGAGGTTTTTCAGCGCGTTCAAATGATGATAGCTGCCGCCCGAGGTTATTCCGAGGATGGCCAGCATCATGATGCCCATGCCAGCACCGAAAAACCCGCCATAGACGGAAGCGAGACCCTGAAAGACGAGGCTCGGCAGATTCCCGGGCGAACGTTCGGCGCTCGCCTTCGGCCGCAGCCACGGGCCGGCAGCGAAAACGGCGGTGGCAGCCAGAAGCAGCCATGGCACGAGCTGACGGAAGGAAGGATTGTCGAGCGATAAAAGCAGCAGCGATCCGGCCAGCCCGCCGACGACTGAAACGCCCGACAAAAGGATCGCCTCGCGCCAATGGCCGCGGATTTCCGGCCCATAGGCGATCACGGAGGTGATGTAGCCCGGAAACTGCACGATGGCTGACGTGGCGTTGGCGACAATGGGTGGCAGACCGGCCAACGTCATCGCCCCGAAGGTCAGGAAGGTGCCGCCACCGGCAATCGCATTGACGACGCCCGACAGAAAGCCGGTGGCGAACAGCATGAGAATAATGAATATGGACATGGCCCCTCCCAAGGTTCCCATGCCATATCCGCCAGCGCGCCGCTTCGCAACTGCCGGAACGCGGCGCGTAATTGATAAAATATTGTCATGAAAGGGATGACAAACGGCCCATCCTCGTGTATGTGCCCGCGTGGAAATGGGAAATATCCCAACCGAAAGCAAAGAATGGCGAACCCGCTCCTGCCGAAAGGCATGGTCTGGAGGCATTGACCGACAGACGAACCGTTGAGCGCTCTGGCTGTTTCAGAAGAAATCAGAGGTTAACATGACCAACATCATTCAGCAGCTGGAAGCCGAACAGGCCGCCAAGATCGAAGCAAAGCGCACCCTGCCCGAGTTCTCTCCGGGTGACACCCTGCGCGTCAACGTGCGCGTTACCGAAGGTAACCGTACGCGCGTTCAGGCTTACGAAGGCGTTTGCATCGCCCGTTCCGGCGGCGGTCTTTCCGAGAGCTTCACCGTTCGCAAGATCTCCTACGGCGAAGGCGTCGAGCGCGTATTCCCGATCTACTCCCCGCTGGTCGAAGGCGTTGAAGTCGTTCGCCGCGGTAAGGTTCGCCGCGCGAAGCTCTACTACCTGCGCGACCGTCGCGGCAAGGCTGCCCGTATCGTTGAGAACACCGGTACGCGCGCCCGCAAGCTGAACGAGTCCGAGCGTCAGGCACTTGCCGACGAAAAGGCACGTCTGGAAGCCGAAAAGGTAGCAGCAGCACAGGCTCTCGCCGCCGAGAAGGCAGCAGCCGAAGCCGCAGAAGCCAAGGCAGCGGAAGAAGCAGCAAAGGCTGCTGAAACCGCAGCGGAATAAGATTTCCATTTCGATGGATTGATCAAAAGGCGGTCTTCGGGCCGCCTTTTTTGTTGCGACGATATAACATAGCAAGGCACGCATGCGGCTTGAAAGCCGCGTTTGGCGAGCATTGGCTGGCCGGAGAATACCGAAGCTCTTTCAGTCATTTCCTTTGCGGAAAGATGCGGCAGATTTCGACCGGCAACAAATGCCTGCCTGATTTCTTGCTCGAGTCTTTTAGACCATCCTCGAACAGCATTGCCTAAATGCATTTATTGTGCGATTTTCTTGCTGTTTCAGGTGTTATTATGTTTTTATTTAATTCTTTTTTAACAAAAAATAAGTCCGCTTTTTTCGCCGTTGGTCTCGCCAGCGCGTTGATGAACATTCTTAATCTTTCCGGCTCGCTTTTCATGCTGGAAGTTTACGACCGCATTTTGCCAAGCAAGAGCATTCCATCCCTTGTGGCACTGGTCGTTCTCCTGATCGTTCTCTACGCGTTTCTGATGGGGTTCGACGCGCTGCGAGGCCGCATATTGGCGCGCATTTCGGACAATATGGACGACGCGCTCAATCAGAAGCTTTTCAGGGCGTCGATCAGCGCGCCGCTCCTTGCCTCGGGAAAGGTCGATGGGCTGCAGATCGTCGGCGATCTCGATCAGATCCGCCAGTTCCTCTCAGGACCGGGACCGGCGGCCTTTTTCGACATTCCCTGGCTACCCATCTATCTGCTGATCTGTTTTGCCCTGCATCCGTGGATCGGGTTCGCTGTGCTCGGCGGAGCCGTAGTTCTCATCGTGCTGACGCTCCTTACGAACTGGCTGACCGAACGGGCGACAAAGCAGGCTTATACCGCGCGAGGGCAGAGAAACGTCCTTGTCGGCAGCAGCCAGCGCAACATCGAATCCATCAAGACCATGGGCATGATGGGGGCGGTGACATCCATGTGGGACGAGCTACATTTCAGATATCGCGCCATCACCCTGTCGACATCCGATACGGCCGGCATGCTCGGTGCCATGTCGCGAACCTTCCGGCTATTGCTGCAATCCGGCGTCATGGCCATCGGCGCCGTTCTTGTCATCGACGGCAATGCATCGGCGGGTAGCATCATCGCAGGCTCGATCCTCTCGGCAAAGGCGCTCGGCCCTGTCGAACATGCGATTGCAAACTGGCGCAGCTTCATGACCGCAAGACAGGGCTGGAAACGCGTCAACGAGTTCCTGGAGCTGGTGCCTGAACCCTCACCACCGCTCTCTCTGCCTCGCCCGCAATTTACCGTCGCGGTTGACCATGTAACCGGCGGGCCGCCCAATGGCGCACGCGATACGGTCGCCGATATTTCCTTCACGCTGAACGCAGGCGATGGTCTCGGCATCATTGGCCCAAGCGCCTCCGGCAAATCCACGCTGGCACGCTTGCTGACCGGCATCTGGCCCTATGAACGTGGTTCCGTCCGCTTCGATGGGGCCGCGCTCAACCAGTGGGATTTCGAGTTTCTCGGCAAATCCATCGGTTACATGCCCCAGCAGGTGGAGCTGATGCCGGGGACCGTGGCGCAGAATATCGCACGCTTCGACCGCGATGCGACAGCGGAAGCGATTGTCGCCGCAGCCAAGGCCGCGCAGGTGCATGAGCTGATCCTCAACCTGCCCAACGGTTACGATACCTATATTGGCGATCGGGGCGAGGCTTTATCGGGCGGGCAGAAACAGCGCATCGGCCTTGCCCGCGCACTGTTTGGCGAACCCTTCTTCGTTCTTCTCGATGAGCCGAACTCCAATCTGGACAGCCAAGGCGAAGCGGCCCTGCGCAATGCCATTGGCGACATCAGGGCGCGTGGCGGCATTGTCGTCGTCATTGCCCATCGCCCCAGCGCCATCGAAAGCGTCAATCTGGTGATGGTGATGAGCAACGGCCGAATGCTTCGCTTTGGCACCAAGGAAGAGGTGCTCGCGCAAATCCTGCGGCAGAATATCCGCCAGGTGCCTGAGGAGAAAGAAACGCGCAAGATTGAAAACCGGGTGAGCGAAAATGGTTGAGGCGGAAAAACCCGGCATGACGAATGCCTCCATTCTCAGGCACTCGACCGCAGTGACCGTTCTCGCCCTTGGCCTTCTCGTCGGATTGGGCGGCTGGGCAGCTTTTGCAAAGCTTGCCGGCGCGGTGGTAGCCACGGGCCGGGTTGTCGTTGAAGGCAACTCCAAGAAAATCCAGCATCTTTCGGGCGGCATCGTCAGCGAGATCAATGTCGCCGAAGGCGACAGGATCGAGGCCGGTCAGGTCCTGTTGCGGCTGAGCGCCACCGTCGTGCAGGCGAACCTCTCTATCGTCGAAAATACGCTTGCGCAGCTTTATTCGCGTCGGGCTCGTCTGCGTGCGGAAATTGCCGAGGCGCCGTCTTTCACCGTGCAGGAAGATCTGGCGGCATTGACAAGTCCCAAGGCGGCCAAGACCTTTATCGACAGCGAACAGAACCTTTTCGGCAGCCGTCGCAACGCCTTGATCGGCATGAAAAAGCAGCTGGGAACACGCAAGGACCAGCTCGCCGACGAGGCACGTGGCCTCGAGGTGCAGGTGAAGGCGACGGACAACGAACTAGCCATTGTGAAGGAAGATGTTTCCAAAACGGACGAGCTCTTCAAAAAAGGGCTTGTCACGCTTCAGCGCCTCAATCTCCTCAAGCGCCAGCTTTCCAATCTCGAAGGCCAGCAGGGCCAGTATATTGCCGCTCGTGCGCAGACGGTGGGCAAGCTGAGCGAGCTGGATCTGCAATTGCTCCAGCTCGATGAAGACCGGAAATCGGAAGTCACGAAAGATCTGACATCGATCGAAGCGACCGTCGCGGAATATGAAGAGCGACTGGCGGCAACGCGCGACCAGCTGGATCGCCTCGACATCCGCTCGCCGATTGCCGGTCGCATCTACCAGCTCTCGGTGCACAATATAAACGGCGTCATTCAACCGGGTGAAGTACTGATGCTGGTGGTGCCGGAGCAGGAAGAGCTTGCCATCGAGGCCAATATAACCCCGCGAGACATCGATCAGATTTACGTCGGGCAGCCGGTAACCATTCGTTTCACGGCATTCAATCAAAGCACGACGCCGGATTTGGGCGCGCAAGTTGCTGTCGTCGCCCCCGATCTGCAGACAGATTCCCGAACTGGCACATCTTATTACGCGCTGCGCATCAAACCCGACAAGGCCGGAATGGGTCATCTGCCCGGCGGGAAATTATATCCCGGCATGCCGGCCGAAGTATTCATACAAACCAGCGAAAGGAGTGTTCTTTCTTATTTTGTGAAGCCGTTCCAGGACAGGCTTAAAAAGACCTTCGTGCAGGAATAAACAATTTCCATTGCATAATTTTGCGAAAGGATTTCCGCAACACGTTAAAGACGCACCTTATTCAAAAAAACAATTTCTTATATTGTATTATCATTTTTTACGGATTAAATATCACCCGCAATATTTATTATAAATTTAATTTCAATTCATCGATTTCTCAAAAATTTATGGGAGTGTAAAATGGCGTTAAAAGTAACTTTTGGTAATGGTGGCGCTGCTTCGGTCTCTTCGCTCACCAACCTGGTCGATCAGGAAGCTTATAAGCTCCTCACCGAATCCACAGCACAGGTCAAAAACGGTTCTTCGCTCGACTCCGGCGTGGTCAATGTCGGCGCGGTATCGGTTCCCGGCACCGGCGCGGGCGGCACGGTCGATGTTGGCTATGACCCCAGCTCGAACGGCTTCAAATTTGACGTGTCGTCGGCATGGAATTCGGTAAAGAACGCTCTCGCCCAGTCCGACACTTCTGAAAACCTTATCTTCAAGGATTTCGTTCAAGTCGACGTTCATCTCGGCGGCACCGGTTCGTCCACCGTGGAAGTTCTCAATGCCAAGCGTGGCAACATCTCGACCGGTGCAGGCAACGACACGGTCACTGTCTCTGTCGTATCGAACGACAAGGCTTGGGTAAACGCCTTCAACATCGACACGGGTGCCGGCAACGACACCATCGTGGTCAAGGCGGGCACGGCGTTCGACGGCGGCGTTGCTGCCGGTACCAACGTCGTGAACGGTGGCGCTGGCGTCACCGACGGCAGCTTCACCTCCGTCAAGATCGATGCCGGTGCAGGTAACGACTCTATCGACCTGAGCGGCGTGAACCTCGCTTCATCGCTCGTCACTGGCGGCAAGGGCATCGACCACATCAAGGCAAGCGGTGGCGCCGATACCTTCGTCTTCAATCTCGGCGACATGGCCAAGAGCTCCGCCACCGACAGCATCGAAGGCTTCAACGCCTCCATGGACAAGCTGAAACTGGTTGGTACCACCATCGACAACTGGGCGGTGAGGATAGACGATAGCGACACCATCCTCACCTACAACGTCACTGGCGAGCACAAGGGCGAAAAGATCGTTGTCGCCGGTGTTCACCTGACCGGTAGCGACTGGTTCACCGCGTAATTCTCTCGAAGAGAATTCATTATTTGCCGCTTAAAATGATCGTGGCCCGGAAACATCCGGGCCACGATTTTTTTCATATGCGACCGCCGACACTCATGGCAGCCGTCGCTATTTTCCAAAGTCAGGCAGGCTTGACCTGATTGCCCATTCTACGCGTTGCGACGATGACCAGCACGCCAGCAAGCGCCAGGCAGAAGGCAAGGAAGAACATCGGCGCAATGGTGCTGCCGGTCTGATCCTTGATCCAGGGCACCACGTTCTGCGCCACGAAGCCACCCAGATTGCCGACGGAATTGATCGCGGCGATGCCCGCAGCCGCACCTGCTCCCTTGAGGAAGCGGCCGGGCAGGCTCCAGAACACCGGCTGGCCGGCAAAAATGCCCGCGGCGGCGATGCAAAGGAAGGCGAACTGCAAGACCGGATCGCTCAGCAATGCCGACATCAACAGGCAAAAGGCGCCGATGAAGGCAGGACCGACGATATAGGGCGTCTTGTTCTTTGCCTTGTCGGCGGCCAGGGGCACAACGAACAGGGCGATGGCCACGATCACCCAGGGGATGATGTTGATGAAGCCATTGGCGGTATTGGAAACGCCGAAGCTCTTCACGATGGTCGGAAGCCAGTAGCTGAGACCATAGGCCGCCAGCGGAAAGCCGACATAGCAGAGCGCCATGAACAGAACGCGCGGATTGACCAGCGCCTTGAAGCCGTCCTCTGCATGCTCTTCCATGCCCTTGTTTTCTTCAGCCAACCGGTTCTTCAACCAGGTTTTCTCATCCTGCGTCAGAAACTTCGCCTTTTCCGGCGTATCATCGAGATAGAAGAAGGTGACGATACCGGCGATAACGGCCGGGATACCCGTGGCGAGGAACACCCATTCCCATCCGGCATAACCCAGGAAACCATCCAGATCGAGCAGCATGCCGCCGAGCGGCGCGCCGATGGCATTGGCAAGCGCGCTGAAGATCATGAAGAGGCCGATCATGCGGCCGCGATAATCGCGCGGGAACCAGAGCGTCATGAGGAACAATACGCCGGGGAAGAAACCCGCTTCGCAAAGCCCGAGCAGGAAGCGCAGGATGTAAAACATCGTGGCGTTCTGCGTATAGGCAAGCGCGATGGTGACGGCGCCCCAGGAAACCAGAATGCGGGCAAACCATTTGCTGGCGCCGAAACGGTTGAGGAACAGGTTGCTCGGCACTTCGAAGATGAAGTAACCGATGAAGAACAGCGAAGCGCCAAGGCCATAAGCATATTCGCTGAGGCTCAGCGCATCCACCATCTGCAGCTTGGCATAGCTGACATTCTGGCGGTCGATATAGGCGATGAGATAGAGAAGGCCAAGAAACGGCATCAGCCGCCAGGTGATCTTCGAGATAAGGGCTTTTTCGGATACCATATGCTTTTCCCTCCCTTCGATTTCTCGTCGAAACGCAAATGATAAGGGAACCCATCTATATGTGCATCGCAAAATACGCAAGTTGCATTGCATCATAACCATTGGAGAACGCCAGCAGGACAGGGCCGTTACGGGCCTTCAGCCGTGATGCAGTGCATATAGAAAATGCCAAGCCGTTGCGTTCCGGGCTATGCGCATTCATATTGCCGTAAAACCGGCGATCTGCTATGAAGGCTGCCATGGGATCTAAATTCGGATGTCTCGCGCAGAATGTTTATGTGCTGCAGGACCACAAGCGTCTGCCGGCACGGTTCTTTGCGCGTGTTTCCGGGGCGCTCACCAGCCGACTTAGGCTCGCCTGACAGCACCGCTGTCCACGCCTTTCTGAACCCTGATTACCCTTTTCCATGACAAGGCATAGAGCCATGAGCGCACCCCGCACCTTATATGACAAGATCTGGGACGACCACGTCGTCAATCGTGACCCAGACGGAACCTGTCTTCTCTACATCGACCGTCACCTCGTCCATGAGGTGACGAGCCCGCAGGCCTTCGAAGGCCTGCGCATGGCCGGTCGCCCTGTGCACTCGCCTGCCCGCACGCTGGCCGTCGTCGACCATAACGTTCCGACCACGGCCGACCGGCTGGAAGGCATCAAGAACGAGGAAAGCCGCATTCAGGTGGAAGCGCTTGCGCAGAACGCCAAGGATTTCGGCGTCGAATATTATTCCGAGCGCGACAAGCGCCAGGGAATCGTTCACATCGTCGGCCCCGAACAGGGCTTCACCCTGCCGGGCATGACGATCGTGTGCGGTGACAGCCACACCTCGACCCACGGCGCCTTTGGCGCACTGGCGCATGGCATCGGCACCTCGGAAGTTGAGCACGTTCTGGCGACCCAGACGCTGATCCAGAAGAAAGCCAAGAACATGCTGGTGCGTGTCGACGGCAAAATTCCTGATGGCGTTACCGCCAAGGATATCATCCTCGCCATTATCGGCGAGATCGGCACGGCTGGCGGCACCGGCCACGTCATCGAATTTGCCGGCGAGGCGATCCGTTCGCTCTCCATGGAAGGCCGCATGACGGTCTGCAACATGACCATTGAGGGCGGCGCCCGTGCGGGTCTTATCGCACCTGACGAAACCACCTTCGATTACATCAAGGACAAGCCGCGCTCGCCGAAGGGCGAAACGCTGGAACAGGCTATCGCCTATTGGAAAACGCTGAAATCCGACGAAGGCGCCCATTACGACAAGGTCGTGGTACTGAACGCGGCCAACCTGCCGCCCATCGTCTCCTGGGGCTCGTCTCCGGAAGACGTGACTTCCGTTGAAGGCATTGTTCCCAATCCCGATGATATCGAGGAAGAAAACAAGCGCGCTTCCAAGTGGCGTGCGCTTGACTACATGGGCCTGAAGCCCGGCACGCGCATCACCGATATCGCCATCGACCGTGTCTTCATCGGCTCCTGCACTAACGGCCGCATCGAGGATTTGCGCGCGGCGGCGAAGATCGTCGACGGCCGTAAAGTCGCTCCCACCGTTTCGGCCATGATCGTGCCCGGCTCCGGTCTCGTGAAGGAACAGGCGGAAAAGGAAGGTCTGGACAAGATTTTCCTCGAAGCCGGTTTCGAATGGCGCGAGCCGGGCTGCTCCATGTGCCTTGCCATGAATGACGACCGCCTGAAACCCGGCGAACGCTGCGCCTCCACCTCGAACCGCAATTTCGAGGGCCGTCAGGGCTATAAGAGCCGCACCCACCTCGTCTCCCCCGCCATGGCGGCGGCGGCGGCGATTGCCGGTCATTTCGTCGACGTACGTGAGTGGCAATGATTGCCGGATGATGGCTTGAACATAGAACCTCGGAGCGATCCGAGGTTTTTGTTTATTCCGAAATGATCTTCACCCGCTGACCCGGCTGAATGGTGGCTGTGGCGCTCATGGCATTGATCATGCGGAACATGTCGAGCTTCCGGTCGGTTCCCATCATCCGCGCCGCCATCGTCGCCACGGTTTCACCGGGCTTCACCGTCACCACCCGTACCCTGAGCGGCTTCAGCGAGGCGATTTCCTGCGGTGTCATCTTGCGGAAGCTGGTGCGCAATGTATTGGCGATGGAATCGAGCTGCGTATTGCCCTTCGGCACGGCGGTCAGGAAACGGAATATCTGCTGGCCGACACGAATGACGGTCACGTCGAAGTCCCATTTATCCGCGCTTGCCCGGGCTGTCGCGGCCTCCAGACCATTGATCTGGGTTTCCTTGACGGTTTCCGGCAACAGGCCGGCAACCCAGCCGCTGGTCAGGTAATTGGCAAGGCTCGTCTGTTTCGGATCGGCGACGCCGTCGAAACGGATCGCCATATCGCCCGGTCCCGTCGCCAGAACGGCTTCGACCTTGTTGTCGATGACGAAACCTTCCGGCACATCGAAACGAATGCCGAGCGTTCCGTGCAGGAATGTCTGGCCGCGGACATAACCTTCCTGCGGGCTATCGCCATAAAGCAGGCCGTCTATGCCATCCAGAAACCAGTCGCGACCACGATCCCCGACCTGACCGTCCTGACCGAAGGCGCGGGCATGACGGCGCGCAAGCTCGATGCGCTGCGGCGTGTTGGGGTGGCTGGAAAGGAAGTCGAGGCTCTGGTCGTTTTCGGGATCAGCCGAAGAGAACCGCGCATAGGCCGCCATGGAATCCAGAAAACGCGGCGAGGCAAAGGGGTCGTAACCGGCCTCGCCCAGCATCCGCACGCCGATCACATCCGCCTGCAATTCCTGCTGGCGCGAAAAGGCCGCAAGCCGCAGCTTGCCGCGCGCAAGCGCCTGCTTGCCGGCAAGATCGCTCGACAGCACTTCGGCAACCACGCGGCTGGCAATCACCTCCGCCTCTTCGCGGCGCTGGCGTTCGATGCCGTGATTGGCGGTGACATGGCCCATCTCATGCGAAAGCACGGCGGCCACTTCCGAAGCATCGTTGGCAAGAGCCAGAAGCCCGCGCGTCACGTAAAGATATCCGCCCGGTAGCGCAAAGGCGTTGATGGCCGGCGAGTTAAGGATAGTGATGCGGTAAGACTGTTGCGGATTCTCCGAAACGGCGGTCAGAGCGCCGGCGATACGGGCGACAAGCCGTTCCGTCTTGGCGTCACGATATTCACCGCCATAACTCGCCACGATGCGCGGATGCTCGCGCGCGCCCATCTGGGCGCGGGGATCATTCTTCTGCACCTCTTCCACGGTCTGCGGATTATCCGACGGGCGCAGGGTGGACTGGTAGGCCGGGCTGAAGAGAGACTGGCACGACGACAGGAACACCGCAGACGCGGTCAGCACGGAACAGGCTGCAGCCATCCTGCCCGAACGGCGAAGGCCTGAACGGGAGAAGAGCCTCCACTGTGCAGTCATGCTATTTCTCATTCTCTATGCCTGCCCCTAACGTTCCTGATCATCCGTTAATTGCAGACCAGAATAACAGATTCGCCCCAACGGGCGATGAATGCCGAAACGGTAAAAACGATCCATCAAGTCCGGATTATTCCTGAAGAACGCAATAATTCCCATCTTTTCTCGGGCAACAACTTGAAACTGGCAAGTGCAAATTAGCGCCATTGAAGTCATCTAAAGCGATTGCCAGCGGCACACGTCGAAAATAAGGCGATCACCCGTTCAGAAAACTGTCCACCGCCTTCACATTTTGTGTGGCGAAGAAATCTGCGGTCGAGCCGACATAGACAACCCGGCCGCGATCAAGAAAAACCACCTGCTGCGCCAGCTTCTTTATGTCTTCGGGATGATGGGTGACAATAATCACCGTGTTTTTTGTTTCTCCATGCAAGTCGAGAAGCAGGGAGGTCATACCCGCCCGCAGTCCCGGATCGAGTGCGGCAAAGGGCTCATCGAGCAGCATGACCGGTTTTTTCCTGACCAGCGCCCGCGCCAGCGCCGCTCTCTGCCTTTCTCCGCCGGAAAGCGTGCCCGGCAAACGTTTGTCGAAACCCGCCAGACCGACACGTGCAAGCGCCATCTCAATCCGTTCCCGGTTTTCCAGCCGCAATTTCAGCCCGGGGCTGACACCGAGAGCGACATTGGTGAAGATATCGAGATGCGCAAACAGATTATTATCCTGAAAGATCGATGAGACCGGTCTTTCCGAAGGATCGAGCGCCGTCATGTCCTGCCCGCCAATCATCACGCGGCCGGAATCCGGCGCCTCGAAACCGGCGACGAGGTTGAGAAGCGTCGACTTGCCCGAACCGGACGCGCCGACGACGGCGGTTATCCGGCTCTGCGGGAATGTGCAATCGAGGTCGAAATCCTGTGTTCCAAGCCGCAGCCTGACCTTGTCCAGTTCAACGGCAAAATCATCGCCTGTCATATGCTCGCCCTTGCTGATTGGGATTGCCGTGCAACACCGCCTGCGGCAAGCAGCAGGCAGATGACACCGAGAAGGAAGGCATACCCGGCGGCATCATTGGTACGATAGCTGCCCATATTGCTGTAAACCAGCCATGGCAGGGTGACGAAACTTTCCGACCCGAACAGGGCAACCGCGCCTAAATCGCCGAGAGACAGAGCCATGGCGAAGGAAAGCGCCATGGCCAGCGGCCTCCACAGAACCGGAAGATCGGCGAACCGCAGCCGCGTCAGGCCCTGAAGCCCGAGACTGGCGGAAAGCCGGCCGGTGCGCAGGAAATGACTGGTGCAGGCCGGCTCCAGAACCCGCATGGCAAGCGGCAAAGCCATCAGCATGTTGATCAGCGCCACGAGGACCGGCGCATAAAAGCTGACATCGCCGAAAACCCGCAATAACAGGAACCATCCGCTTCCCAATACGACTGGCGGCACCAAAAGCACCAGCGAAGACCCTGCCCCCAGCATGGCGGAGAGGAAGTGCAGGGGTTGCCCCGCCTGCCGTCTGGAGCCTATCGCCTGGCGCGCGCCGATGATCGCCATGCAGCAAAGCACGACAAGGGCTGCGGAGAGTGCGGCGATTGCAAGACTGGTCGCCGCCGCGCGCAGGAAAATCGGCGCGGACAGAAGACGCGGCAAATCGGCCCTCAAACCCGAGACAGCGATGGCGACAAGCGGCAGGCCGATCAGCAGAACAGCGAACACGATTGCCGCGCCATCCCAAAGGCGGGCACCCATGCCCTTTCCGTCGAAACGGCGAAGGGAACGACCAAGCGAGGGAATTTCCGCTTCGGGCGACGGCAAAAAGGCAAGAAGGCCGAGCAGGATTGCGGTGAGGCCAATCTGCAAAACCGAAAGCGCAATCGCCCGCTGCGGATCGAAATCGAACCGCAGCGCCTGATAAATCGCCACCTCCAGCGTCGTTGCCGCTGGCCCGCCACCCAACAGAAGAACGAGCGTGAAGCTGGTGGCGCACAGCATGAAGACAAGCCCGGCAATGCCGGGAACGAGACGCGCGACCGCCGGCCATTCGATAAACCGAAAAATCGAAACCGGCCCCATGCCGAGGCTCGCCGCCATGCGCCAATATTCGCCCGGAATGCGCTCCAGCCCTGCCAGCATCAGCCGTACCGAAAGCGGAAGATTGAAAAACACATGGGCAATGAGGATGCCGGACAGGCCGTAAATGCTGAAAGGCTCATCCGCCCCGGCAAAAACGAGGGCCGAATTCAAAACGCCCTGCCTGCCCCAGATGGTGATGATACCGAAGGCGCCGACGATCACCGGCAGACCCATCGGCACCGCCATCAGCCTGACGATCCAGATCCTTCCCGGAAACTCGCGCCGCCGGCAAAGCGCCAGCGCCACCGGCAGGCCGAGAACAATGGAAAGAAGGGTGGAAAGCGTTGCCTGATAAAGCGTGAAACGCAGGATGCGCAGCGTATAGGCATCCATGATGCCGGCAGCGGACACGCCGGCATCAAAGGATAGGAGAGCCGCAACCGCGAGCGCCATGAACAGGAAAACGGCGGCAAAAGCCGCCGTTCCGAAAATGATCGACCGCCGGTAATCGCGACGCAGCATCATGCGCGGGTGTGCCTCTTCCTCAATTCATGCTCATGGCGGCAAACCATTCATCGATCCATGCCTTGCGGTTCTTCGCCACCTCTTCCGGATCCATCAGGAAAGTCTTCTGCGGCACCACGAGTTTCGAAAACGCCTCCGGCAAGGGCTTCGAGGTCGCCGCAACCGGCATCATCCAGTTGTTTTCCGGAATGGCATCCTGAAAACCGGATGTCAGCGTGAAAGCGAGAAATTGCTTTGCCAGCTCCTTGTGCGGCGCGCTTTTAAGGAGACCGGAAACCTCGATCTGGATGTAATGCCCTTCGGAAAAGGCGGCGGCCTGATAACGATCCGTTTTTTCAGCGACCATGTGATAGGCGGGCGAGGTGGTATAGGAGAGCACCATCGGCACCTCACCCTTGGTGAAGAGGCCATAGGATTCCGACCAGCCCGGCGTAACGGTGAGAATGCGCTTCCTGAGCTTTTCCCAGGCCTCCGGGGCCTTGTCGCCGTAAACCGATTTCACCCATAGCAGCAGGCCAAGCCCTGGCGTGGAGGTGCGCGGATCCTGAATGACGATTTTCTGCGAGGGGTCGCCTTCCACGAGGTCTTTCAGGCTCGTCGGCGGGCTTTTCACCGCCTGCGTATCATAAATGACAGCGAAATGACCGTAATCATAGGGAACGAAAACATCGTCCGTATAGCCGCCCGGCACCTTGGCCGCCGATGCATCGATGCCGCTGACATCGAATAGGCCGGTCTGTTTTGCTTCCGCGACAAGATTGGTGTCGAGACCGACGACGACATCCGCCTTGGACCCCGCCCCTTCAAGCTTCAGACGATTGAGCAGCGCCACGCCATCGGCCACGCCGACGAAATTGACCGTGCAATTACAAACCTTCTCGAAGGCCTCCTTCACCTTGGGACCGGGACCCCATTCGGAAACGAAGCTCTCATAGGTGTAGACGGTCAGTTCCTGTCTATCCTGTGCAACGGCAAGACCGGGCAAAAACAGCGAGGCGGCAAAGAGGGAATTCAGGAAAAGACGACGGTGCACGGGTATCTCCTCAAAAAAACGATAGGGAAATAGCCGCCTGCGTTAAAGCCGTCTAATCCCTCCGCCGGTATGAACCGGATCAGGTTCTTCGGGTTGGCAAGCCTCTCAGCCTTTTGCACCCAAGCGCAAAAGACACCCCGTTAGATCAAGATGATGGTGTAGTCCCGCCGTCCCTGATTGGCAAGATGGCCGAGGTCAGCCCTGTTCCGTCATATGCACCAGTTCCCAGACGTGCCCGTCGGGATCCTGAAAGCTGCCGGCATACATGAAGCCATGGTCCTGAACAGGCTTCCAGCCGCTGCCGCCGGAGGCGAGCGCCGTGGCGATCATCCGGTCGATTTCCTCCCTGCTTCCGGCGGAAAGACAGGTCAGAACCTCGGTGGTTCGCGTCGCGTCGGCAATGTCGCCGTTGATGAAATCGCGGAAACGTCCCTCCTGGAGAAGCATCACGAAGATATTCTCTTCCACGATCATGCAGAGCGTGCGGTCATCCGAATATTCCGGGTTGAAGCTGAAACCGAGAGCAGTGAAGAAGTTTCTTGATGTCTCGATATTCTTGACCGGCAGATTGACGAAAATCATGCGCATTTTCACAACTCCTCCAAACGAACGCCGGCATAGAACGGCAATTCTGCTTTTCTGTCAAAGGCCGAAGGAGGGCCGGCCAAACGGGGGCTGATTGCCTTCAGCCCTCCAGTTCCTCGCGCAACATCTCCAGTTCCAGCCATTCTTCTTCCATGGCCTCCAGCTTGTCGCGCAGCTTCGACATTTCCTGCGCCAGCGTGTTGAAGGCCGCCGGGTCCTTTGTGAAAAGCTCCGGATCGGCCATGCGCTGCTCGTGTTTTGCGATTTCGCCTTGCGCCTTTTCCATCTCCTTCGGAAGATTTTCGAGCGCGAATTTCTGCTTGAAGGAAAGCTTGCCCTTGGCCTTTGAAGGATCCTGCGATGCAGAGGCCGAAGGTGCGGCCTTCGCCTTTTCCTGTTTCTCAGCCTTGCGTTTTTCTTCCGCCGCGCCCTTGCGCTGCGCCATCATGTCCGAATAGCCACCGGCATATTCGATCCATCGTCCGTCCGGTTCATCCGGATTGACGGGCGCGATGGTGGAGGTGACGGTGCGGTCGAGAAAATCGCGGTCGTGGCTGACGAGGATAACGGTGCCGGAAAAGCCCGCAACGATTTCCTGCAGCAAATCGAGCGTTTCGATATCGAGATCGTTGGTCGGCTCGTCGAGGATCAGAAGATTGGTCGGCCGCGCCAGAATGCGTGCTAGAATAAGGCGCGCGCGCTCGCCGCCGGAAAGGTTACGGATCGGCGTGCGGGCCTGTTCCGGCTGGAACAGAAAGTCTTTCATATAGCCCGTCACATGCTTCAATTCGCCGTTGACCAGCAGATTTTCACCGCGACCATCGGTCAGATAATGCGCGAGCGTATCGTTGGGATTGAGATCCTCGCGTTTCTGGTCGAGCGTCGCAATCTCCAGATTGGTGCCGAGCTTCACCGAGCCGCTATCGGGCTCCAGCTGCCCGGTGAGCATCTTCAGAAGCGTGGTTTTACCGGCGCCATTCGGGCCGACGAAACCGATGCAATCGCCGCGATGGACGCGCAGCGAAAACGGCGCGACGATCACGCGCTCGCCATAAGCCTTGGTGATGCTGTCTGCCTCGATAACCAGCTTGCCGGATTCCCGCCCTTCCGTGACGGTCGCCTGCACCGTGCCCTGCGGCCCCTTATGGCCGCGATATTCCGCCCGCATGGCCTGAAGCTCGCCGACGCGGCGCATGTTGCGCTTGCGCCTTGCGGTCACGCCATAACGCATCCAGTGCTCTTCACGCTCGATGGCCTTGCCTAGCTTGTGCTGTTCCAGTTCTTCCTCTTCCAGCACCTTGTCGCGCCATTCCTCGAAATGGGCGAAACCGCGATTGAGACGCCGGGACTGGCCACGATCCAGCCAGACGGTCGAGGTCGAGACCTTTTCGAGAAAACGCCTGTCATGCGAAATCAGCACCAGCGCGCTGCGCGTCTGCTGCAGCTCGCTTTCAAGCCATTCGATGGTGGGCAGATCGAGATGGTTGGTCGGTTCGTCCAGCATCAGGATATCGGGTTCCGGCGCCATGACGCGGGCAAGGGCCGCACGTCGCGCTTCACCGCCGGAAAGGCTCGCCGGATGTTCCTGCCCGGTGAGACCGAGATGCTCCAGAAGATAGGTGACGCGATAGGGGTCGTCACCGGGTCCGAGCCCCGCTTCGGCATAGGCCTGAACCGTGTCGTAACCGGCAAAATCCGGGGCCTGCTCCAGATAACGGATGGTGGCGGCCGGATGCCGGAAAACCTCGCCCGATTGCGCCTCGACCAGACCCGCGGCGATCTTCATCAGGGTGGACTTGCCGGAACCGTTGCGCCCGACGAGGCAGATGCGGTCGCCCGGTTCCACCTGGAGATTGGCGCCATCGAGCAGCGGGGTCACGCCGAAGGTCAGCTTGATGTCATCGAGTTTCAAAATTGGGGGTGCCAAGGCGTCAGGCTCCGGTCAGATCATAAGGGCGGGCGAGCACGATGGCTTTTCCGCTTTTCAGCGAGAAATGCACGTGGCCGCCATTCGCGACATTGGAAATAGTGCGGGACGAACCGAAAGCAAGCGCGAAATCCTTCAGCGGATAACGCACATTGCCGATATCGAGCCCCTCAAGGGCGGTAAATCCGGCAACCGAAAACAGCGAGGCGGGCGGCAGATCGATATCCAGCGAACCGGCAAGCAGCGGCCGCGCCTCTTCTTCACCGGAGGTCAGCGTAACGTCGATACCACGTTCGGCGAGCGCCACCGCGTAAAGGAGGTGCTGAAGCGCATGGTCGCTTCTCGCGCCGCCAAGCGCACCGACAAGCACCAGCGAATGCGCGCCACGGGAGAGAGCTTCCGATACCGCGATCTCACCATCCGTCACCGCCTTTGCGGCCGGGTATGGCTGCCGCGCTACATCGGGCCAGGCCTCCAGCAACTCTTTGCTGGCGGAATCGAAATCCCCGACCCACAACTCCGGCGCAAGGCCAAGCGGCCCGGCATGGCGCATGCCGCCGTCGGCCGCAATCACACGGCTATCCGCGACCGCCTCTTTGAGACGATCGGTCACCGTGACATCGCCGCCAAGCAGAATGGTGAAGCGCTCTTTATCCATGCCCTGCCTTATCGCACCTCGGCCAAAAATGGAAAGCGGAAACCCGATGAAATCGGCCTATATTGATTTTCGCCGGCTTCGGGATTATGAAACGCCTCAGTGGTGATTTGCCGACCGGCTTGCAGCCACTTTAAAGAAGTCGCTAAAGGGTCGAGGAAAAAGGCAATTTCCTGGGACCGGTCGCGATTTCGCTGCCGGTTTTTTTGTTTTCGCAACGTTCTTTACGTGATCCGGAAAAGAGAGTTCGACATGCCGATCAAGATTCCCGATACGCTTCCCGCTTTTGAGACCCTCGTTCATGAGGGCGTGCGGGTCATGACCGAAACGGCGGCCATCCGGCAGGATATCCGCCCGCTCCAGATCGGGCTTCTCAACCTCATGCCGAACAAGATCAAGACGGAAATCCAGATGGCGCGCCTTGTCGGCGCATCGCCGCTGCAGGTAGAGCTGTCGCTGGTGCGGATCGGCGGCCATCGCGCCAAGAACACGCCGGAAGAACATCTTCTATCCTTTTACGAGACGTGGGAGGAAGTGCGCCACCGCAAGTTTGACGGTTTCATCATTACCGGCGCGCCCGTGGAAACGCTGGCCTATGAAGACGTGACCTACTGGAACGAAATGCGACAAATTTTCGAATGGACGCAGACCAACGTTCATTCGACGCTGAATGTCTGCTGGGGCGCGATGGCCGCCATCTATCATTTCCATGGCGTGCCGAAACACGAGTTGAAGGAAAAGGCTTTCGGGGTCTATCGTCACCGCAATCTCTGCCCCTCATCGATCTATCTGAACGGCTTTTCGGATGATTTCCAGGTTCCGGTCTCGCGCTGGACGGAAGTACGCCGCGCCGATATCGAAAAACATCCGAAACTCGAAATCCTGATGGAATCCGAGGAAATGGGCGTTTGTCTGGTGCATGAGAAAGAGGGCAACCGGCTCTATATGTTCAACCATGTCGAATATGATTCGACATCGCTTTCGGACGAATATTTCCGTGACGCGAATGCCGGCGTGCCCATCAAGCTGCCGCATGATTATTTTCCGCACAACGACCCGGAGCTCGCCCCGCTCAACCGCTGGCGCAGCCATGCCCATCTGTTTTTCGGAAACTGGATCAACGAGATATACCAGACGACACCCTATGATCTCGAAGCCATCGGGCAACTGGCCGCGTAAAGCGCGTCGCGTTTTATCGAACAGCATGCGACGCGCTTTCGTTTTTGTTTTAAGCATGTCTTTGTCCCAAAACCGCGGCGCACTTTTGGGAGACATGCTTTGAATTGCGGGATTGCGAATTGCCGGAAAATGACGCAACGTCCGCCCGGCAATTCGCAACATCAGGGAGAATGACGAGATGAGCGACGCGGCGGCGCGGGAGAATTTCGGTTTCACGGCGACCGGCGAAAAAGTCGAACGCGTCACCATCTCGAAAGGCGGGCTGACGGCCAAGGTCATCACCTGGGGCGCCGTCATTCAGGATCTGCGCCTTGAAGGCCACCAGCCGCCGCTCGTCCTCGGCTTCGACAAGTTCGAGGACTACAAATATTCCTCCTATTTCGGCGCCACGCCCGGCCGCAACGCCAACCGCATCGGCGACGGGCGGTTCTCGATCGACGGGCACGACTACCAGCTGGAGCTCAATGAAAAGGGCGTAACCCACCTGCATGGCGGCAGCGACGGCATGGGCAAGCGCAACTGGATGCTGATGGAACATGGCGAAAGCCACGCGGTTCTGCAGATCATCGATCCCGATGGCCGCGCCGGTTATCCCGGCAATTGCACGGTCACGGCCACCTATACGATTCTCGACGACGGCGTGCTTTCGGTGGTCTATGAAACGGTGACCGACAAGCCGACCATCGCCAATGTCTGCCAGCATTCCTATTTCAATCTCGATGGCGCAGACACCGCGCTTGGGCATGAGATCAGCATCGCGGCTGATTTTTACCTGCCCACCAATGACAAGCAGATACCGACGGGCGAAATCCGCTCCGTCGAAGGCACCGTCTTCGACCTGCGCCACCCGACGCCGATGCGGCGCAAGGAGAATGGCAAGCAGGTTCTCTACGACCATAATTTCTGCCTGTCGCCCGAGCGCCGCGCAAAACGCAAGGTCGCCCGCGCCTATTCGCCGGCATCCGATATCGCCCTTGAGGTTCACACCACCGAACCCGGTGTGCAGTTTTATTCGGCCTTCAAACTGGACGTTCCGGTTCCCGGCCTCGATGGCCGTCACTACGGCCCCTTTGCCGGTTTCTGCCTGGAAACGCAGATTTGGCCGGACGCCGTCAACCACCCGGATTTTCCGCACGCCATCCTGCGGCCGGGTGAAACCCTGCGTCAGGAAACCGACTATATTTTCAAGAAAGGCTGACGCGGCGCGCCGGGGTCAATCCAGCACGCAGCCGACATAGCCGCCGGAGGCACGCGCGCGCCGTTCGATAAGGCCGGCAAGCCGTTGCAGCCCGCGTCCCGGCTTGCTGGCGACGCGGTCTATGGGATTAGGCAGCGAAACCGCCAGCAGCGCCGCCTGACGGGAGCTCAGTTTTGCGGCCGGCACCTTGAAATGGTGCTGGGCGGCAGCCTCGATTCCATAAATGCCCGGTCCCCATTCAGCAACGTTGAGATAAATCTCCATCATCCGTTTTTTCGACCAGACGAAATCAGCCGCGATCGCCAGCGGCAGTTCCAATCCCTTGCGCAGGAAAGAACGGCCATTCCATAAAAACAGGTTCTTGGCCGTCTGCATCGGAATGGTGCTTGCGCCGCGGGTGGAAGCCCCATCGAGCGCATTGCTGACCACGGACTGCATCTGGTTCCAGTCCACGCCGCCATGGAAACAGAATTGCCCATCCTCGGACATCATCACGGATTGCACGAGGCGCGGCGAAATATCCTCAAGCGGCACCCAGCGCCGGTCATATCCCTGCAGGGTCACCAGATCGGCGAGCATCAGCGTCGAGACCGGCCGGATAAACGGCAGCGCATAAACCGGAATCAGCAGATAGGGCAGGATCAGCAAAGCCAGCAAGGTCATGACGATACGCTTTGCCAACGTGCGAAAATCCACCTTCGGACTGCTCCGGTCTTCCGCCAGCACGGCGTAATCTGCGTCGCTTTCAGGCGTACTGCTCAATATTCGTCAAAGCCCCGCACCAATTGAAGCCTTTCATAGTCCATTGCCGCCTTCAAGGCGAGTCCGCTCAAATAGTTGCACCTCTGGAATCACGAAAAGGTTTGCCTGCATTCGCGCGGCATGCCAAAGAGCGCGGCATGGACGCTGCGATGACAAATTTCGAAACGAAGCTGCGCGAAAACGCGGCAAAAACCGAAGCCCTGCTTGGTCGCCTGCTTTCCGGCGAAGCCCGCGCGGATGAGATTACGCGCCCGCAAAACCTGCTCGACGCCATGCGCCATGGCGTGCTGAACGGCGGTAAACGCCTGCGGCCCTTCCTCGTCATCGAAAGTGCCGCCCTTGCGGGCGGGAATGCCGAAGCCGCCCTTTATGTCGGCGCGGCACTGGAATGCCTCCATTGTTATTCGCTTGTTCATGACGATCTGCCGGCCATGGACGATGACGACCTGCGCCGCGGCCAGCCGACCGTGCATCGCAAATTCGATGAGGCGACCGCTATTCTCGCCGGCGACAGCCTGCTGACGCTTGCCTTCGATATAATCGCCTCGGACGAAAATCCGCTTGCGGCCGAGCGCAAGGCCGCGCTCGTACTCTCGCTTGCCCGCGCGGCGGGCATCGGCGGCATGGCCGGCGGCCAGGCGCTCGATCTCGCTGCGGAAAAGAAAGCACCCGATGAAGCCGGCGTCATTACATTGCAGGCTATGAAAACCGGTGCACTGCTGCGTTTTGCCTGCGAAGCAGGCGCAATCATCGCCGGCAGCGATATTTCCGAGAGGCAAAGGCTGCGTCTCTTCGGCGAAAAGATCGGCCTCGCCTTCCAGCTTGCCGACGACCTTCTGGATTTGACGGCCGATGCCGCCACCATGGGCAAGGCAACCGGCAAGGACGCCGCGCGCGGCAAGGGAACGCTTGTGGCGCTACGCGGCGAGGACTGGGCGCGCAGCCAGCTGCGGGAGCAAGTGGCGGAAGCCAGCGAACTGCTGGCCCCTTATGGCGAAAAGGCCGCGATTCTCATCGCGGCCGCCAGATTCATCGCTGAACGAAAAAGCTGAGCGGCTTCCACTCAGCTTTTCATCATCCAATCAGCCCTTGAGCGGCGAGATCAGCACTTCGACGCGACGGTTCTGGGCGCGGCCATCCGGCGTTGCATTCGAAGCGATCGGCTGCGACGGGCCGAAGCCAAGCGTCGAAATACGGCGCTGATCGACGCCGCGCGCGCCGAGATAATTGGCGACCGATGCGGCACGACGCTCCGAAAGACCCTGATTGTAACCGGCGCTGCCGGTGGAATCGGTATGGCCGTTGATGTCGATGAGCGTGCGGTTGAACTTGTTCAGCACGATGGCGACGGAATCGAGCGTCTGATAGAATGGCGGGATGACCTGATCCTGGTCCGTCGCGAAGGTGATGTTCGACGGCATGTTGAGAACGATGCTGTCGCCACGGCGGGTAACCGAAACGCCGGTTCCCTGAAGCTGGGCGCGAAGCTCGGCTTCCTGGCCATCCATGTAATTGCCGATAGCGCCGCCGGCGAGCGCGCCGATGCCCGCACCGATAAGCGCGGCATTACGGCGACCGGTCGGCGAACCGCCGACAGCCAGACCACCCAGAGCACCGACCACGGCGCCGATGCCGGCGCCGCCGGCCGTGTTCGACATCTTCTGCTCACCCGTATAGGGATCGGTGGTGGTGCAGGCGGAAAGAAAGGTCCCGCAAAGGGCGACGATCGCGATTTTTTTGATCATGTGTTTTGATGCTCCGAGAGGTTCAGGAGGTATGACAGTGGAATTCCGGCCTTTTCACGGTACTCTTTACTCCGCCGCATCTTTCCGGCCAAAACGCTTTTCGATGTAATCGATCACAAGCGCTTCAAAATCGGCGGCGATATTGGGACCACGCAGGGTCAGCGCTTTTTCACCGTCGATAAAGACGGGCGCTGCCGGGCTTTCGCCGGTTCCGGGCAGGGAGATGCCGATATCGGCATGTTTGCTTTCACCGGGGCCATTAACAATGCAGCCCATGACGGCGACATTGAGCGCCTCGACACCCGGATATTTCTCACGCCAGATCGGCATGTTCTTGCGAATATCGTTCTGGATGTTCTGGGCAAGTTCCTGAAAAACGGTGGACGTGGTGCGCCCGCAGCCGGGACATGCCGCAACGACCGGAATGAACTGGCGGAAACCCATGACCTGCAGCAATTCCTGCGCCACCTGCACTTCGCGGGTGCGGTCGCCATTCGGCTCAGGCGTCAGCGAGACGCGGATCGTATCGCCGATGCCGTGCTGCAGCACATAACCCATGGCGGCGGACGAGGCGACGATGCCCTTGGAGCCCATGCCCGCTTCGGTGAGGCCGAGATGCAGGGCGTGGTCGGAACGCTCCGACAGCATGGAATAAACGGCGATCAGGTCCTGCACCTGGCTGACCTTGGCCGACAGGATGATGCGGTTGCGCGGCAGGCCGATCTCTTCGGCAAGCTCGGCGGAAATCAGCGCCGACTGAACGATAGCCTCACGCGTGACCTGACGGGCGGAGAGAGGGAAGCCCTGCTCCTTGTTCTTGTCCATCAGCGTCGTCAGAAGTTCCTGATCGAGCGACCCCCAGTTGACGCCGATTCGCACCGGCTTGTCGTAGCGGATCGCCATTTCGACGATCTCGCCGAACTGCTTGTCCTTCTTGTCCTTGAAGCCGACATTGCCCGGATTGATGCGGTATTTCGCCAGAGCTTCGGCGCAGGCCGGATGATCGGCCAGAAGCTTGTGGCCGATATAATGAAAATCGCCGACAAGCGGCACATCAAGCCCAAGCCGCAGCAACCGCTCACGGATTTTCGGCACGGCGGCCGCACTCTCGTCGCGGTCGACGGTGATGCGCACGATTTCCGAACCGGCCCGGGAGAGCGCCGCGACTTGGCTGACGGTGGCGTCGATATCCGCCGTATCGGTGTTGGTCATCGACTGCACGACGACGGGCGCGCCGCCACCGACGATGACACCGCCCACGTCTACGGCGACGGATGCGCGGCGGGGCTTGGGATCGTAATCGGCATGTGACGTCATGGCGGTCTCTGGAGCTTGCGGCAAGGTCTGGCAATTGAGGTGAAACAGGCAAGCCTGCTTGTCAACACCCAACGCATGAGAGCTTCTACTTTACCGCAATCATGGCAAAATTCGAGATGCCTATTCCTTGCCCGCGCCATCCGCATGGCGGGCGAGCCGCGAAAGCAGCAGAACCACCACATGCAAGAGCGGCAGGGCGATGAAGACGCTCGCAAGGCCGGTATGCTCGGCAATAAAGCCGATGGCCGATGGCGCCACCAGAATACCGGAATAGCCCATGGTGGTGACCACCGAGAGACCAATGCCGGGCGCCAGTCCCGGCATGTTGCCGGCGGCGGAAAAGGCAATGGGAACCATGTTGGAAATGCCGATGCCGGCAATCGCGAAGCCTATGATCGCGATAGTGGAATTTCCCGCAAGACCGGCAATGAGAAGACCGATAATCGACATGGCCGAACAAAAGCGCAGGGTCGTCACGGCGCCGAAGCGGTCACGCACCAGATCGCCGGCAAAACGCATGGCCGCCATGGTCATGGAGAAGGCCGCGAAGGCGAAACCGGACTGCGATACCGAAGCACCGAGTTCATTGCGCAGATAAAGAGCGCCCCAGTCGAGGATAGCGCCTTCAGGAATCATCGAGAACAGCGCCATCAGGCCGATGATCCATGGCAGCGGCGTCAGCGGCAGGCCGCCTTTCGGACGTTCTTCCTCCGGATGCGGACGATCCGCAAGGACGCGCGGCCACGCGATGACCAACAGCACGAGCGCGATGACGGTTAGCGCAATGGCATGTCCCTGCACACCGATGGCCGTGATGAGATAACCGCCAAGACCGGCGCCGATCAGGCCGCCGAGGCTCCAGAAGGCGTGGCAAGACGACATGATAGCGCGGCGCATATCCCGTTCCACCGCTACCGCATTGGCGTTCATGGCGACATCCATCGCCCCCGTCAGCCCGCCGAACAGAAACACCGCAATCACCCCGGCCCACACCGTGCCCGCCCAGGAAATGAAAAGCAGAGTCGGCAAAAAGATCGCCGCAGTGACGAGGCTCACCGTACGTGAGCCGAAACGGGCGATCTGCGAACCGGCAATCGGCATGAAAACCAGCGAACCGATGCCGAAGACCAGAATGATCAGGCCGAGCGCGCTCTCACTGAGGGACAGGCGCGCCGCAAATTCCGGAATCTTGGGCGCCCATGACCCCATCATGAAACCGTTCATCAAGAACAGCAGGGAAACGCCCAGCCTGTGCCGCGTCAGATAGGACGAGCGTATGCCTGTCGGCGAAAATGTCGTGGGGCCATTCATCGGCAATATCCTTCAGACTTGACCATGAGAAAACTGAGCGACGTCATCATCGCCGCAATAAATCTGTACGCCCTTGGCCGACAGCGCCTCGACGAATGCGCGGTCGGCATCCTGTTCCAGCACGAGGGAGAGAGGTGGAGAAAAATCATGCACATGGAAAGCTGCCCTATGGCCAAGCTTCTCCGTGGTGATGGCGGCGACAATCCGCTGGCTGGCGCTGCAGGCAAGCCGCTTGAACACCGCATCCTCGAAAACATCCGCCGACAGACCCGTCTCGGCCGCAACGCCGCAGACACCGAGAATGCAGAGATCGGGCCGCATCAGTTCGAGCTGCCGAAGCGCCATGGCGTCGATCGCAGCACCTACGGCCGGATCGACCTTGCCGCCGATCAGCACCAGATCGATATCGGCCCGCCCCGTCAGTTCAGCGGCAATGGCGGGCGTATTCGTCACTACCGTCAGGTTGAGCCCGGCGGGAAGCGCCCTTGCAATGGCGAGATTGGTGGAACCGGCATCGATGAAGACGACCATGCCCGGCTCGAGAAGCGGGACAACGGCCCGCGCCAGCAGGGCCTTGCGGTCGGCATCCTCGGCAATGCGCGTCTTCAGCGGCACCGTTTTGCTGTCGGAAAGCAACGCCCCGCCATAAACCCGCAGGCATTCTCCCCGGGCTGCCATCTCACGCAGGTCGCGGCGCACGGTATCTTCGGAAACGCCGAAATTCTGCGCGAGATCCTGCGCCAGCACCCGGCCGCTTTGCCGCAACTGCGCAAGGATGAGCGCCTGCCGCTCGCTGACAAAATGATCGCTCATCGGAACTCATGCATAAACAGGAATAAACGTGCACGAACATGCATATTTGATTTTTTACGGCTGCGCAACAAAAAACGCCCGCCGGAGAGGCGGGCGCCTGACGCTGCATCAATGATTTGATACGGCTTTATTCCCCGTAAGCGATCAACAGATCCTTCGCATCGATCTGATCGCCGGGACGCACCAGAACTTCTGCGATCTTGCCGTCGCGTTCGGCGTGAAGCGCGGTTTCCATCTTCATCGCCTCGATGGAAAGCAGCACGTCGCCGGCCTTGACCTCCTGACCCTGGTTGACGAAGACGCGGCTGATCACACCCGGCATCGGCGCGCCGATATGGACGGCATTGCCGGGTTCGGCCTTGCGGCGCACGGCGGAGCCGGAAGCGCCATGGGCACGATCCGGCACCTTGATGCGGCGCGGCTGACCGTTGATCTCGAAGAACACCGTCACCATGCCCTTGTCATCCGTGCCGGACGAGGCCTGATTGACGATGACAAGCGTCTTGCCGCGTTCGATATCGGCAAACAGTTCTTCGCCATCCTCCATGCCGTAGAAATAGGCATGGGTGGCCAGCACCGAAACCGGGCCATAGGTCTCGGCTGTCAGCGCAAAATCCGTAAACACCTTCGGATACATCAGATAGGACGCGAACTCGAAATCGTCGACCTTGCGCTCCAGCTTGGTCTCGATCACCTTCCGTTCGGCATCGAGATCTGCATCTTCCAGCAACGAACCCGGACGAACCGTATAGGGCGCTTCGCCCTTCAGCGCCTTTTTCTGTAGGGCTGCCGGCCAGCCGCCGGGCGACTGTCCAAGATCGCCCTTCAGCATCGACACCACCGATTCCGGGAAAGACACTTCACGATCGGGGTTTTCAACGTCGGCCACCGTCAGATCCTGGCTGACCATCATCAGCGCCATATCACCGACGACCTTGGAGGACGGCGTCACCTTGACGATATCGCCGAACATGCGGTTGGCGTCGGCATAGGCCTGCGCCACCTCGTGCCAGCGGCTTTCGAGACCCAGCGAACGCGCCTGTTCCTTGAGGTTGGTGAACTGGCCGCCCGGCATTTCGTGCAGATAAACTTCCGAGGCCGGTCCCTTGAGATCGCTCTCGAAGGCGGCATACTGGTTGCGCACAGCCTCCCAATAGAAGGAAATGCGGCGGATCCATTCGGTATCGAGACCCGTATCGCGTTCCGACCCCGCCAGCGCCTCCACGATCGAGCCGAGGCATGGCTGCGACGTATTGCCGGAGAAGGCATCCATTGCAGCATCCACCGCGTCGACACCGGCATCCACGGCCGCAAGAACGGTCGCGGCGGAGATGCCCGAGGTATCGTGGGTGTGGAAGTGGATCGGCAGACCGGTCGCCTCACGCAGCGCCTTGAACAGAACCCTGGCGGCGGCCGGTTTCAACAGGCCCGCCATGTCCTTGACGGCGATGATATGAGCGCCGGCCTTTTCAAGCTCGGCGGCAAGGTTGGTATAATATTTGAGATCGTATTTCGGACGAGCCGAATTCAACAGATCGCCGGTATAGCAGATGGTCGCCTCGCAGAGCTTGTTCTCCTCGGCAATCGCATCCATCGAGACGCGCATATTCTCCACCCAGTTCAGGCAGTCGAAGACGCGGAAGAGATCGACCCCGCCCCTTGCGGCCTGACGGACGAAGTATTTCACGACGTTGTCGGGATAGTTCTTGTATCCGACGCCGTTCGCGCCGCGCAGAAGCATCTGCAGCAGCAGGTTCGGCGCGCCTTCGCGGATCAGCGCAAGACGCTCCCATGGGTCTTCTGTCAGGAAGCGCATGGAAACGTCGAACGTCGCCCCGCCCCAGCATTCCAGCGAGAGAAGCTGCGGCAGCGCCTTGGCGTAAACGCTGGCGACGCGGGCAATATCATGGGTGCGAACGCGGGTGGCCAGAAGCGACTGGTGCCCATCGCGCATGGTCGTATCGGTAACCAGAACGCGTTTTTCATTGCGCATCCAGTCCGCAAAGCCCTTCGGGCCAAGCTTGTCAAGCAACTGCTTGGTGCCATCGGGCGTCGGCGCATCGATATAAGGCACGACGGGCTTTGCCGCCTTTTCGGACGGCCTGGCGCGACCCTTGGTTTCCGGGTGGCCGTTGACGGTCACGTCAGCAAGATAGGTCAGGAGCTTGGTGGCGCGGTCCTGACGCTTGACCTGCGCAAACAGTTCCGGCGTCGAATCGATGAAGCGGGTCGTATAGGTATTGTTGCGGAAACTGTCGTGACCGATGATGGCTTCGAGGAAGGTGAGGTTCGTTGCCACGCCGCGAATACGGAATTCGCGCAGCGCGCGATCCATGCGGTTGATCGCCTCATCCGGTTGCGGCGCCCAGGCCGTTACCTTGACGAGCAGCGGATCGTAATAGCGGGTGATGACAGCGCCGGTATAGGAAGTACCGCCATCCAGACGGATACCGAAGCCAGAGGCGGAACGGTAGGCGGTGATACGGCCATAGTCCGGAATGAAGTTATGTTCTGGGTCTTCCGTCGTGATACGGCACTGCAGCGCATGGCCGTTGAGACGGATATCCTCCTGGCGAGGCACGCCGGATTCCGCCGTGCCGATGGCGGCGCCTTCGAGAATATGGATCTGCGCCTTGACGATATCGATACCGGTCACGACTTCGGTGACGGTATGCTCCACCTGGATGCGCGGATTGACCTCGATGAAGTAGAATTTGCCGGTATCGGCATCCATCAGATATTCGACCGTGCCGGCGCCGATATAGCTGGTGGCGGCGGCGATCTTCAGGGAGTAGGCAGCCAGTTCCTGACGCTGCGCTTCGGTGAGATAGGGCGCAGGCGCACGCTCGACCACCTTTTGATTGCGGCGCTGGATCGAACAATCACGCTCGAACAGATGCACGACATTGCCATGCGTATCGCCGAGAATCTGGCTTTCGACGTGGCGAGCACGCTCGACCAGCTTTTCCAGATAGACCTCATCCTTGCCGAAAGCGGCTTTCGCCTCGCGCTTGGCTTCCGTCACCTCACGGGCCAGATCTTCTCGTCTGCGAATGGCGCGCATGCCGCGTCCGCCGCCGCCCCAGGAAGCTTTCAGCATGACCGGATAGCCGATTTCCTCGGCCATGCGCTCCACTTCCGCCATATCGTCGGGCAGCGGATCGGTAGCGGGAACAACGGGGACATTGACCGAGATCGCCAGATTGCGCGCAGCCACCTTGTTGCCGAGCTGGCGCATCGTATCCGCCGTCGGTCCGATGAAGGTGATGCCGGCCTTGTTGCAGGCCTCCACGAATTCGGGGCTTTCAGATAGAAGACCGTAACCGGGATGGATCGCGTCCGCTCCGGAGAGTTTGGCTACGCGAATAACCTCCTCGATCGAAAGATAGCTCTCGATCGGTCCCATATCCTTGGCGAGATGCGGACCCCTGCCAACCTGATAGGATTCGTCCGCCTTGAAGCGGTGCAAAGACAGCTTGTCCTCTTCCGCCCAAATCGCAACGGTTTTAATCCCAAGCTCGTTCGCTGCCCGGAAAACGCGGATCGCAATTTCGGATCGGTTGGCAACAAGTATTTTCGATATTTTCAAGACGGTCTCCCCACACGCCAAAACAAAATTTCTGCTGCACTGCGGAATTAAGCAGCAAAACCCGGTCTTGGAAAGGGCAATTCCGGCGAGAACTGTCCTGTTTGCGCTAGCTCAGCAAACCATGACGAAAAGCAAGTGCTACTGTATGCTGCCGGTTCTTTGCGCTGAAACGGCGCTGAATTCCGTTGATATACCAATCGACCGTGTGGTTGGAGATCGATAGTTGGCGTCCAATTTCGGTGGAGGTCATGCCGTCCGCCATCAGCGTCAGCACCTCCATTTCGCGCCTTGTAAGTTCGAGAGCGGAAACGTCAGGGGCATTGCTGAAGCCATGGGCCTGCCCGGAAAGATCGAGCAGGCGCCAGAACACGGCACGCGTGGCCGCATCGAGCAGTTCCACCTGCAAAGAGGGCAATTGCCGATCCTGGCCACCAATGAAGACCGCACCGATGAAGCCCGCACGGCCGTGAACGGGAAAGGCGTAACCACCCTGCAGACCGTACCGACCGGCATCGTGGAAAAAGACGCTCGCCCTTTTGCGATGCATCGCACGTGGCAGGCCCTCCAGCGCTTCCTTCCACTGAAACGGCTTATGCACCATGCCGATCACCTTGCGGACGGGATCGACGAGATTGTATTTCTTGGCCCTGTAGACCTCCAGCCAGCCTTCGGGCAGATGTTGCGCAAGAATGTGTCCGGTGGAGGCGAGCTCCCCGGTCATCCGCCTGCTGACAAGAAAATATTCGAAACCGTATTCGCGAATGAGCGTTGCAAATTCGGAACGAACGCGGTCGGCGCTTCCCGCCTGGTAACACGCAGAGATGAAGTGAAGAATATCATGCATAAAGACACGTGGTCCGGAGCTTGGCTTGAAGGGAATGACACGAAGGACGTGGTCCCGCGATGACGTCATGTTACTCGGGCGCCGGTCGGTTGAGATTGAACATATCGTCGTTAGCAATCCCTGAAACGAAGATGCGAAATCTTGTGACGGCAGGCGCCGGGAAACATCGGGTTCGGTTTTTTTCGGTTCGCACGCGCGGTCAATCTGTTAAGCCGCCATTCAGACAGAAAGAGCGATAATTACACAAATTTCGCCGTCTCATGCAACCTTGCTAAAATAACTTGCCTTGAGGCCGAACAAACAACCGCTCGAAAAAGACGCTCGGACTGGATTGAAAATTTGACCTTGTTTCAGGTTTACACACGCGCTCTGCGCTATCTGACCGTACATAAATGGCGGGTGACGGTGGTCGTCATCGCCAACGTCATTCTTGCAGCCATCACCATCGCCGAACCGGTGCTGTTCGGCCGGATCATCGACGCCATCTCTTCCGGCACCAACGTCACGCCCATTCTCATTCTTTGGGCGGGTTTCGGTGTCTTCAACACTGTCGCTTATGTGGCTGTCGCCCGCGAGGCGGACCGGCTGGCCCATGGCCGGCGCGCTTCGCTGCTGACGGAAGCCTTCGGGCGCATCATCTCGATGCCTCTTTCCTGGCACCATCAGCGCGGCACGTCCAATGCCCTGCACACGCTGCTGCGCGCCAGCGAAACGCTGTTCGGCCTGTGGCTCGAATTCATGCGCACGCATCTGGCCACCTTCGTCGCACTGGTGCTGCTCGTGCCGACCGCCATGTCCATGGACCTGCGCCTCAGCTTCGTGCTGATCGGCCTCGGTATCGTCTACTGGTTCATCGGCAAGTGGGTGATGGGCCGCACCAAGGACGGCCAGGCTTCGGTTGAAGAACACTATCACAGCGTTTTTGCCCATGTCAGCGATTCCATCAGCAACGTCTCGGTGCTGCACAGCTACAACCGCATCGAGGCCGAAACGAAGGCGCTGAAATCTTTCACCGAAAAGCTGCTGAGCGCGCAATATCCGGTGCTCGACTGGTGGGCCTTCGCCAGTGCTCTGAACCGCACGGCCTCCACCGTTTCGATGATGATCATCCTCGTCATCGGCACCGTGCTGGTGAAGAACGGCGAGTTGCGCGTTGGCGATGTCATCGCCTTCATCGGCTTCGCCAATCTCCTGATCGGCCGTCTGGACCAGATGCGCCAATTCGTGACGCAGATTTTCGAAGCCCGCGCCAAGCTCGAGGACTTCTTCGTACTGGAAGATTCCGTCAAGGAACGGGAAGAGCCGGGCGATGCGCGCGAATTGTCGAATGTCTCCGGCACCGTGGAGTTCCGCAACATCAATTTCGGTTTCGCCAACACCAAGCAGGGCGTTCACGACGTTTCGTTCACGGCCAAGGCTGGCGAGACAGTCGCGATCGTCGGACCCACGGGTGCCGGCAAGACCACGCTCATCAATCTCCTGCAGCGGGTCTACGATCCTGATTCCGGCCAGATTCTGATCGATGGGACCGATATTTCGACGGTGACGAAAAATTCGCTCCGCAACTCCATCGCCACGGTGTTTCAGGATGCCGGCCTGCTGAACCGCTCCATTCGCGAAAACATCCGCCTCGGCCGTGAATCGGCCACCGATGCGGAAGTTGTGGAAGCAGCGGCAGCCGCAGCGGCGACGGATTTCATCGATAGCCGTATCAACGGCTATCTGACCCAGGTGGGTGAACGCGGCAACCGCCTGTCCGGCGGCGAGCGCCAGCGCATCGCCATTGCCCGCGCCATCCTGAAGAACGCTCCCATTCTGGTTCTCGACGAAGCGACCAGTGCGCTGGATGTGGAAACGGAAGCTCGGGTGAAGGCCGCTGTCGACGCGCTGAGAAAGAACCGCACGACCTTCATCATCGCCCACCGCCTTTCCACGGTCCGTGATGCCGATCTCGTCCTCTTCCTCGATCAGGGCCGGATCATCGAAAAGGGCACCTTCGATGAGCTGAGCCAGCGCGGCGGACGCTTTACCTCGCTGCTGCGCACCAGCGGCCTGCTGACGGAAGACGAAAACCAGCAGCCCCGGCCAAAGGCCATTGCCTCCTGACGGCTTGGCTGACGGAATGAAGACAGGGCGGACAGCATGTTGTCCGCCCTTTTTCTTTGCCCGTTTCCCGACAGCCATACCAGATCACAGGTTGCCTATCGAAGAATTCCAGTCAGGGAACTTGCCAGCCAGAAATCGATCTGCCCGAAGGGGAGGACATTTCCCAGAAAGGCGACAATACCTGCTGCGAGATTGGTCAGGAAAACTCCAAGCAACACGCCAAGCATTATTCCGACGCTCGTTTTCCGAGGGTAGCGCGCCAACCAGCAGGACAACGCCAGGGAAAGAATGGCGAGCAACGCCAACAGTGCAAGTTCTGTGAAAGATGCGCTGAATTGCAAGATAACTCCCTTCCGGTCGACCGACTATTCGCGACTACTGCTTTTCTCGAAAAGATTGACGAGACAGTCGGCACCGGACGATCCGGCACCGCGCCATCAAAACCTTCGCCAATATGACCCTATCTCGGTGCTGCGGGAGCTTCCAGCCGACGCTGCGAAGGAGCCCGGTCCGTGCCATGATCCGACCCATAAACTGAGTCGGAGGCCAGGGTGGCTCACAAAAATTCAGGCCCCCGCGTTACCACGGGAGCCTGAGTTTAAAGGCGAACGGAGACCTGATCGTCTCAGTCGAAGGGGATCACCCGATCACCTGCCGACAGGGCCTTGCCATCGACGGAAACGGAGACTTCCGCCGTATCGGCCTTGCGGCTTACGACGATATCCCTGGCCTTACCATCGAGCGTGATCTTCACCGAGAAACCGCTCCAGTCCTCCGGCAGCGACGGCGAAATATGCAGCTTGCCGTCGGTGCGGGTGATGCCGAGAATACCCTCGACGGCGGCGCGGTAGAGCCAGCCGGCGGAACCCGTGTACCAGCTCCAGCCGCCACGGCCCGCATAAGCGCCTTCACCGTAGACATCCGCAGTCACCACATAGGGTTCGACCCGATAGGTTTCTGACGCCGCCGCATCGAGCGCGTGATTGACGGGGTTGAGCAGCTTGAAGCAGTTCCATGCCTCCTGTGCCCTACCCTGCTTCGCAAGGGCAAGAACCACCCAGGTCGCCGCATGGGTATATTGTCCGCCGTTTTCGCGCACACCCGGCGGATATCCCTTGATGTAACCCGGATCATGCGGCGCACGCGAGAAGGGCGGCGTGAACAGCCGGATAATGCCGGTCTTTTCATCGACCAGATGCTCCATGACGGCATCCATTGCCTGCCGCGACCGAGCCTCTTCGCCTTCGCCGGAGAGAACGCTCCAGCTCTGGCCGAGCGAATCGATCCGGCACTCCTCGCTTTCGGCGGAACCGAGCGGCGTGCCGTCATCGAAATAACCACGCCGGTAATAGCTGCCATCCCAACCCGCTGTTTCCAGCGCATTGCGCAGCCTTTCCCGGTGCGCCGCCCATTTGCCGACGCGCTCGGTATCGCCACGCTTTTCCGCAATCTCGATGAAATCGCGCAACGCTCCAGACAGGAACCAGCCGAGCCAGACGCTCGTGCCCTTGCCGCCGACACCGACACGGTTCATGCCGTCGTTCCAGTCGCCGCCGAGGATCAGCGGCAGGCCATTTTCGCCAGTGCGATGAATGGCAAGATCGAGCGCCAGCGCCGCATGCTCGTAAAGCGTGGCGGATCTGTCACTGGTTTCCGGCTGGAAGAAAGCGTCATGCTGGCCGGGCATCAACGCCGCACCCTTCAGGAAGGGGATGCTTTCATCGAGGATGGCGGCATCACCCGTGGCCGAGACATATTGGTTGATCGCATAAGCGAGCCAGACGACGTCGTCGGAAATGGTGGTGCGAACACCGGCGCCCGTCAGCGGCAGCCACCAGTGCTGCACATCGCCTTCCGGGAACTGGCGGCCTGCCGCACGCAGGATCTGCTTGCGGGCGAGATCCGGCTGGTAGAGCAGGAAGGCCAACGTGTCCTGAAGCTGGTCGCGGAAGCCGAAGGCGCCGCTCGACTGGTAAAAGGCGGTGCGCGCCAGAATGCGGCATGCCAGCGCCTGATAGGGCAGCCAGTTGTTGACCATGTGGTTGAAACCGGAATCGGGCGTGGAAACCTGCAACTGGCCGGTAAAGCCCGTCCAGAACGCCTTGCTCTCATCCAGCACCGTCTGGAAGTCCGCCTGGCGAACATCCTTCACCAGCGCTTCGGCCTCTTCCGCATTGTCGGCATCGCCGAGAATGAAGGTCATGTGCCGTTCTTCGCCGGGCTTCAGGTGGATTTCCTGCATCAGCGCAGCACAGGGATCGCCGTCGACATCGGTGCTGCCGCTGAGTGCGGCGCCGGACACGATGCCCTGCGGCGCCTGCGCCGACCCGAAGCGGCCGATGAATTCCCGGCGGCTGGTCGTGAAGCCGCTCGCTTCGCTGTCGAGCGTCAGGAAAGCGGTGCGGGCGCTATAGTCGATGCTGTAGGGGTTCGACGCGAAGATCGCATTGTTGCCGGCATCGTGCCTGCTCAGAATGAACGGCGCAGATTTCTGGCCGTTATTACCGAGCACCCATTCCACATAGGCATAGACCTTCAGGCGGCGGCTTTTCGAACCCCTGTTGCGAACGATGACCTGCGAGAGCTTGACCGGTTTTTCACGATCTACGGTCTGCGTCAGCTCCACCTCCAGCGTATCGGCCACGCCGGTCAGCACGGAGTAACCGAGACCATGGCGGGTTTCGAACATGGCTTCGGGATCGCGCGAAAGCGCGGCGCAGGGCGTATAGAGCTTTCCTGTCTCCACATCGGCGACATAGAAAGCCTCACCCGGCCGGTTGATGACTGGATCGTTGCTCCATGGCGTCAGCTGATAGTCGCGCGAATTGCGGCTCCAGCTGAAGCCGGCGCCTTCGGCCGAAATATGGAAGCCGAAATTCTCGTTCGAGATGACGTTGATCCATGGATGCGGCGTGGACTGCCCGCCATTGAGGCGCACGACATATTCCTGACCGCTTCTGGCAAAACCGCCGAAACCGTTCCAGAAATCGAGATCGCCCGCATCCTCCACCGGCTCCGCCACAGGGAAGACCGGAACAGGCAGACGGGCCTGTGCCGCATCGCTCGTGCCGTCGGGGCCGCGATGGGCCGCAAACAGCGATACCGCGCGGTTGATCTGGTCGACGATCTTGCCGTTGCGCACGTGGAGGACGACGCGGGAAGCAGCGAGAAGCGCGCTCCAGGTCTCTTCATCCATCAGGTCGCGGCGCACGGAGAAGACGTGCGGACGACCGCCATCGGCGGGATTGATGCGGCGCTGCGCCTCGGAAATATGATCCAGCGCATGCTGCATGTCCTGCGCATAGGACGCAGCCCGCTCGTTGACGATGACGAGATCGAAGATCACGCCGCGTGAACGCAGATATTCATGGGCGCTCAGCGCCTCACGGGCGATATCCATATCCATATCGTCGTTGATGCGCAGGCTGAAGATCGGGAAATCGCCCGAAATCGCCAGCGGCCACAAAGCGCGCTGCGAAGCGAGACCCGTTTTCAGCGTTTCCGAATCCGCCCGCAGATGCATGTCGGGATAGGTCAGATAACGGCCGAGATGCTGGAAGGCGGCCGCCTGCTGCGAGGTGACGCCCACATGGCGCATCTGCACCTGCGTACGCGTCCAGGCATGCACGAGTTCATGCGCGAAGGCGTCCGGATGACGATAACGGTCGATTGCCTTGTCGACTTCCTCGCGGCTTGGCGCGGCAATCGTCCAGAAGATCACGCTCACCTTCTTGCCCGCCGGCACGCGCACGGTGCGGCGCAGCGACAGGATCGGATCAAGCGTGAAGCCGTCGGTGCTGGAAAGCGTCGCACCGGCATCGAAAGCCGCCGCTTCGCGCAGCGAGCGTCCGCGGCCGATGAACTTGGCGCGATCCGTCTCGAATTCCGTCGGGCGCGACGGGCCGGCATTGTCGGCGGCCAGATGCGCAATGACGGTGCCCGGCTCATTCGGGCTGCGACGGTTGCGCCACGCACGGATGACGTCGCCGCGGCGGCCAATCTCCGTCTGCACGAACATGCGCGAGAAGAGCGGATGGGCGTTGTCGTCATCTTCAGACGCGATGACTGGCTCCATATAGGAGGTCACTTCGATATAGCGATCCTCGGAACCGACATTGAGCAGTGTGACGCGGCGGCCTTCGGCATCGTGCTCGGTGGCGACGATGCATTCGACCACGCTCTGCAGGTCGCCGGTGGTCTTGTGGAACTCGGCCTTGTCATCGGTGAAGATCGTCTTGGTCTTTTCGCCTTCGATGACGCGCGGCTCGGCCGTTGCGCTCCACCATTGTCCATTGGTGGTGTCGCGCAGGAAGATGAAGGTGCCCCAGCGATCTTCGGTCGGATCGGCCTTCCAGCGGGAAATGGCCTGCCCGTTCCACTTCGAATAACCGGCACCCGTGGAGGTGAGCATGGTCGAGTAGTGGCCATTCGACAGGAACACCACTTCGCGATCTCGCACAGCCGGATCGGCAATGGAGCGCACTTCCGCACGCAGCAGGTCGGCCTGTTCCTTGCCGGGGGTTTCCGGCTCGTATTTGGCGCTCATGACCGGCACTTCGCGCGGCGCCTTTTCCTGCAGGAGCAGTTCGGCCGCCTCGATCACCGGATCGGAATGGAAGAGTTCGCGCAGCACGCCATCGAAAGCGACGTTGGCGACGGCCGCAATCGACATGCCGTGATGGTGGGCATAATAGTTGTAGACCACCGCACAGACCTTGCCATCAGGCACACGCGTCGGCGTGAAGTCCACCGCATCGTGGAAACCGTATTGGCCAAGCGCACCAAGCTTGCGCAGCTTGTCGAGGTTTTCGAGCGCACCGTCAGGATCATACTGGCTGGCGAGGATCGACGCATAAGGCGCGATCACCGCATTCTGGCCAAGGCCACGCTTGAGGCCGAGCGTCGGCACACCGAAGTTGGTGTACTGATAGTTCATGTTGTGGTCGCGGGCGTTGAACGCCGCTTCGGAAATGCCCCATGGCGTGCCGAGACGGCGGCCGTGGTTCATCTGTTCCTTAACGATCAGATTATTGGTCTGATTGAGAATACCCCCCTGACGCTCCTGCATGACGAGCGGCGGCATCAGATATTCGAACATCGAGCCGGACCAGGAGACCAGTGCGCCCTGCGCACCGATCGGCACGACCTGGCGGCCGAGACGGTACCAGTGTTCGGTCGGCAGATCGCCCTTGGCGATGGCGAAGAGGCTGGTCAAGCGGCATTCGGAAGCCAGAAGGTCGTAGCAGGCCTCATCCAGCTCCTTGCTTTCGACGCGGTAACCGATCGACAGAAGACGGCGATCCTTGCGATAAAGGAAGGTGAAATCCATCGAGAAGGCGAGGTTGCGGCTGCGGTCACGCAGCGATGCAAGACGCTGGCGCAGCGGCTCCATGTTGGTGAGGTCGATGGCGCTGTCGGAAATATGCGCCTCGCAGCAATCAACGAGCAATTGCGCCCAGCGTGTCACTTCCGCGCTCTGCGCGGACTTCACCTCATGATCGACATTGGTGGCGAGCTTCTGGATGTCGCGCGCCAGCACCGCGAGATTGATAACGCGGATCGAGGCGAATTCATGCTCGCGTTTGACGGAGGCGAGAGCGTTCGAGAAGCCGATGATGCGCTCCTCGAGGCGGCGATGCAGCGGTCGCAGGTTCTTGCGGTCGTCGGGCAGCGCCTTCAGCGTTTCACGCAGAATGCCGGCGAGATCGCCGATACCGTCCAGATTGCCCTGAAGATGCGCGGACGGCGCTTCCGCCCAATCACGGCAGGCGGACGAGACCGCGATCAGGTGACCGGCGAGATTGCCGCTGTCCACCGCCGAAACATAGCGCGGTCCAAGCGTCTGCAAGGTGTCAGTATGATACCAGTTGTAGAGATGGCCACGATGCTTTTCCATCTTTTCGACGGTCTGGATCGTGTTCTCGATCCGCTCCAACGTATCGGCAAAGCTGATCCAGCCGAACTGGCGCGCCGAAATGATGGAAAGCAGATAGACGCCGATATTGGTCGGAGAGGTACGCGAAGCGACAATCGGCTCCGGCGTTTCCTGGAAGTTGTCCGGCGGCAGGTGGTTTTCCTGCGGCGTCACGAAGGCCTCGTAATAACGCCAGGTGCGACGCGCGATCTTGCGAAGCTCGAAGGAGACGTGTTCCGAAACGAACAGCCGGTCTTCGGTTTCAGCGGACTGGCTGACATACCAGGCAACGGCGGGGGACAGAACCCAGAGCAGCGTGAATGGAATGCCGATCAGGAAAGCGTTGTCGCCCGGCAGCGCCGCAAAGAGCAGGCCAAGCATCGCCACCACGGGCGCATGCCACATCTGGCGATAATAATCGACGATGCTGCCCTGCGCGCTCGACTGCATGCTGGCGGCGGTACGCCATTCCAGCATCAGCTTGTGGCTGACGAGCAGACGGTAAAGCGAACGGGCAATCGCATCCGTCATCATGCAGGCGGCATCGGCGATGAAGACGATGCGCAACGCAACCTGTGCATTGGTGGCGCGGATTTCCGACCAGATGGTATGGAAATGCGCCTGCGGCACGATATCGGTGGAGCGCGGCACGAGACCGGACAGCAGGGAAAGCGTGGGCGCGACGAACAGCGAGAAGATCAGCAGGATCTGCCAGATCAACGCACCGAGCGGATCCATGAAATACCAACCGAGGATCGAGGCGAAGAACCAGGCGATCGGCGTCAGCGAACGACGCAGATTGTCGACCATCTTCCAGCGGCCGATGGCGGTAACGCCGCGGGCACGATCGAGGATAAAGGGTAGAAGCTGCCAGTCGCCACGCGCCCAGCGATGCTGGCGCGACACTTCCACCTCATAACGGGTCGGAAAGTCCTCCACCAGTTCCACATCGGTCACCAGCGCACAGCGCGCAAAGGAGCCTTCGAGCAGATCGTGACTGAGGATGGAGTTTTCCTCGATACGACCCTTCAGCGCCGCCTCGAAGGCATCCACATCGTAAAGGCCCTTGCCGGTAAAGGTACCTTCGGAGGTCAGGTCCTGATAGACGTCGGAAACGGTAAAGACGTAAGGATCGATACCGCGGTTGATCGAGAAGACGCGCTGGAAGACGGAAGCGTCCTTGCCGGTCGTCAGCGAGGGCGTTACCCGCGGCTGCAGCAGACCGTAGCCTTCGACAACCCGTCCGGATACCGGATCGATCACCGGACGGTTGATCGGGTGGTGCATCTTGCCGACGAGCTTGGTCACCGCATCGCGCATCAGGCGCGTATCGGCATCCAGCGTCATGACGTATTTCACGCCCTCCGGCACGATGTTCGCGCCGCCGAGGAAGGTCGTATCCTTGTCGCCGCGCAGCAGCATGTTCAGCTCATGCAGCTTGCCGCGCTTGCGCTCCCAGCCCATCCAGCAGCCTTCGGCCGGATTGTAGAGGCGGCGGCGATGCAGCAGGTAAAAGCGCGTCTTGCCGTCAAAGGCATAACGGCTGTTCAGCGCCGCAAGCTCGCGCTTGGCATAGTCGAGAATTTCGAGGTCGTCGTCGGACTGCTCGTATTGCGCATCGCGCCAGTCGCTCACCAGCGAGAAGTAGATCTCGCCATGCGGATTGGCAAGATAATGCACCTCGATATTGCGCATCATCTCGTCGACGCTGTCGCGGCTGGTCAGCATGCAGGGCACGGCGACCAATGTGCGGGCATCCTGCGGAATGCCGTTCTTGAATTCGTATCCGACCAGCCGGAACGGTTTCACGAAGAAGGTGACGAGGGTGTTGAAGAGGCCGGTCGCGCCTTCGGATGCCGGCAATGCGAACATCAGCAGGAAGGCGGTCACAACATACCAGGGCATGCCGGCCTGCGCCAGGAACCAGCCGACAGCGAGCATTGCGAGCGCGGTGATGAGAAGGACCGGCGCGGCGATTGCCAGCCAGTTGAACTTGCGCATCGAGCGCACGATGCGCTGCGACACCAGCGGCCGGTAACCCAAAGCCTTTTCAAGCTCGAAGCGGCGCTGGCCGACAAGCACGGAGCCGACATTGACGCGATGGGTTTCATCGGCACCCGCCGGCGTCTCCGAACGCGCCATTTCGACGGCAGCGCGCGCAACCTCGACTTCGGTCTTGGGAGAACGGCGCGCCAGAAGTTCGATCGTGTTGCGATAGGTGTTGCGCGAACCGAAATCGAGAACCTCGTAGTCGGTCTCTTCGCGCAGAACCTTGTCGATATGGCTGACTTCCTCGAACCACACCGACCATTCCGTATCGTCGATCTCGCGCAGGCTCTTGACGATGTTGCCCATCGTCACATTCCCGGATGCCAGGCGGTTATGTTCCGACATCATGACATTTTCAGCGTCGGTGCCGGCAGCGTGAAGACGCTCTTCGAGCCAGGCAACGGCAAAACCGGAGGTCTGCGAACCGTTCCTCAGACGATAAAGGAACTGCGTCGCGAAAGTCGGGTCGTCGACCAGCGAATCGACCTGCTTGAGAAGCGCTGCGGAGGCTTCCGCATCGTTCAGGCGGATGATTTCATCGACGACCTCATTCGCCTTCTGGCGCATGCGGCGCGAACGCTCCACACGGATGGAGATGCGGCGGAGATTTTCGATGAGGACGAAACGGATGATCGACGGCAAAGCCCACAATTCGCCGATCTGCAGCGTTTTCGACGTCTGGTAGCCATCCACCAGCGCCGTCATGTTTTCGCGCGAAACCGTGCTGTGGGTATGGGCGACATAAAGCCAGCCGAGCGCCATGACCCGCGGGATCGTCACGCCGCCCACCGTCATCGTCGGTAGCTGGCGGTAGAACTTGCGCGGAAAATCGCGGCGGACTTCCTGGATCGCCTCTTCGATGACGTAGTGATTGTCGAGCAGCCATTCCGCCGCCGGCGTTATCGTCGCGCCATTTTCCGCATCGACGGCCGTGGTACGATAGACCCTGAGGATTTCCTTCTCGTTCTCGCGATGACGCTCGAAGAAATCGAACTCCATGAAGCCGGGAAGACTGTCGGCGCCATCGCGCGAAAGCGCGGCGCCCGCATCATGCAGTTCCTCCACCGTCATATAGGACGCGCGGATCGAATCATTATGATCGATCTGCTTCGTCTCGGAATCACGGGCGGCGGCGGTCGGGGTAATATGAAATGACATCGGGCTCGTATTCTGAACTTTATGGAAACCTGTTCGACTTGACCGGCATTTCGTCCGTGGCGGGAACACACACGAAAATCGGGCCACGCTATATTTATGACTTATCCTGAACCTTCGGTGAACCGGACGGGACGCTGTGCGGAACGGATCGTCAAGTGCAGAATATCCGCAGGCGCGTCAGGCTGCAGCGTCATTATTCCGGAATATCTGCGAAGCTGGAGATCGGCGCGGACAGGGCGTTTTCGATGACGGGAAGAAAATGGCGTCGTTCGGCCCGGCAATGCCGTTCCGACCGGATTTCGCACCCTCCCCGATGGCGAAAATTGTTCGCGCAACGTCCGATAATCCCCCGTTGACAACCTGAAGGGCAACACGAACCGAGAGGCCCGCGCTACATCCGAAAGAAGCTAATGCCCCAGGACGTCAATAGTTCCATGCCACCTGTCGCGGCACGATGCAAGCGCTGAATTTCGGGGCATTTCCGGGCAGGCTACGCCCCTTACGCATGGCTGCATATGCTGCTATGTCATTTACAAAAGACGCCGGAAAAAACGGCCGAACCCGGGACTTTAAAAATGACCAGACAGACCGCAAATCTCGCATCCTTTGCCAACCATATGCCTGATGTGGTGGCCATTCGCCGCCACCTGCACCGAAACCCCGAAATCGGCCTTTCGGAGTTCAAGACGTCGGATTTTATTGCCGAACAATTGGCGGCAATGGGCTATGAGGTCACGCGGGGGCTGGCCGGAACCGGTGTCGTCGCCACGCTCAGCAATGGCGACAGCACCCGCACGCTCGGCATCCGCGCCGATATCGACGCCCTGCCGATCCATGAGGAAACTGGGGCGGATTATGCGAGCGCCAATCAGGGCGTGATGCATGCCTGCGGTCATGACGGCCACACCGCCATGCTGCTCGGTGCGGCAAAGATCATTGCCGAGCGCAAAAATTTCGACGGAACACTGCATCTGATCTTCCAGCCGGCGGAAGAGAATTTCGGCGGCGCCCGCATCATGATCGAGGACGGGCTGTTCGACCGTTTTCCCTGCGATGCGGTTTTTGCACTTCACAACGATCCCGGCGTGCCCTTCGGGCAATTCGTGCTACGCGACGGGCCGATCCTTGCCGCCGTCGACGAGTGCAAAATCACAGTCAACGGATATGGCGGCCACGGCGCCGAACCGCAGGATGCGGCCGACCCCATCGTTGCCGGCGCAAGCATCGTCATGGCGCTGCAAACCGTGGTGTCCCGCAACATCCATCCGCAATTATCGGCGGTCGTCACCGTTGGCGCGTTCCATGCCGGTGCTGCCAGCAATGTCATTCCCGAAACGGCGGAAATGCTGCTGACCATCCGCTCCTTTGATCCGGACGTGCGCGACGAGCTGGAAAAGCGCATCCGGGCGATAGCCGAAGGCCAGGCGGCCAGCTATGGCATGAGCGTCACCATCGATTACGAGCGCGGTTACAATGCAACCGTCAACCACAAGGCGGAAACGGATTATGTCGCCGATCTCGCCCGGCGTTTTGCCGGGCCTGAAAAGGTAGCAGAGATGCAGCGTCCATCGATGGGTGCGGAAGACTTTGCCTATATGCTGGAGAAACGGCCCGGCTGTTATTTCTTCCTCGGCACCGCGCGCACGGATAACGATCCGCCGCTGCACCATCCGAAATTCGATTTCAACGACGATATTCTGCCGATCGGAACCGCTTTCTGGGTCGATCTGGCGGAAGATTACCTGAGGGTGTGAATGGGCATGAAAAAGGCCGGTCGGAGGAGCGACCGGCCTTTTATTCTCAAATTACCTGATGAGAAAATCGGGAGGATCAGGGAACGAGACCGAAGATGACGGCGGCGACAAAAGCCACGCAGACGCCGACAAGAGCCGCATGAACCGAATCTTTCCAGTTGCGCGGCGACTGGGGCTGCGAGACAAAGTCTTTTACTTTTCCTGCCTTGGAATAAGACATTGTACACTCCCTTCCTGCTCGGCCCTTCAAAGCGGGCATTGCTTATTTCACTTATAGAATAGCTTTATTCCCCACTGTTTCAGTAGAGATAAAATTCCATAAGATTGGCGCATCGGGAAAAATACCGATTGCGACTTGCCCACCGGCAAGCATCAATCTACCCATTGCGCAGGATCAACGCGGTGGAGGGCATTTCCGTTCAAAACCGGTGGCGGCACGGAAAAGACCATGACGGATATCGACGCCATCATCATCGGAGCCGGGGTGATAGGGCTCGCGACAGCGCGTGAACTGGCGAGGCGCGGCCTCTCCGTCATCATCCTCGAAAGCGGAAAGGAATTCGGCTCTGCCACCTCCTCCCGCAACAGCGAAGTCATCCACGCCGGGCTTTACTATCCGTCCGGAAGCCTCAAGGCCCGACTTTGCGTGGAGGGCAAGAAGCGGCTCTATGCCTTCTGCCAAAGCCATGGCGTGGCACATCGCCGCTGCGGCAAGCTCATCGTCGCTACGAGCGATGAAGAGACGGCCATGCTCGCCACCCTGCGCGAAAAAGGCAAAGCTCACGGCTGCAACGACCTTGAGCTGATCGATGCGCGACAGGCGCTCCTGCTCGAACCCGCGCTCGCCTGCGTCGCAGCCCTGATATCGCCCTCGACCGGTATCATCGATAGCCACGGCTATATGCTGGCGCTGCTTGGTGATGCGCAGGATCATGGCGCGGTCCTTGCCCTGAACGCACCCTTCGAAAAGGCAGAGGCGATGGGCAATGGTTTCCGCGTTCATGTCGGCGGAACGGAGCCCACCAGCCTGACATGCCGGCTGCTCGTCAATTCCGCCGGGCTTGTTGCACCCATGGTGGCGAGAAAGATCGAAGGATTGCCGGAGGATGGGATCCCGCAGGCGCGTTTCGCCAAGGGCAGCTATTTTTCGCTGGCCGGCAAGTCGCCCTTTTCACGGCTGATCTACCCCGCACCGCACACCCATGGCCTCGGCGTGCATCTCACGCTCGATCTCGCCGGCCAGGCCCGTTTCGGGCCGGATGTGGAGTGGGTGGACACCATCGACTATGCCGTCGATCCCCGCCGCATGGAGGGTTTTGGCGATGCGATACGTCGCTATTGGCCGGGCCTTCCCGATAACGCGCTGATCCCGGCCTATTCCGGTATCCGGCCGAAGATTTCCGGTCCGGACGAACCGGCCATGGACTTCCGCATCGATGGGCCGGAAACGCATGGCCTTGCCGGCCTCGTCAATCTTTTCGGTATAGAAAGCCCCGGCCTCACCGCCTCGCTGGCGATTGCCGGCGAGGTCGCGGCACGACTCGAGGCCTAACCTCAGCCGAAACGGGACAGGGCGCTGGTCATGATCTCCAGATCGACGTTGCCGCCGGAAGCGACCGCGATCACCGTTTCGCTTTCCAGTTCATCGCCGTGGAAGAGGGCCGCCGCCAGCGCCACCGCACCACCGGGTTCGACAACGATCTTCAGCCGGTTGAAGGCAAGAACCATCGCCCGCAGCGCTTCCTCCTCAGTCACGGCAATGCCTTTTCCGCAGAGCCCGGCCATGATGGGGAAAGTAATGTTGCCGGGCTGCGGCGTGACGATCGCGTCGCAGATCGAGCCCGAGGTCGTGGCGTTACGCTCGATCTTGCCCGCAGCAAGGGAGCGCGCCACATCGTCGAACCGCTCCGGTTCCGACGTCCTGACCTTGTAGTTCGGTGCTTTCGCTGCGAGTGCCAGGGAGATGCCGGAGGTGAGGCCACCACCGCCGCAGGGCACCAGAACCTCGGCCGCACCGATGCCCAGCGCCGCGCCCTGTTCGGCAATCTCCAGCCCCGCTGTCCCCTGCCCGGCAATGACCAGCGGTTCGTCATAGGGCCTGATCAGCGTCAGCCCACGCTCGCGAGAAATGCGATCTCCGATGGCGTCGCGATCTTCGTTAGCACGGTCATAGAGCACCACCTCCGCACCAAAGGCCCGGGTATTGTCGATTTTGATCTTCGGCGCATCGGACGGCATGATAATGACTGCAGGGACATTGTGCAGGCGGGCAGCAAGCGCCACGCCCTGCGCGTGGTTGCCGGAGGAAAAGGCGATCACGCCCTTGGCGCGCACCTGCGCCGGCAGGCCGGAGACGGCCGACCAGCCGCCGCGAAACTTGAAGGAACCCGTCCTTTGCAAGCATTCGGCCTTTACGAACAGCTTTCGCCCGGCAATCTCATCCAGAAAAGGTGACGACAGCAATGGCGTCCGCACCGCATGGTTGCCGATACGCTTGCGCGCGGCCTCTATCATCGAAATATCTGTCATGCCCTGCCCCCGATAATGCGGATGTAACGCGGATTCGCGGATACATTAGGAGGTCGCAATCAAATGCGAAACCGTCCGAAAGGAAAAATCCCCGGACGTGGCCGGGGATTTTTGTCAGATGGGATCAATGATTGTGCCGGGGCATCTTCTCGGCAATCCGGCGGAAATCCGCAGCTCCCTCCAGAACCGCGCCGTCCGAAAGCTGGGTCACCGATTGACGATAAATGCGCTGCCAGGGCGTCGCATCCGCGGGTACAGCGGGAATGCCGTCAGCCTTGCGGGCCGCAAGCTCCTCAGCCGGCACCAGCGCATTGCACTCGCCTTTATTGAAGTCGATGCGGATCACATCGCCCGTGCGGAGCCATGCCAGTCCGCCGCCTGCGGCACTTTCCGGCGAGGCATTGAGGATCGACGGGCTGTCCGCCGTTCCCGATTGCCGGCCATCGCCGATCGTCGGCAGACTGGTAATGCCCCTTTTCAGCAGCGCATCCGGCGGCTGCATATTGACGACCTCGGCCGAACCCGGCCAGCCGAGTGGTCCCGCACCGCGAATGACGAGAATAGTGCGCTCGTCAATATCGAGAGACGGATCGTTGATATGGGCGTGATAGTCTTCCGAACCATCGAACACCACACACTTGCCTTCGAAAATACCCTCACGGCCCGGCTCGCTCAGATAACGCTGACGGAATTCCGCCGAGATAACGCTCGTCTTCATGATGGCGAAATCAAACAGATTGCCCTTGAGGACGAGGAAACCGGCTCGTTCCTTGAGCGGCTTATCGTAAGGCAGGATCACGTCGCGGTCGGTGGATTCCCGCCCGTCCAGATTTTCCGCCATGGTCTTACCGGTCACGGTCGGACAGTTTCCATCAAGCTTGCCCGCCTTCAGAAGCTCCCACATGATCGCGGGTGTGCCGCCGGCGCGGTGATATTTCTCACCCAGCCATTTGCCGGCAGGCTGGACATTGGCGATAAGCGGAATGTCGTAACCGTGGACCTGCCAGTCTTCCTCGCGAAGCTCCACGCCCGCATGTTTGGCCATGGCTGCCAGATGCGGCTGGGCGTTGGTGGAACCGCCGATTGCCGAGTTGACGCGGATCGCGTTCAAAAATGCCTCTCGGGTCATGATGTCGGAGGGCTTGATGTTCTCGACAACCAGCTCGACGGCACGGCGGCCGGTGCGATAGGCCATCTGGCCACGCTCGCGGTAAGCGGCAGGGATCGCGCCGCAGCCCGTGAGCGACATGCCGAGCGCTTCCGCCATGGCATTCATGGTGGACGCAGTGCCCATGGTGTTGCAATGGCCGACGGAAGGCGCAGATTCCAGCGCCGCCTGCAAGAATTCCTCGCGGGTGATTTCGCCAGCGCCGTATTTGCGGCGCATGCGCCAGATGACAGTACCGGAACCGACCAGATCGCCGTCATGGTAGCCGTCGAGCATCGGCCCGCCGGATAGAACGATAGCCGGAATATCCACCGTGCTTGCCGCCATCAGCGCCGAAGGCGTGGTCTTGTCGCAGCCCGTGGTCAGAACGACACCGTCGAGCGGATAACCGTAAAGCACTTCCACGAGGCTGAGATAGGCAAGATTACGGTCGAGCGCCGCCGTCGGGCGCTTGCAGTTTTCGAACATCGGATGGGTCGGAAACTCGATGGGAATGCCGCCCGCATCGCGGATGCCGTCCCGCACCCGCTTGACCAGTTCCACATGGACGCGGTTACAAGGCGTCAGGTCGCTGCCGCTCTGGGCGATGCCGATGACCGGCTTGCCGGAACGCAGCTCTTCCGGCGTCACGCCGTAATTCATGAAGCGCTCCAGATAGAGCGCCGTCATGTCGAGATGGTCGGGATTGTCGAACCAGTCCTGCGACCGCAGGCGGCGCATCGGTGTCTTCTCGTCGCTCATGAACCTGCCTCAGCCCTGTTCCCGGTTGTTCAGTTTTTCGAGGTAAAGCAGGATGCCGCTATGGTCGATATCGGCACCGCCGTCACCGACGAAGTCGTCGAATTCCCGCGTCACCTGCTGGGTAAGCGGCAGGTTGAGAGACAGATCCTTCGCCGTCGCCAGCACGCCGTTCAGATCCTTGAGCTGGAACTTGGAGGGACCGCCCGGCACGAAATTGCGCTTCACCATGCGGTCGCCATGCAGTTCCAGGATCCGGCTTTCGGCAAAACCGCCGCGAATGGCGTTGCGGAACCCTTCGCGGGATGCACCACCCGCTTCCACCAGCATCATCGCCTCGGCAACCGCGCCGATGGTGATGGCGACGATTTGCTGGTTGGCGAGCTTGCAGAGCTGGCCAGCACCCGAGGGACCGACATAGGTAAGCCGGCCCATCGGCGCGAAAACATCCGCAAGACCCGCGATCAGCGTCTCGTCCCCACCGGCCATGATGGCGAGCGTACCGGCAGTCGCGCCCGGTACACCGCCGGAAACCGGCGCGTCAACGTGATGAATACCGAGCGCCTGAAGCCGGGAGGAATGTTCGCGCGCAATCGGCGGCGCAATCGAACTGCTGTCGATGACGACCGCACCCTTTTTCAGCGCTTCGGCCACGCCGGCCGCAAACAGCACCTCGCCCACAACCTTGCCGTCGCTTAGCATGGTGATGACGATATCGGCCCCCCTGGCGGCCTCCGCCGGCGATGCCGCGACGACCGCGCCATCGGCAACAAGCGCCTCGGCCTTATCGACGCTACGGTTCCAGACGGTGACCGAAAAGCCGGCGCGCAGCAGGCACCGGGCCATCGGCCCGCCCATCAGGCCTGTGCCGATAAAGGCAACCGACCGCTTCTTCTCCTCCCCGCCAACACTCATTTCAGTGAACCTCCCAGTTCGTCCTCGATATGAACCTGAATGATCTCTTCGAACGAGCTTTCAGCCGTAAAGCCCAGTTCGCGGGCGCGCTTGGCTTCGAAACCGGGGGCCCAGCCTTCGCACATGCGCATGATCATCTCGTTCGGCTCGCGGCGAATGAGGGCAACGGCCTTTTCGCCAGCGACCTTGCGCAACGCTTCGATCTGTTCGCCGACGGTGGCGCTGAGGCCGGGCATCGACAGGTTGCGGCGCGGGCCGACCTTTTCCACGTCAATCGTTGCGCCATGGATGAGGAAGCCGACGGCGGAACGCGGCGAAGCGTGCCAATGGCGAATGCTTTCCGGCACCGGCAGAACCGCTTCCTGGCCGACCAGCGGCTCGCGCAGGATATTGGAGAAGAAGCCGGAAGCGGCCGCATTAGGCTTTCCGGGACGAATGCAGATGGTCGGCAGGCGAATACCGATGCCGTCAAAGAAACCGCGACGGCTGTAATCGGACAGCAGCAATTCGCAGATTGCCTTTTGCGTGCCGTAGCTGGTCAACGGTGTGGTGTGGAATTCATCCGGGATCGGATAGGGAAGCGGCGCACCGAAGACGGCGATCGACGAGGTGAAGACCACGCGCGGCTTGTAACCATCCTTGCCATTGGCGATGCGGATGGCATCGAAGAGATAACGCGTACCGTCGAGATTGATGCGGTAGCCCTTGTCGAAATCGAGTTCGGCTTCGCCGGAGACGATGGCGGCGAGGTGAAAAATGGCATCGGGACGGGCTTCGACCAGCTTTTCGGCCTCACCCGGCGCGGAGAGATCGGCGGCACGCGCATCGACCGCACCGGAAAAACCGGCAGGCGCTTCGGGCTGGAACACGTCGATAAGCGTGAACTTGTCGATCGGCTTGCCGCCCAGCGATCCATCCTTGACGAGACGCTGCGTCAGCTTGCGGCCAACCATGCCTGCGGCGCCGATGATTGCGATATGCATGTCTTCCTCCTCTTTGTCCCGGCCATTCTCCCGGGACCGAAAAAACATCATCGGCCAGTCGACCGATAAATTAGCTTGTAAGGTTGTCTGATAACCTTATATGATCGGATTGAAAATAGTATTTTTTCACAAACCGGCAAAAGCAAGGGCGAAAGAGCCCTGTCCGGAAACTTAGGGCGGATTGGACGGAGAGGGTGGAATGACGATCGTGAGCGAAACCGATATCGAGGAATTGCGGTTCTCGTTGAAGAATAGGCTAGGCGAGGCTTTGATGCTGACATCGCAGGAAGACATGCTGCGCTATTGCCGCGACTGGCACGGCGATGTCACCAGCTCGGCCGTGGCCGTCATCCGTCCCCGGTCGACCAAGGAAGTCTCCGACACTGTCCGCGCCTGCGCGGAACTCAGCCTTGCCATCATCCCCCAGGGCGGCAACACCGGACTGGTGCTCGGCGGCATTCCCGATGCCCCCAAGCATCAGGTCGTATTGAGCCTCGAGCGCATGAACGCCATCCGCACCATAGATAGCGACGATTTTTCCGCCGTCGTGGAAGCCGGCTGCATTCTCTCGGAATTCAAGGATGCGGTTGAGGACAAGGGCATGTTTTTCCCGCTGTCGCTCGGTGCACAGGGCAGCTGCCGCATCGGCGGCAACGTCTCCACCAATGCCGGCGGCATCAATGTCCTGCGCTACGGCATGACCCGCGAACTGGTGCTGGGTCTGGAAGTCGTATTGCCTGACGGCACCATCTGGAACGGGCTATCCACGCTGCGCAAGGACAATCGCGGCATCGATCTGAAGCAGCTCTTCATCGGCGCGGAAGGAACGCTCGGCATCATAACCGCCGTTGCCGTCAAGCTTTATCCCAATCCCGAACATGTCGAGACGGCGCTGCTCGGCCTCAATTCGCTTGACGATGCCATCAAGCTTTACCGCCGCGCCCGCCGCGAATGCTGCGACCTGATGTCCGCCTTCGAATTCATGCCGCCTGTCGCCTTCACACTCGCAATTGAAGCAATTCCCGACCTCAAAATGCCCATCGCCGGCGATTATCCTGCCTATGTGCTGATGGAAATTTCCGGCTCGGGGTTGGTCGATACCGCTGACCTGATGGGACGCTTCCTTGAGGGCGTGATGGAAGACGGGCTGGTGCTGGACGGCGTGATCGCTTCTTCACGGGCACAGGCCCAATCGCTCTGGTTGTTCCGCGAAGGCATGAACGAAGGCCAGGCGCTGCGCGGCGCGCATATGCGTACCGACATTTCCGTACCTTTGTCGAAACTCGCCGCTTTCGTGGCCGAAGCCGAGGCGGAACTTGCGGAAAAACTGCCGGAATGCCTGGCGGTTTCCTACGGCCATGTCGGAGACGGCAACGTCCACCTCAACGTGCTGCCGCCGAACGGTTCGACGCCACAAGAGCGCGACGCCTTCATCTACAAGTCAAAGACACTCGTTAACGAGGTCCTTGACCGTTACGTCGGCAGCATCAGCGCCGAACACGGCATCGGCCGCCTGAAACGCTCCGATTTCGAAAGCCGGCTATCCGACGTACAGCGCCGGATGATCACCGGCCTGAAAAACACCTTCGACCCTGATTTGCGGATGAATCCCGGTTGCCAGATAACCCTGCAACCGGATAGCTAATCCAGGAACGGCAAAGGCGGCCGAAAACGCCGCCTTTGAAAAACCCCGCTGACGGCGAAGGAGGAAGTCGCCTGCCGCGGGAAAACGAACCAATCGTTTCTGTGGAACGGGAGCAACCATGACGCTGGAGTTCAATCAGATACATCGCAACGACCATCTGCCCGGCCGGATCGCCGCGGAGATTGCGCGCGAAATCAATGATTCGAAGCTCGGACCGGGTGACAGGCTTCCGACCGAACATGTTCTGGCGAAAACCTTCGGCGTCAGCCGTTCGGTCATCCGCGAAGCGATCGCACAATTGCGCAACGAGGGCTTTGTCGAAACCCGGCAAGGCGTGGGCGCATTCGTCACAGATCCCCGGCAAAGACTGTCCATCCGCATCGAGCGGTCGCGGCTGAACGATCCGGAAAATTTCCGCGATCTTTTCCAGCTTCGCATGCCGCTGGAAATAGAGGCGGCGGGGCTGGCCGCACTGCACCGCAGCCCGCAGCAGCTGACGCGGCTGGCGGCAGCCTTGGAAAAGATGAAAACCGCCGATGATTGGTCGACGGAAGGCGTTGCCGCCGATCTCGACTTCCACCGCATTCTGGCGGAAGCGACTGAGAACGAATATTTCCTGATGTTCCTCGGCTTCATCGCAGAACGCATCAGCTCCGCCATCAACATTGCTTTTTCGCGTGCGGTTTTTGGTGAAATTCTCGAGGTGACGATCGCCGAACATGTGGCAATCTACGAAGCCGTCGAGAAGGCCGATGCCACTGCCGCCAAGAACGCCATGCGCAAGCACCTGATCGGCGCAGCCAGCCGGGTCAATCTCGAACTGGATATCTTCTGAGCAGCAAATGAGCATGCCGGCAAAGCTATAGGACAGGTTTACGGCTTTCCGGGAATTGAGACGCGAAACACGATAATTTTGTCGGCAAGGCCGCTAGACTCGTAACAAAAGTCATACTAAGAAGAATGGGATTAAGTTGTCAGACATCCAGACAATAAGACCGCAGGAGGCGGCCTGTCGGGTGCTGAAGGGGAGGACTACATGACCGGTACAAGGTCCATCGACGCTACCGCAATTTTGCCTGAAGATTTCGAAAACGCGCTGCTCGTCGGCCGCGTCTGGTCGAAAAGCGAAGGCGGCCCCTGCCCCGTCCTGCTGAAGGGCGGCGTGCTTTATGACCTCACTTCGATTTCCCCTACCATGTCCGAACTTCTGGAGAAGACCGATCTGCTGGAGCGGCTCGCCGACACCGGCACTTTCGTCGCACTCGGCGCACTGGAAGCTTTTCTGGACGGTTCCGCCGGCGAACTCCTTGCCCCCAACGACATTCAGGCCGTGAAGGCCGCCGGCGTCACCTTCGCCGACAGCATGCTGGAACGCGTGATCGAAGAGCAGGCCAAGGGCGACCCGCTTCGGGCGCAGGAAATTCGCGGACGGCTTGCGCCGGTTCTCGGCGACAATCTCAAGGGACTTGAGGCCGGCTCCGAAAAAGCTGCCGAAGTGAAGAAACTGCTGCAGGAAATGGGCCTCTGGTCGCAATATCTGGAAGTAGGCATCGGACCGGATGCGGAGATATTCTCCAAGGCGCAGGCTATGGCTTCCGTCGGCTGCGGCGCGCTGATCGGCGTTCACCCGAAATCGCAGTGGAACAACCCGGAGCCGGAAGTGGTGCTTGCCATCGCTTCCGACGGCCGCATCGTTGGCGCAACGCTCGGCAACGACGTCAACCTGCGCGACTTTGAAGGCCGCTCTGCCCTGCTGCTCAGCAAGGCGAAGGACAATAACGCTTCCTGCGCCATCGGCCCTTTCATCCGCCTGTTCGACGGCAACTTCACCATTGAAGACGTGAAGAAGTCGCAGATATCGCTTCTGGTCGAGGGCGAAGACGGTTTCACCATGACGGGCGTCAGTCCCATGGAAGCGATCAGCCGCACACCGGAAAACCTCGCTTCGCAGCTCTTGAACCGTAACCACCAATATCCTGACGGCGCCGTCTTTTTCCTTGGCACGATGTTCGCGCCGGTGAAGGATCGCCATGGCCCAGGCCTCGGTTTCACCCATTCAAAGGGTGACCGGGTCGAAATCTCCACGCCCAAGCTCGGTAAGCTGATCAATTGGGTCACCACGACCGACGAATGCCCGGAATGGACATTCGGTACCGCGGCCCTGATGCGCAACCTGGCGAAACGAGGGCTGCTCTAGATATTTCTTCGGGAGGGGAAAATGCAAAAGACCATCAATCTCTTTTACCGGATTCTCGAAATCATTCTCGTCCTGCTGCTCGCCGGCATGTCGATCATGGTCTTCGTCAACGTCGTCATGCGTTATACGATGAACTCCGGCATCAACGTCTCGGAAGAACTGTCGCGTTATTTCTTCGTGTGGCTGACCTTCATCGGCGCCGTACTGACCTTCCGCGAAAACAGCCATATGGGCATCGAAACGCTCGTGATGTTCCTGTCCCGTCGCGCCCGCATCGTCTGCATGATCGTGTCGAACATCATCATTCTGGCCTGTTCCGCCATCTTCTTCTGGGGCACCTGGAAGCAGTCCGGCATCAATGCCAGCATGCATGCGCCTGTCACCAAGCTTTCGATGATCTGGGTCTATGGCGTCGGCATGTTCACCGGCGGCCTGATGTTCATCATCGCACTGGAACGCCTGTACCGTTACTTGACGGGCGGCGTGACAGAAGACGAAATCGCCCAGTTCGCGGGCGAGAATCTGACGATCGAACAGCTTTCGGAGCGCTGATACCATGACACTTCTCGTTTTTGTCGGCTCTCTGCTGGGAGCCATGGCGATTGGCGTTCCCGTCGCGTTCTCTCTGATGTTCTGCGGCGTCGTGCTCATGTGGTACATGGGCATGTTCAACACCGCTATCATCGCCCAGAACATGATCTCGGGCGCGGACACCTTCACGCTGCTCGCCATCCCCTTCTTCATTCTGGCTGGCGAACTGATGAATTCCGGCGGTCTGTCTCGCCGAATCATCGACTTTGCAATCGCACTCGTCGGTCATATCCGTGGCGGTCTCGGCATCGTGGCCATTGTTGCGGCCATCATCATGGCCAGCATTTCCGGTTCGGCCGCTGCCGATACCGCAGCCCTTGCCGCAATCCTCATCCCGATGATGGCGAAGGCCGGCTACAATATTCCGCGCTCCGGCGGCCTCATCGCCGCAGGCGGCATCATCGCCCCGGTCATCCCGCCATCCATGGCCTTCATCGTTTTCGGTGTTGCCGCCAACGTCTCGATCACCCAGCTTTTCCTTGCGGGTATCGTTCCCGGCATTCTGATGGGTGCATCGCTCATCATCGCCTGGCTGATCGTGGTCCGTAAGGATAACGTCAAGCCGCTACCGAAGACCTCCGCCAAGGAACGTCTGACCGCCACTGCTCGCGCCGGCTGGGCGCTCGGCATGCCTGTCATCATTCTCGGCGGCATCAAGGCAGGCATCATGACGCCGACGGAAGCTGCCGTCGTTGCGGCTGTCTACGCGCTTTTCGTCGGCATGGTGATCTACCGCGAACTGAAACCGGCCGATCTGTTCCACGTGCTTCTGCGCGCCGCCAAGAGCACGTCCATCATCATGTTCCTGGTTTGCGCGGCACTCGTCTCCGCATGGCTCATCACGGCAGCGAACATTCCGAATGAAGTTGCAGGTTATATCGAGCCGCTGATCGACCGCCCGATGCTTCTGATGGCCGCGATGATGGTACTGGTCTTCATTGTCGGAACCGCACTCGACCTGACGCCGACCATCCTGATCCTGACGCCTGTTCTGATGCCTATCGTCAAACAGGCGGGCATCGACCCGGTCTATTTCGGCGTTCTCTTCATCATCAACAACGCCATCGGCCTGATTACCCCTCCGGTTGGCGTGGTGCTGAACGTCGTCAGCGGCGTCGGCCGCATCCCGCTCGGCAAGGTCACGGTTGGCGTCTGGCCGTTCCTCGTTGCTGAAACCATCGTACTGGCGCTGCTGGTGATTTTCCCGGACATCGTCCTCGTACCGCTGCAGTATCTCCGTTAATTCAACCTGCTTCTCGCAAACAATCCAAGGGAGGATATTATGAGAAAGCTTCTTCTGACCACCACGGCCATCGCTTTCGCAGTTGGCGCCGCCGCTCCGGCAATGGCCGAATTCAACAGCCGCAATATCCGCGTTTCGAACGGCATCAACCAGGATCATCCGGTCGGCAACGGCATCAAGGCGATGCAGGCCTGCCTTGACGACAAGTCGGGCGGCAAGCTGAAGCTGACGGCATTCTGGGGCGGCGCTCTCGGCGGTGACCTTCAGGCAACGCAGGCCCTGCGCTCCGGCGTTCAGGAAGCAGTCGTGACGTCCTCGTCGCCGCTCGTCGGTCTCATCCCGTCGCTCGGCGTCTTCGACCTGCCGTTCCTCTTCGCCAACGCCAAGGAAGCCGATGCCGTCATGGACGGCGCCTTCGGCGACATGATGAACAAGAAGCTGGAAGAACAGGGCCTCGTAAACCTCGCCTACTGGGAAAACGGCTTCCGCAACCTGTCGAACTCCAAGCATGCCGTTAACAAGTGGGAAGATTTCTCGGGCCTCAAAGTCCGCGTGATGCAGAACAACATCTTCCTCGACACCTTCCAGAACCTCGGCGCCAATGCAACGCCGATGGCCTTCGGCGAAGTCTTCTCGGCGCTGGAAACCAACGCGATCGACGCGCAGGAAAACCCCTATGTGACGATCGACACCTCGAAGTTCTACGAAGTGCAGAAATACATCACCGAGACGAACCACGCCTACACGCCGTTCCTCTTCCTCTTCTCCAAGCCGATCTTCGACAGCTACACGCCCGAAGAACAGGCCGCCCTGCGTGAATGCGCAGTCGTCGGCCGCGACGAAGAGCGCAAGGTCATCCGCGAACTGAACCAGAAGTCGCTGGAGAAGATCAAGGCTGCCGGCCTCGAAGTGAACACGCTGTCTGCCGAAGAACAGACCCGTATCCGCGAAAAGTCGATGGTCGTCTACGAAAAGCACAAGACTGAGATCGGCGCAGACGTCGTCGACGCCGTTCTAGCGGACCTGAAGAAGATCCGCGGCCAGTAATCCTTACCGGATACAATTGAAAACACCCGGAGGTTCCGCCTCCGGGTGTTTTTGTTTGTGAAATTCGCAGATGGAAAAAGGCTGCCGAGGCAGCCTTTCCAGAAGATCAGGACGCGGTGCGGTTCTGCCGGTTGGCGATGAGGTCTTCCACCACCGCCGGATCGGCGAGCGTCGACGTATCCCCCAGCGCACCAAAGTCGTCCTCGGCGATCTTGCGCAGGATGCGCCGCATGATCTTGCCCGAGCGGGTCTTGGGCAGACCCGGCGCGAACTGGATCTTGTCAGGTGTCGCAACCGGCCCGATCTCGTTGCGCACGTGCTTCACCAGCTCCTCGCGCAGCGCATAGTCGCCATTCTGGCCCGCCATCAGCGTGACATAACAATAAATGCCCTGGCCCTTGATGGCATGCGGGTAACCCACCACGGCTGCTTCCGAAACAAGGTGGTGCGACACCAGCGCCGATTCCACCTCGGCCGTGCCGAGGCGATGACCGGAAACGTTCAGCACGTCATCGACGCGGCCGGTGATCCAGTAATAACCGTCCTCGTCACGCCGGCAACCGTCGCCGGTGAAGTACTTGCCCTTGTAGGTCGAGAAATATGTATCGACAAAGCGCTGATGATCGCCATAGACGGAGCGTGACTGGCCCGGCCAGCTATCGATGATGCAAAGATTGCCGTCAGCGGGTCCTTCCAGCACATTGCCCTCGGCATCGACAAGCTGCGGCTGCACACCGAAGAACGGCCTTGTGGCCGAACCGGGTTTCAGATCGGTCGCGCCCGGCAGAGGCGAAATGAGAATGCCGCCGGTTTCCGTCTGCCACCAGGTGTCGACGATCGGGCTCTTGTCCTCACCGACCACATGGTAATACCACTCCCAGGCTTCCGGATTGATCGGCTCGCCGACTGTCCCGAGAAGCCGCAGGCTCTCGCGCGAGGAGCGCTGGACAAACTGGTCGCCCGCCCCCATCAGCGATCTGAGCGCCGTCGGCGCGGTGTAGAAGATATTGACCTTGTGCTTGTCGATGACTTCCCAGAAACGGCCCTGATCCGGGAAATTGGGAACACCTTCGAACATCAGCGTCGTCGCGCAGTTCGCAAGCGGCCCGTAGACGATATAGGAATGGCCGGTGACCCAGCCGACATCGGCCGTACACCAGAAAACCTCACCATCCTTGTAGTCGAAGACATATTCATGCGTCATCGACGTATAGACGAGGTAGCCGCCCGTCGTGTGCAACACGCCCTTCGGCTTGCCGGTGGAGCCGGACGTATAGAGGATGAATAGCGGGTCTTCCGCACGCATCTTCACCGGCGGGCAATCCGGCTTCACGGTGGCGATTTCCTGATGGTACCAGATATCGCGGCCGGGCGCCCAGCCGGTCTTGCCGCCGGTGCGGCGCACCACCAGAACCTTGTTGACGATGACATATTGTTTGGCGGCGATATCGATCGCCTTATCGGTATTTTCCTTGAGCGGGATCGGCTTGCCGCCGCGCACGCCCTCATCGCAGGTGATGACGAAGGTGGACTGGCAATCGACGATGCGGCCTGCCAGCGCTTCCGGGGAGAACCCGCCGAACACGACGGAATGGATGGCGCCGATGCGGGCGCAGGCGAGCATCGCATAAGCCGCCTCGGGTATCATCGGCATATAGATGGTGACGCGATCGCCCTTCTTGACACCGTGCTTCTTCAGCACATTCGCCAGACGGCAGACATAGTCATAGAGCTGGTTATAAGTGATCTTCTTGTCGATATAGGGGTTGTCGCCTTCCCAGATGATCGCCGTGCGCTCGCCATGCGTCTTCAGATGCCGGTCGATACAGTTATAGGAAACGTTCGTCAGGCCATCCTCGAACCACTTGATCGGCACCCTGCCCTTGAAAGACGTGTTCTTGACCTTGGTATAGGGCTTGAACCAGTCGATCCGCCGGCCGTGCTTGTCCCAGAACTTTTCCGGATCCTCGACGCTCTCCTGATACCATTTCTGGTAACGCTCATTGTCGATGAGCGTGCGGGCCTTCGCCGATTTGAGAACCGGGTAGATTTTGGCAGACATGAACTCCTCCTGGAACCGATATGGCTTATGACGTGGCCCGAGACTCCCACCTCAGGCATGTGTTGAATTCATAGCAGTTCAAATCCGCACGGCAATTAGACAAAGGTCATTTGTTTCGCAAAGAATTGCAATTCTGATGCAATGCGGCTATAGAGCCCCCATATCCCGGAAATTAGTGGTTGATACCCACGGCCCGCGACACCGGCGCGGACGGACAGAAGGACTGTATCTATGGCTCAACAATTGCTCATGCCAAAGGCTACGGCTGTATGGCTGGTTGACAACACCGCGCTGTCGTTCGATCAGATCGCCACGTTCTGCAAACTGCATCCGCTTGAAGTCAAGGCGATTGCTGACGGTGAAGCCGCACAGGGCATCAAGGGTCTCGATCCGATTGCAACCGGGCAGCTCTCCCGCGACGAGATCGCCCGCGCCGAAGCCAATCCCAACCACAAGCTCAAGCTTTCCGAGCCGAAGGTCCGCGTGCCGGAATCCAAGCGCCGCGGCCCGCGCTACACCCCGGTTTCCAAGCGTCAGGACCGTCCGAACGCCATTCTCTGGCTCGTTCGCAACCATCCGGAACTGAAGGATGCGCAGATCTCGCGTCTCGTCGGCACCACGAAGTCGACGATCGAGCAGATTCGCGACCGTACCCACTGGAACTCGGCCAACCTGACGCCGATGGACCCGGTGACGCTCGGCCTCTGCAGCCAGATCGATCTCGACCTCGAAGTCGAACGCGCCTCGCGCGGCCGTCCGCTGCCGACCGCCGAAGAACTCGACAACACGCTGCAGCCGGCAACGGCGACGGAAGGTCTGGACTACAGCTTCCAGCGCGAGGAAGACGAGCAGATCGACGCCGATGCGGTCTTCAAGAAGCTCAGCTCGCTGAAATCCACACACAAGGACGAAGACGAAGACGATCACTACTGATCGGACGTCTTTTAGAGTTTGAAAACCCGGCCTCAGCGCCGGGTTTTTTATTTGCAGCCTTATCGCGTACCGAAGATCGCCGAGCCTACACGGACACTCGTCGCACCGAATTCCACGGCGGTTTCGAAATCGCCCGACATGCCCATGGAAAGCTTCTCAAGCCCACATTGTTTGGCAAGCTTCGCCAGAAGCGCAAAATGCGGACCCGGATTTTCATCCGCCGGCGGAATGCACATCAGTCCTTCGACCTGCAATTTCAGCTCATGCCGACAAAAGGCGACGAAAGCCACGGTCTCACGCGGATCGATGCCCGCCTTTTGCGGCTCAAGCCCTGTATTGACCTGCACATAAAAACGAAGGCTGCGCCCCTGTTTACCGCATTCCTCGGCAAGCGCGCGGGCGATCTTTTCGCGGTCGACGCTCTGCACCACATCAAACAGCGCCACCGCATCCGCCGCCTTGTTGGACTGTAGCGGGCCAATCAGATGCAACTCGATATCAGGCGTCTTCTCTTTAAGCGCCGGCCACTTGCCCTGCGCCTCCTGCACGCGGTTCTCGCCGAACACGCGCTGCCCCGCATCTATGACCGGCTGGATTGTCTCCGCCTCGAAGGTCTTCGAGACCGCGACGAGGGCAACATCCGCCGCCTTGCGTCCGGATTTTTCCGCAACATCGGCAATGCGCTGCCTGACATCCTCAAGACGTGCTTCGATTTCCATCACAAGACCTTCATTTGAACCATTCGCAACGCTAACTAGACGCCGATTGCCTTGATGCCAAGCGGGTTTAGCACCATTTGAGGCACGCTGGCCAAGATTGAACGCCCGAATGCCCCGCCAAACTTGACGCCCCGGTCGTTTCATGGTGAAGGTCAGCGCAAATTTTTCCCCTCGATACCCGGAATTCTAAACAATGGCCATCGAACGTTACAATCCTCGCGACGCCGAGCCGCGCTGGCAGCAGAAATGGAACGAAGACAAGGTTTTCGTCACCGACAACAGCGATCCGCGCGAGAAATATTACGTTCTGGAGATGTTTCCCTATCCGTCGGGACGCATTCACATGGGCCATGTCCGCAACTATGCCATGGGCGACGTGGTCGCCCGCTACAAGCGCGCCCGCGGTTTCAACGTCCTGCACCCGATGGGCTGGGACGCCTTCGGAATGCCTGCCGAAAACGCCGCCATGCAGAACAAGGTTCACCCGAAGGACTGGACCTATCAGAACATCGCCACCATGCGCGGCCAGCTGAAATCCATGGGCCTGTCGCTGGACTGGACCCGCGAATTCGCCACCTGCGACGTGGAATATTACCACCGCCAGCAGGCGCTGTTCGTCGATTTCATGGAAAAGGGTCTGGTCTACCGCAAGCAGTCCAAAGTGAACTGGGACCCGGTCGACCATACGGTTCTCGCCAACGAGCAGGTGATCGACGGCCGTGGCTGGCGCTCCGGCGCGCTGGTCGAACAGCGCGAGCTGACGCAATGGTTCTTCCGCATCACCGATTTCAGCCAGGACCTGCTGGACGAGCTGGATACGCTCGACCAATGGCCGGAAAAAGTGCGCCTGATGCAGAAGAACTGGATCGGCCGCTCGGAAGGCCTGTCGCTGCGCTGGCAGACGGTCGCCGACACGGCGCCGGAAGGTTTCTCCGACATCACCGTCTATACGACACGCCCGGACACCCTGTTCGGCGCCTCCTTCCTGGCAATCGCCGCCGACCACCCGCTGGCGAGAGAACTGTCCGCGAACAACCCGGTGATTGCCGAGTTCTGCGACGAATGCCGCCGCCATGGCACCTCGCTTGCAGCGCTCGAAACGGCTGAAAAGAAGGGCATCGATACCGGCGTCAAGGTCGTGCACCCGCTGGACCCCAGCTGGGAACTGCCGGTCTACGTCGCCAACTTCGTGCTGATGGATTACGGCACCGGCGCGATCTTCGGCTGCCCGTCGGGTGACCAGCGCGATCTGGATTTCGCCCGCAAATACGGCCTGCCGGTCGTGGCCGTCGTCGCCCCTGAAGGCCCTGATGCTGCAAACTTCACCATTGATGATACCGCCTTCACCGATGATGGCGTGATGATCAATTCCGGCTTCCTGAACGGCATGAATACGACGGACGCTTTTGAGGCGGTCGTGCAGAAGCTTTCTGCGCAGACGCTGGGCAACACGCCGCAGGCCGAGCGCAAGGTCAATTTCCGCCTGCGCGACTGGGGCATTTCCCGCCAGCGTTATTGGGGTTGCCCAATCCCGGTCATCCATTGCGAAGTCTGCGGCGTCGTGCCGGTTCCGAAAAAAGACCTGCCGGTCAAGCTGCCCGACGACGTGACTTTCGACGTGCCTGGCAACCCGCTGGACCGGCACCCCACCTGGCGTCATGTCTCCTGCCCGCAATGCGGCCATGACGCGCGCCGCGAAACCGACACGATGGATACTTTCGTCGATTCCAGCTGGTATTACACGCGCTTCACCGCGCCGTGGGAAGACGCACCGACCGATCCGAAGGTCGCCAATCACTGGCTGCCGGTCGATCAGTATATCGGCGGCATCGAGCACGCGATCCTGCATCTGCTCTATTCGCGCTTCTTCACCCGCGCCATGCGCGAAACCGGCCATGTCGGCGTCAAGGAACCCTTCAAGGGCCTGTTCACGCAGGGCATGGTGGTGCACGAGACCTATAGCCGCGGCGAAGGCACCGCACGCGAATGGGTGCCGCCGGCCGAACTCAGGATCGAGGAAAGCGACGGCGCGCGCCGCGCCTTCCTGCTCTCGTCCGGCGAAGAGGTGAAAATCGGCTCCATCGAGAAGATGTCGAAGTCGAAGAAGAACGTGGTTGACCCGGATGACATCATCGCATCCTACGGCGCCGATACCGCACGCTTCTTCGTGCTGTCGGACTCTCCGCCCGATCGTGACGTCATCTGGTCCGAAGCCGGGGTGGAAGGTGCAAACCGATTCGTCCAGCGCGTCTGGCGCATCATCGGCGAAGCGGCGGAAGAGCTGAGAACCGTCCAGCCGAAGCCTGCGACCGAAGGAGAAGGGCTGGCGGCCTCCAAGGCGGCCCACAAGACGCTGAAGGCTGTTCAGGAAGATCTGGACAAGCTCGCCTTCAACAAGGCCATCGCCCGCATCTACGAACTGGTCAATGCGCTGGCCGGCCCGCTCGCCGATGTTGCTTCTGGCGGCAAGCCTGACAACGTCAAGGCGGCCGCGCGCGACGCCGTCGAAATCCTCATCCGCATCATCGCCCCCATGACGCCGCATCTGGCGGAAGAATGCTGGTCCGCACTGGGTAATACGGGCTTCGTGGCCCAGACGCCATGGCCGGCCTTCGTCGCTTCGCTGGTCGAGGAAAACGATGTGGTCATGCCCGTGCAGGTCAACGGCAAGAAGCGTGGCGAATTGACAATCGCGCGCGATGCGGATCAAGATGCGGTCCGAACGGCCGCCCTTGCGCTGGATGCCGTCAAATCGATTCTTGCCGGTGGCGAGCCCAAGAAAGTCATCGTGGTTCCGCAGAGGATTGTGAACATTGTTGTCTGACGTTTTTTCAAGATGGGGCCGCGTCGCGGCAGCGATTTCCGTCGTGACGATGGCTGGTCTTCTGGCAGGCTGCCAGGTGCGCCCGCTTTATGGCGAAGCTTCGGGAACCAAGGAGAGACTGGCGGCCGTCAGCGTCTCCGAGACCGGCGGCAGAGTTGGGCAGGAAGTCCGCAACCAACTAATCTTTCTGATGTCCGGCGGCGCTGGCGAACCCGCCACGGCGCAATATAATGTCAAGGTTTCCGTAAGCTCGAGCGCGACGTCAACGGAAGTGCAGAATTACGACCTGACGACCCGCGCGAACAACAATTACGATGGCCCATACCCTGGTCGTGTCGTGATGAGCGGTCAATATGTGCTGACGCGCGTTTCCGACGGTCAAATCCTGCGCTCTGCACGGCGCAGCGTAACAGCGCAGGTGGACCTGCCGCAGCAGGAATTCGCCAAGATCAGGGCAACCCGCGACGCCGAGAACCGTGCGGCCCGGGAACTGGCTGAAATCATCCGCACCGATATCGCCGCCACGCTCGGCCGCTGAGAGCGGCGGCCGTGACGGAGATAAAGTCCCATGAATTTGAGCGCTTCGCCGAAAATCCGGCGGAGCGCTTTCGCGTTTTCGTGCTTTACGGCCCTGATCGCGGTCTCGTATCGGAACGCGCAGGCCTCATCGCCAAAAAGACCGGTATCGATCCCGATGACGCTTTCGCATCGCTGAAACTGACCGCATCCGATCTGCAGGGCGACCCCGGCCGTCTGCTCGACGAGGTGAATGCCATCGGCCTTTTCGGCGGCGAAAAACTCGTCTGGGTCAAAGGTGCCTCGGCCGAAAAGGCGCTGGTGGACGCGCTGCAGATTCTTGCCGAGACACCGCCGGAAGCAAGCTTCCTCATCATCGAAGCAGGCGACATCAAGAAGGGTACGGGACTGCGCAAGATCGCAGAACCGGCGCGCTCCATCGCCGCAATTCCCTGTTATGCCGACGATGCGCGCTCATTGAACGCATTGATCGATCAGGAACTCTCCGCCGATAATCTGCGCATTGCGCCAGCCGCACGACAGAGGCTAATCGAATCCCTGGGTGGTGACCGTATCGCCTCCCGCAACGAAATCCGCAAGCTGGCGCTCTATTGCCGCGGAGCCGATATAGTTGAGGAAGACGATGTGCTGGCGATCATTGGAGACGCCAGCACGGTTTCCGCAGACGATGCCGTCGACGCCATTCTGAAAGGCGACAGAAACGCCTTTTTCCACGCGACGCAGAAGATCGTCTCTTCGAAGACCCCGATCTTTCTTGTGCTCCAGGGGTGCCTCAAGCAATTCCAGTTGCTCGACCAGATGCGGGCCGAAATGGATGAGAAAAAACTGCAGGCCGGTCAGGTCATGCAGACACTTGGACGCCACATCCATTTCCGCAGAAAACCCATCATCGAAAGAGCCCTGCGAACCTGGCAGCCAGCGGCGATCGCCCGCGAGATGAACCGTCTGCAGGCCGCTATCCTGCAAAGCCGTCAGCGGCAAAGCCTGGAGGAAAGCGTGGCCCTTCTGACATTGCTGTCGACCACGCTGCAATCCGGCCGCGGCGGATGAGATCTAGCAAAAAGCCCTCGCGCTGCTGCTGCGAGGGCTTTTTAAATCATGGTTTCGCGGTCAGGCCGTAAAAACTCAGTCGCCCTGTCCGGGCTCGGCGGAGAAATAAAGCTCGAGCTTGCCTTCGACACCGTCCATTTCCTTGGCTTCCGGCATCGAATCGCGCTTGATCGTGATATTAGGCCAGATTGCGGCATATTCGGCATTGAGCTTCAGCCATTTGTCGAGACCCGGCTCCGTATCGGGCTTGATGGCTTCGGCGGGACATTCCGGTTCGCACACACCGCAATCGATACATTCATCGGGATTGATCGCGAGGAAATTTTCACCCTCGTAAAAGCAGTCGACGGGGCAGACCTCAACGCAATCGGTATATTTGCAGCGGATGCAATTGTCGGTCACGACATATGTCATGATGAACTCCAGAATATGCAGGCCGGGTCTGTGGGCTTCGGAACACAAGCCGTCGCCCGGAATTCAGACAGGGCAATTTCGCAAGTGACGTAATGCCTTTGCTTGCAGATAGCAAGGATAAACAATTCTGAAAAACGGGTGTGACCCGGAGGTTTATTCTAATCTTTGCTGCCGTCGCTGTCAGACAGAAACCTGTCGAGCGCCCTGCGCTCTTTTTTGGTGGGACGCCCGCTGCCCGGCTGGCGCAACGCCTGCTCGAGAGGTGTCAGCCTGTCGGAAGGTTCCCTTGGCGGCGTCTCGTCGTCATAGAGAAGTCTGGCTTCCTCATAGGGTCCACGCCGTGTTCCGCCGGACTTGACGACGAGCACCTTGTCCATCCGCTCAAAGCCGATCTCCAGCCTGTCGCCCGCCTTCACCACATGGCTGGACTGGCGAATGGCAATGCCGTTGACCTTGACGTGGCCTGACTGAATGTAGCTCTGGGCAAGCGAACGGGATTTCGCCATGCGGGCAAAGAACAGCCACTTGTCCAGACGCTGACGCGTGCTTTCCAGTGACTGTTCGTTGCTTCCCATGGTCTTACTTCTTCAGCTGCTCCTTCAGAGCAGCGAGCTTTGCGAAGGGTGAATCCGGATCGAGCGGCTTCTCCTTGCGCGGCGGCTTGGCTTCGAAGCGCTGCTGACCCTGCGGCTTTCCGCCACGATCATTGCGTTCCGGCCGATCCTTGCGCTCCCCGCGATCGTGACGATCATTGCTGCGGTTGTTGCCACGGTCCGGACGTCCGCCATCACGCTTGCGCTCGCCGTCGCCATTGCGATTGGAAGCTTCGCGATTTGCACCGTCACGATTGTCGCGACGGCCTTCACCACGACGCTCGCCCTGTTCGCGCGCTCCTTCACCACGGCCCTGACCGCGATTGCCGGGACGACGGTTTTCGCCACGCTGATTTTCGTTGCGACCACCCGGACGCCACAGAAGAACGGGTTTGGGCTCGGCGGCCTCGGCGCCTTCCGACACGGCCTCGGCTGCGACAGCCTCTTCGCTGGCAGCTTCCGCAACCGGCGCCTCGACAGCTTCGCCTTCGACAGCAGCCGCCGTCTCGGACACCTGTTCTTCGGAAGCCGGCTCGTGTTCCTCGGTCTCGACGCTTTCCTCTTCAGCCGTCGCCGCTTCCGCGGCAGTCGGAGCAGAGGCACCGGCGTGGCTGGCGAGGAAGGCCTGCGCCTCTTCCGCCGTCACCTGATCGGCGCGGTAACCGAGGCCCTTCAGAATTTCTTCCATGTCGTCAAGCGTCGCGCCGAGAATGGAAAGCATGGCGGTCGTGGTCGTGAAACGGCGACCGTCATAGGCGCCTTCCGGACGCGGCTGCTGACCGGGTTTCCACTGCAACAGCGGGCGGATGAGATCGGCCAGGCGCTCGAGAATGTCGATACGCACGGCGCGCTTTCCGAGGAAACGGAAACCGGCGAGCTTGTAGAACATGCGCTCGAAGCTGGCATCGGTGACGACCGAGGTACGGCCTGCGGCCAGCACCGGAATGAGGTCGCCGTAACCAGGCTTGCCGAGACCGTCATTCTTCAAAGCCCAGAGCAGCGTCACAAGCTCCGCCGGGGCGGGCTTGAGAAGCGCAGGCAGGAAAACGTGATAGGCGCCAAAACGTACGCCGTAACGGCGCATGGAGGCGCGCGCATCCTGATCGAGAGACTTCACGTCTTCGGCAACGTCGCGGCGGAACAGCACGCCAAGATTTTCCACGAGCTGGAACGCCAGACCCTTCGCCAGACCCTGAAGGTCTTCGGCACGGGAAATATCGTCCAGCGGCTTCAGCACGGTCGCAATCTGATGATTGACGAAACGCTCGACGCGCGCCAGCGCGTGATCACGGGCATTGCCGTTCAGCTGCTCGTCGGCAAGCAGGATCACCCGCGGCTTCATGATGTTGTCGCCGGCCGAAAGGCGGGCAACCGGTTCGCCCAACCAGCGAACCAGACCATCGGAGCTCAAAGCGAGATCGCCATTTCCACTGGCATGCAGACGCGCGGCACGCGCCTCGAATTCGAGCGCAAGCGCCTTCTGCGCCGCAGCCTGCACGGCCTTCTGATCCGGCCCTTCCATTCCCGGCACCGGCGTGAACCGGAACCCGGCCAACTGGCCGACGTGATGACCTTCTACGAAGACATCACCATTTACACTGATTTCAGCTTCAAGCATCGCATTCTCTCTCAGGCGCCTCATGAGCACAGATGTCCTGCGATCAACAAAGCGTTTCGTCAACCTTTCATGTAGCGCATCGGACAATCGATCCTCGATTTCCCGAGTCTTTTCTTGCCAGTGTGTCGGATCGGCAAGCCATCCTGGGCGGTTCGATACATAAGTCCATGTTCTGATCTGCGCAATCCTCGCAGACAAGGTATCGATCTCTCCATCCGTCCGGTCGGCGCGACGCACCTGCTCGGCCATGAAATCCTCGTTCACCGCCCCGCGTTTGACGAGGTCGAAATAGAGCGTGGAGATCAGGTCCGCATGCTGGGCAGGAGCAATGCGGCGATAGTCTGGAAGAGCGCACGCCTCCCAGAGTTTTTCCACCCGCGCATCGCTCGTCGTCACATCGATGATCTCGGGATAACGCGACAGATATTCCAGCGCCTGCTGGTCGATTGCCGGCAGGGCGCGCGAAAGTCCCTGGATCGCCGGCGCGGCATCGAGGCTCAGGCGCAGATTGGCGATGGAGGAAAAATCGAAATTTTTCGTCCGCCACTGCAGAACCTTAACCGCATCGAACTGATGGGTTTCGATCCGCTCCACCAGCTCGTCATCGAACGGATCGACACGCCCCGTCACGCCGAATGTGCCATCGCGAAGATGGCGGCCGGCGCGGCCGGCGATCTGGCCGATCTCGCCGGGATTGAGATTGCGGAACTGATAGCCGTCGAATTTGCGGTCCTGCGCGAAGGCGACATGGTCGACATCGAGGTTGAGACCCATGCCGATGGCGTCCGTCGCCACCAGATATTCGACATCGCCGGATTGGTAGAGCCCCACCTGCGCATTGCGCGTGCGCGGCGAAAGCGCGCCCAGCACCACGGCAGCACCACCGCGCTGGCGGCGCACCAGCTCGGCGATGGCATAGACCTCATCAGCGGAAAAGGCGACGATCGCCGTGCGTTGCGGCAGGCGGGTGATCTTCTTCTGACCCGCATAAAAAAGCTGCGACAGACGCGGGCGTTCCACAACGGTAATTCCCGGCAGCAGCTTCTCGAGGATAGGGCGCATCGTGCCCGCGCCGAGCAGCAGCGTTTCCTCCCGCCCGCGCAGATGCAGCACCCGGTCGGTGAAGATATGCCCGCGTTCAAGATCGCCCGCCAGCTGCACCTCGTCGATCGCGACGAAGGCGGCCGTCGTCTCGCGCGGCATGGCTTCCACCGTGCAGACGGAATATTTGGCTTTGGGCGGTGCGATTTTTTCTTCGCCAGTAATCAGCGCCACATTCGGCGCACCCACCTTTTCAACGAGGCGGGTATAGACCTCCCGCGCCAGAAGACGCAGCGGCAGGCCAATGACACCGCTGCCATGCGCGACCATCCGCTCGATCGCGTAATGGGTCTTGCCGGTATTGGTGGGGCCGAGAACGGCCGTGACACCGCGGCCGCTCAGGATCATGGGGCGAAAATTCAACGTAGCATCCGCGAATCGACTTCATCTGCTTGCCGTGCGCCCGCCATTACCGATGCGGGTCGCACGCACCACACATGGCAACGCCCGCAGACAAAGGCAATAGGCCTCACCCGCAAAGTGGCGCAGGGCGACCTGTCGACGGAATTTTCCGTTCAGATTCAGCTAGTTGAGCAAACAAAAAGAATCCGGCGAAAATGAAATCGATTCGGCTGCGGAACAGTCTGCGAACGAATCGAATACGAATCGCTGACTCGATGGGATTCAGCTTTTGTTCTCCGCAATATCTGGGTGCCTAGGGCGCAGACCATACCAGATTATGAATCCGGATAAGTCCTTGGCCGGATTCGGCTTTACGGTAAAGCCGCCGGGCAGAAAATCCCGGAATCGGCTGTCAAGCGGCAATCCCGGAAAAGCCGATCAGAAACATGCAGGTAGGGTCGGATCAGAGCGCCTCGCCGGCAAGCAGACGCGGCGCATTCGCATCCGTCGTGCCGGCGGCCTGACCGATGAAATAGGATTTGAGACCCGGCAAACGATCCACGACGCCGAGACCGAAATCACGCATGATACGGATGGGTGCAATATCGTTGGAGAAAAGCCGGTTCAGCACATCCGTCGTCACGCCCATCCGCAACGTGTCGAAACGCCGCCAGGACTGGTAACGCTCCAGAACGTTGAGTGAGCCGATATCGAGGCCGAGACGGTCGGCCTCGACCACGGTTTCGGCGAGAGCCGCCACGTCCTTGAAGCCAAGATTGAGGCCCTGCCCGGAAATCGGGTGAATGCCGTGCGCCGCATCGCCCGCAAGCGCGAAACGCGGTGCAACGAAAGAGCGCGCCAGCGTCAGACCCAATGGGAAGGCGCGGCGGGGACCGACCGGACGAAGAGGACCGAGCTTGTGACCGAACCGGCGCTCCAGTTCTTCCTCGAACACCAGATCGTCGGAAGCCACCAGCCTGTCGGCATCGGCCGTGCGTTCGGTCCAGACGAGCGAAGAGCGGTTTCCCTTAAGCGGCAGGATGGCGAAGGGGCCGGATGGCAGGAAATGCTCTTCGGCGCAGCCCTCATGCGGCCGCTCATGCTCAACGGTCGTCACGATTCCGGACTGATCGTAAGCCCAGTGCACGGTCTTGATACCGGCCATGTTCCTGAGCGCGGAGCGAACGCCGTCACAGGCAATCAGCAATCGCGCTTCGAGCGTCGACCCGTCGGAGAGGCGAATGGCCGTCGACTGGGGACCCGCGGTAAAATCGGAAACACTGAGACCGTGACGGATTTTTATGCCAAGGCGCTCGCACAGACCTCGCAATGCGCCCACCAGAGCGACGTTCGGAACCATATGGGCAAACGGCCTGCCTTCTTCCACGGCGCCGTCGAAAGTCAGGAACACGGGACGCACCGGATCGGCGGTCTTCGAATCGGTGACGATCATCTTGTGTATCGGCTGGGCTTCCGGTTCGATCTCGTTCCATATGCCGAAAACATCGAGCATCCGGGTGGCTGCCGCGATGATGGCGGAAGCGCGAACGTCCTTCGCCCAGACATCCTCGGGAGAGGCCTCAACCACCTGCACATCAAGATGCCGGGCTGCCTGCTTGATTGCGACAGCAACGGAAAGACCGACATATCCGCCGCCTGCCACCACTACGTCCAGCATCGCGCTTCTCCTCAAATCTTGTGCACGCATCATCGGCGCACTATAGACCATGTGACGTCTTCCTACAGCCGGAGCAGGCCGAAAAAATGTCGCATCCCTCGCAAACGTCAGACCCGATGGCCAATCTCATCGCCACACTCGATCTTGAGAAGCTGGAAGAGAACCTGTTCCGGGGCGAAAGCCCGCAGATCGGCTGGCAGCGGGTTTTCGGCGGCCAGGTCATCGCGCAGGCCCTGATCGCCGCGCAGAGGACCGTGGATAACGACCGTTTCGTGCATTCGCTGCATGCTTATTTCATGCGCCCCGGCGATCCGCTGGTGCCTATCGTCTACCAGGTGGAGCGCATCCGCGACGGCGCGAGCTTCTGCACACGCCGGGTGGTCGCCATCCAGCATGGCAAGGCCATTTTTTCCATGTCGGCCTCGTTTCAGATTTTCGAGGACGGCTTCGACCATCAGATCAAAATGCCTGACGTGACACCGCCTGAAAAACTGATGAGCGAAGAGCAGATGCAGGCAGCCTTTCTTGCCAAGGCGCCCGCCTCTATCCGCAAATACTGGAGCAACAAGCGGCCGATAGAGATACGGCCGGTATCGCTGACCCACTATATCTCCAAGGAAAAACTCGAACCGCAGCAGGATATCTGGGTTCGCGCCGTCGGCAACGTGCCTGATGATCCGCGTCTGCAATCGGCCATTCTCGCCTATCTCTCAGACATGACCCTGCTCGACACCTCGCTCTACGCCCATGGCACGACCATCTTCGATCCGTCCATTCAGGTGGCGAGCCTCGACCATGCCATGTGGTTCCACCGCCCCTGCCGACTGGATGACTGGCTGCTCTACACACAGGACAGCCCCAGTGCTTCAGGCGCACGCGGTTTGACCCGTGGCAATATTTTCACCAGACAGGGTGAACTGGTCGCCTCCGTGGCGCAGGAGGGTTTGATCCGCAAAAGGGCAAATGATTAAAAAATGTGCTTTTTCTGAAAATCGCACATTTAATAGACGCAAATTTTGGCGACAAATGCCCCTTTTTCAGACGCCTTTCATATAAGTTTTATATTTCAATACGTTAGATACACACTCAAAACTGGCACGCCCTTTGAATGTATGTCCGCAGTCGCTGTTACTGATCTGCCAGCGGCAGGAGAGTCGGCTCCGTGCCGAGGACAAAACAAAGGATGGGAAACCAGATGAAAATTGTGATGGCCATTATCAAGCCGTTCAAGCTGGATGAAGTGCGCGAAGCGCTCACCGGCGTCGGCATCCAGGGCCTGACCGTGACCGAGGTAAAGGGTTACGGACGCCAGAAGGGGCATACCGAGATTTATCGCGGCACGGAATATGCGGTGAGCTTCCTTCCCAAGCTGAAGATCGAGATCGCAGTTCCATCCGACGTCGTCGACAAGGCTGTCGAAGCGATCGCGTCTGCGGCAAAGACCGGGCAGATCGGTGACGGCAAGATCTTCGTCTACTCTATCGAACAGGCCGTGCGCATCCGTACCGGCGAAACCAACACAGAAGCGCTTTGAAGCACGGCTGACAGGGGAGTTTTCTAGCTATGCAACTCAATAAGTTTTCAACGCTCGGCAAGCTGGGCGCCGCAGCGGCGGCCCTGATGGCTCCGGCCATCGCCTTTGCCCAGGATGCCGCGCCGGCAGCAGCCGCAGCGCCCGTTCCGGAAAAAGCCGACACCGCATTCATGTATGTCGCGACGATCCTCGTGCTTTTCATGATCATTCCGGGCCTCGCCCTGTTTTACGGCGGTCTCGTCCGCACCAAGAACATGCTCTCCGTTCTCATGCAGTGCACGGTCGTCGGCGCAGTCATGATGCTCGTCTGGGTAATCTACGGTTACTCCTTCGCCTTTGGCGGCGGCACCGGCCCTTATTTCGGCGGTTTCGGCAAGCTGTTCCTGTCGGGCGTTTCGCTTGACAGCACCTCGGCAACCTTCTCCCAGGGCGTCGTGATCTATGAATATACATTCATCGCCTTCCAGATGACCTTCGCGGCCATCACGCCGGCGCTGATCATCGGCGCCTTCGCAGAACGCGTCAAATTCTCCGCCGTCATCCTCTTCACCATCCTGTGGGCCACCTTCGTGTATTTCCCGATCGCTCACATGGTCTGGGATGCAAACGGCCTGATCTTCGGCATGGGCGCCCTCGACTTCGCCGGCGGCACCGTCGTTCACATCAATGCCGGTATCGCCGGTCTGATCGGTGCGATCATGGTCGGCAAGCGTACCGGCTTCGGCAAGGACATGATGGCCCCCCACTCGATGACGCTGACCCTCGTCGGTGCAGCCATGCTGTGGTTCGGCTGGTTCGGCTTCAACGCCGGTTCCAACCTCGAAGCATCGGGCGGTGCGGTTCTCGCAACCATGAATACCTTCCTCGCAACCGCAGCCGCCATCGTTTCCTGGTCGCTGGTTGAAAGCTTCACCCGCGGCAAGGCCTCCATGCTGGGCGCCGCTTCGGGCATGATCGCCGGCCTCGTCGCCGTCACACCGGCTGCAGGCTCCGTCGGCCCGATGGGTGCCATCGTTCTCGGCCTCATCGTTTCGCCGATCTGCTACTTCTTCGTCTCCGTAGTGAAGAACAAGTTCGGTTACGACGACACGGCTGACGTCTTCGGCGTCCACGGCATTGGCGGCATCATCGGCGCTCTCGGCACCGGCATCTTCACCTCGCCGCTGCTTGGCGGCACCGGCAAGCCTGAATTCTCCATCGCCTCGCAGCTCTGGACGCAGTTCGTCGCCGTCGCCATCACCATCGTCTGGTGCGCCATCGTCTCCGCGATCCTCTACAAGATCGTTGACGTGATCGTTGGTCTGCGTGTTCCGGTCGAAGCCGAACGCGAAGGCCTCGACCTCGCAACCCACGGCGAAGCCGCCTACCACTCCTGATATCCGGGAAAAGGGGTTCTCCATCCCCTCTCCCAAAAGAAGGCCCGCTCCGGCGGGCCTTTTTCTTTGCCGTAAAGCCGAAGCGCCTCAAAAAACCGCATGGTTAACACGACATTAACCAGCAAGCGGTTAGTTTTCCCTGTCAATCCGGGATCAGGTCTCCTGCCGGATCTTGCCGAAACCATAAAACGACGGGTTCAGGGACATGGGCAGAATGCATTCTCCGACATTCGATGGTCGTCACACGCGCTTCGTGTTGACGGCGTTTTTCGTGCGTCAGATCATGGCTCTCGCCGGTTTCGCTCTGCTGGCCACGATTGCACTGGGCATCGCCGCGCTCGCGACGTGGAATGTCGCGGATCCGAGCCTCTCCTACGCGACAGGAAACCAGCCCACCAATCTTCTGGGCTACGGCGGTGCGATTTTCGCCGATATCGTGATGCAGTTCCTCGGGCTTTCCGCAATCATCTCGCTCCTGCCCGTCATCGCCTGGGCGATCGCGCTGATCGCCGGACGCAAATTCCACCGCATACCCGTTCGCCTCGTGGCCTGGGTCGCAGGCGCCATCGTCTGCGCCGCCTCGCTCGGCTGTTTTCCGGCCCCCGTGACATGGCCGCTGCCGAACGGCATCGGCGGCGTCATCGGTGACATGATCCTGCGTTTTCCCGCCCTTTTTATCGGCGCTTACCCCACCGGCACGATTGCCACGGTACTGGGTGTCATATTTGCGGCGCCTGCCGCATGGCTGATGCTGTTTGCCGCCGGTGTCGTTGGCGGTCTGGATGATGAGCTGGAACGCGAAGAAGCCGCTCCAGTCGCCACCAGCAAGGCCCGCGCCGCCCGTGAGGCCGAAGAGGATGATGAAGACGACGGCGAGGGTTTCTTCGCCAATATGCTCGCCTTCGGCGCGCTGGCGCATTACTGGTACATCACCCAGGCGCGCCTGCGCCGCCTGTTCGGCCTCAAGTCTAAATCCCTGCACGATGAATTCGAACATCCTTACGACTTCAACGAATATGAATTCGGCACGCTGAACGAACCGTCGCGCCTCAAGACCGCGATCAACCGTCTCGACCAGCGCGCAGAGCCGTCTTTCGAAGAACGCGCCGCATCGCGTCGCCAGATGTCACCTCCCTCCATCGCGCTCGATCATGACGAGGACATGGATGACGAACAACCCTTCGACGCGGATGGACGCCGGCTGCCGAACGGCATTCTCTCCGACGACGAGTCCGACCAGAAATTTACCGCCCGACAGGCGCCGGGACGCGGGCAACCCAGAATAACCGCCCCTTCCGCGCGCCCGAAGCCCAGCGAGCGCGTGGCAAGGGAGGCGCAGGCCTCTTTCATCGCCGCAGACGGTTTCCAGCTCCCCACGGTCCATCTTCTGGCGGAGCCGAAGAATGTCGTGCGCGACAATATGCTGAGCGAGGAAGTGCTGGAACAGAACGCCCGCCTTCTGGAAGGCGTTCTTGAGGATTTCGGCGTCAAGGGCGAAATCATTCATGTCCGCCCCGGCCCGGTCGTCACGCTCTACGAACTGGAACCGGCACCCGGCATCAAATCCTCTCGCGTCATCGGCCTTGCCGATGACATCGCCCGCTCCATGAGCGCGATCGCCGCCCGCGTCGCCGTCGTTCCCGGCCGCAATGCCATCGGCATCGAACTGCCGAACCAGACGCGCGAAACCGTATTCCTGCGGGAACTGATCGGCAGCCGCGATTTCGAAAACAGCAAGGCCAAACTCGCCATGGCGCTCGGCAAGACCATCGGCGGCGAACCCGTCATCGCCGATCTCGCCAAGATGCCGCATCTGCTCGTTGCCGGCACCACCGGTTCGGGCAAGTCGGTCGCCATCAACACCATGATCCTGTCGCTGCTTTACCGCATGTCGCCGGAACAGTGCCGCCTGATCATGATCGACCCGAAAATGCTCGAACTGTCGATCTATGACGGCATTCCGCATCTGCTCTCTCCCGTCGTTACCGATCCGAAAAAGGCCGTCGTGGCGCTGAAATGGACGGTGCGCGAGATGGAAGAGCGCTACAAGAAGATGTCGAAGATCGGCGTGCGCAATATCGATGGCTTCAACAGCCGCGTGCAACAGGCGCTGGACAAGGGCGAGATACTCACCCGCACGGTACAGACCGGCTTCGACCGCCAGACCGGCGAGGCGATCTACGAGACGGAAGAATTCGATCTGAAGCCCCTGCCCTATATCGTCGTCATCATCGACGAGATGGCCGACCTGATGATGGTCGCCGGCAAGGACATCGAAGGCGCGGTGCAGCGCCTGGCGCAGATGGCGCGCGCCGCCGGCATCCATGTCATCATGGCCACCCAGCGCCCCTCCGTCGACGTCATCACCGGCACGATCAAGGCAAACTTCCCGACCCGCATCTCCTTCCAGGTGACGTCGAAGATCGACAGCCGCACCATCCTTGGAGAGCAGGGCGCAGAGCAGCTACTCGGCATGGGCGACATGCTCTATATGGCAGGCGGCGGACGCATCCAGCGCGTGCACGGTCCTTTCGTCTCCGACAACGAGGTGGAAGAGATCGTCGCCTATCTGAAGACACAGGGCGCACCGGAATATCTGGAAGCGATTACCGAGGAAGACGACGAGGAAGGCAATGGCGGCGGCCCGGCCGGTGCCGGCAGTTTCTCCGATTCCGAGGACCCTTACGATCAGGCCGTGGCCGTCGTGCTTCGCGATGGCAAAGCCTCCACCTCCTATGTGCAGCGGCGTCTCGGCATCGGCTATAACCGCGCCGCCTCGCTGATCGAGCGCATGGAGCAGGAAGGCATTATCGGCCCCGCCAACCACGCCGGAAAACGTGAAATACTCGTACCGACGGAAGCAGACATCATCGAGCGGTAACGTCCGCAACCAAGCGGGGCGAAGAAGCGTTATTACACGCTTTCAACGTCATGAAGCCGCCGCCTTTTATGCGGACAATCGCTGCGATGAAGGAGAATAGAATGAACGACCTCACCACCGGCGAAACGGCCAACGCAAACACACCGCAAAACGGCGTGACGCGTCGTGGCGTGCTGACGGCATTTTCCATGGCCGCAATCATGGCCGGCCTGTCGCCGCTTGACGCCTTTGCCCAGGCGGCCGGCAACACGGCGACAGCGCAGAAAATCGCCAATCACTTCTCGTCGGTCAAAACCATGATGGGGGAATTCGTCCAGTTCGGCCCGCGCGGTGAACAGACCGGCGGCAAGTTCTACATCGAACGCCCCGGCAAACTTCGCTTCAATTACGAAGACCCCTCGCCCATGCGGGTCATCGCCGACGGCAAGAACGTCGTCATCGGCAATATGAAGCTCAAGACCTGGGATCTTTATCCGCTCTCCAAGACGCCGCTCAGCCTGCTTCTGTCCGACAAGATCGATCTCGGCAACCAGAAGGTTCGCAACGTCAAGGAAGAATCGGACCTGACCACCATCGTGCTGGGCGACAAGAGCGTCTTCGGCGATTCCACCATTACCCTGATGTTCGATCCGAAGACCTTCGATCTGCGGCAATGGACCACGACCGACGCCCAGAACAAGGACACGACCGTCATGATCTTCAACGTCCAGACCGGTGTGAACCTCGATGAACGCGTCTTCAACATCAATTACGAGGAAGTCCGCAAAGGCGGCTGAGGCTTTAAGCCCCAAGGAAATTCTTCAAAAGGCGACCCTGCGGTCGCCTTTTTCATTTTACCGCTAAAATACATTCCCGTTTTCATCGCGATGTTATAAGCCTGCGCCCCGGAAACATGTCACGGGCCAAGCGGTTCGCGGCAGTAAAAGCGGAGCACATGCATGTCGTTTTCGATAACCACCTGGAACATCAACTCGGTCAGGCTCAGAATGCCGATCGTTGAGCAGTTTCTGGTACGTTACAAACCCGACATTCTTTGCCTGCAGGAAACGAAATGCCCGAATGGCGAGTTTCCGATGAAGCCGCTGAAGGCGCTCGGTTATGAGCATGTCATCATCCATGGCCAGAAGGGCTACCACGGCGTGGCGATCGCCTCGAAAATTCCGCTGATCGAAGACCACCGGCAGGACTATTGCGGTATCGGCGACGCACGCCACATTTCCGCGATTTTTGAGGTCGGATCGCGCCGCGTGCGGCTGCATAATTTTTATGTGCCGGCAGGCGGTGACGAGCCGGATCGCTCGATCAATCCGAAATTCGGCCACAAGCTGGATTTCATCGAGGAAATGAAGGCGCTGCGCGCCGATGGCGTGCCTGGCACCTCGTCCATTCTCGTCGGCGATCTCAACATCGCACCGCTCGAAAATGACGTCTGGTCGCACAAGCAGCTTCTGAAGATCGTCAGCCACACGCCTGTCGAAACCGAAGGCATGCTTGACATCATGAAAAAGGGCAACTGGCTCGATCTGATGCGCCTGAATGTGCCGGAGACGAAAAAGATCTATACTTGGTGGAGCTACCGCGCCAAGGACTGGGAAGCGGCTGATCGCGGCCGCCGCCTCGACCATATCTGGTCTTCGCAGGATCTCGGCTCCTCACTCGAAAAAATCGACATATTGCGCGAGGCCCGCGGCTGGAACCGGCCATCCGACCATGTTCCCGTCACCGCCCATTTCCGATTCTGAACAGGCGGAATTGTCTGGCGTCAGACGAAGCGGTTCTGCAAACGGGCCGCCCCCGCCGCCAGCGACGCGATATTGTCGCGAATACGCGCCGACACGATATCGGCAACCTCCGGAAACTCCTCCACCAGCCGGTGGAAGAGGATGCGCGTTATGCGGATGACTTCGGAATCCTCCGCTGCCACGGCAGTGAACTTCCGTTCGCAGAGCGTGAAAAGCGCCAGCTCCGAAAGCAGCGCCCCCTTGCCGGGCGTCGCCTGCAGCACGGGCTTGCCATCCCGCCCTGCCGTGAAAAGCTCGAAATGGCCAGCCGTCACCGCAAAAGCGCATTCGGCCGGTGAGTGTTCCCGGAACAATGTCTGCCCGGCCGATACACGGCGGCGCTCCGCACCGAAGGCGATAAGCCGCAACTGGTCATCGCTGAACCCAGCAAATAACGGCACTTGCCCCAGCAGCATGATATCGTCCGTCAAGGCCATGTCGATCGTTACTCCGGAAAAACGCCTGCATCACTATAGCGGTTTTCCAATATCGGCCCTCAAAATACAAGCTGTTAGAACGCCGCGCGCCTTTTCGGACGCGCAGCGTGAGCTTTGAACATGTGACAGGTGCAAAGAGCCCCCTGCTCAGGGAACGATCTTGTATCCACCGTTCTCGGTCACCAGAATTTCAGCGTTGGACGGGTCGCGTTCGATCTTCTGGCGCAGACGATAGACATGCGTTTCCAGCGTGTGCGTTGTCACGCCGGAATTGTAACCCCAGACCTCTTCCAGCAGGACGTCGCGGGTAACGACGGTGCTGCCGGCGCGGTAGAGATAACGAATGATCGCCGCTTCCTTTTCCGTCAGCCGGATTTTCTTGCCGTCCTCCGTCGTCAACAGCTTCTGGCTGGGCTTGAACTGATAGGGACCGACGGTGAAAACCGCATCCTCACTCTGCTCGTATTGACGCAGCTGCGCCCGGATACGCGCCAGAAGCACTGCGAAACGGAAGGGTTTCGTCACATAGTCGTTCGCCCCGGCTTCCAGCCCAAGAATAGTATCGGAATCGGTATCATGCCCGGTCAGCATGATGATCGGCGCCTTGAAGCCGCCCTTACGCAGCAGCTTTACCGCCTCACGGCCGTCCATGTCCGGCAGGCCTACGTCCATGATCAGAAGATCGACCTGGGCGGTCTTGGCGGTCTGCATCGCCTGCGCGGCATTGGCGCCGCTGAGCAGCGAGAATTCCTCATAGGGAGACAATTGCTCGGTCAGCGTCTCCCGAAGATCGTCGTCATCGTCCACCAGAAGGATAGTGCGAGCCGTCATTCGGATTCTCAGCCTTTCTTACTTTAGCGCATCGGCCCAAAAATCAGGCTCGATTTTCGAGAGACACGATGCGTAGTTTAAAAGAGTTAGAGCGTGCCTTGTGCATCCCCAAAGACGCCCGGCGCTCTAATTATCAGCCAATTCAGCGGTTTGCCGATAAAAGGTCAACCCATTGCCATGATATAACGAAGTGCTATGACTTCACGTTAAATAACCTGCAAAGCAAAATCTCGTGAAAAACATGAGCACCCAGCCCGTAAGACAACGTAAACGCGCATCGACACTCATGGTTCGGCCGGCTCCCTCGAAAATCAGCCGCGCCATCGTCCAGCTCGGGCATCTCACCTTTCCAGCCGCGATCGGACGCAATGGCCGCACTGCGCTGAAACGCGAAGGAGACGGAAAATCTCCCATCTCGACCATCGGCCTGCTGCACGGGTTTTATCGCGGCGACCGCCTTCCCGGCATCGCTACGGCATTGCCGATGCAGCGAACACGCAAGTCCATGCTGTGGTGCGACGAGCCCCGTAGTCCCAGTTACAACAGGCTGGTCAAGGCGCCCTTCGCCCCGAGCCATGAAGAGATGATGCGGAAGGACAGCCTCTACGACGTCTGCCTGGTGCTCGACTGGAATATCACCTCGAAAAGCCGCAACCGCGGCTCGGCAATCTTCATACATCTGATCAGACCGGGATATGAGCCGACCGCGGGCTGCGTCGCCCTCCATCCCCGTGACATGCGGCGCATCCTGCCGCATCTGCGCAAAGGCACGAAAATCCGCATCCTGTGAATTTCAGCCTGCAATCGGGCAACAAAAAACCCGCCATCAAGGCGGGTTTTTTTAGAGGGAAAAAGCCGGTTATTAAGCGGCTTCGTCCTGAGAATCGTCCTCTTCGACGGTCTTGCCGCGCTTGGGGCCCTTGGCAAGGTTCACTTCCACCAGGCGAACAGCCTCGGTTTCAGACATCTTGTTGACAGCGGCGATTTCGCGCGCCATGCGGTCGAGAGCAGCTTCATAAAGCTGACGCTCGGAATAGGACTGCTCCGGCTGATTTTCCGCACGGTAGAGATCGCGCACGACTTCCGCAATCGCGATGAGATCGCCGGAATTGATCTTCGCATCATATTCCTGCGCGCGGCGCGACCACATGGTACGCTTCACACGCGCCTTGCCCTGCACCACTTTCAGCGCCCGCTCGACAAAATCGCCTTCGGAAAGCTTGCGCATGCCGATGCTGACGGCTTTGGCGACGGGAACCTTAAGACGCATCTTGTCTTTTTCGAAATCAATGACAAAAAGCTCAAGCTTCATGCCGGCGACTTCTTGTTCCTCGATTGCAGAAATGGTACCGACACCATGAGCGGGATACACAATCGCTTCACCGGTCTTGAAACCGTGATGTGCTGGAGATTTCTTCTGCTGGGTCGTCATTCGTTCTAAAAACTCCCTGTTACATACCCGGGGATGCCGGGGTTGGGTCGGTCAGGCCCTGATGAGACGGGGGAACCGTCAGGTGACTCCGCACTGGTCCAGCCGTGCACGCAAAAACACACCTTCCCGTCTTGCGGGGTTCGATAACGTAAACGCTCGATATGTCACGGAAACCGCGTGCAAAAGAGGTGTTGCTTTCGTGGTGTTTTTGGGCACACAAATGCCACGCTGTGGATCAGTGTCGTTGGTGTACCACAAAAATAGGCGCAAATCAATAATTTGCTTCGACCGTGGCCGCAACATCACATGGCAGCCAAAGAACCGCCTAAAAATTAGCCGCAGAAATACTGTCAAAATGCTTCGTGACAGGCCCTCATGGCAAAAGGAGCAAAAAAATTTCACTTACCGACCGAAGAAACACGAAAGCCTCTTAAACTCTTCGTAATTCCACGCCAATATCCGATTCGACTGAAAAGGCAAAATCCGCAAATTGGCGATGCTTTTTTATATTAAAGTGTGATTTTTGGAGGAATCCACGTCAAATGGGCTACAGAAATAATCCAAAACGCGAAAAACAGATCGAAAAAGCGCGCCAGCAGGCAATTGCCGAAAATGTCCAATTTCTTGACCCAGGTATTCTTTATGGAAGGGCAAGCGCCGACGATATAGAATATTATTCCGCAGAGATGCTGGCTGCGAGCGCCGCTCACAGTTTCGAGGCGCTTTCGCACTGGACCGGAGACGTTCCGTACATCGGCATCTCCCAGGTGGAGGGCGTTTCGCCGCGGGATATTCCGGTAACGGTCCTGACCATTATCGGCCGCAATATGCCCTTCCTTTACGATTCCGTCATGGGCGAGGTCACCAGCAGCTATCGCGGTCTTTATCTCGCGGTGCACCCGATCCTGGTGCGCGACGAAAGCGCGCAGGCGGGCTATCGTCTCGCGGAACCCGAGGATGACCCCGCTGAAAATATCAGCCTCATCCAGCTGCATATCGCGCCGCTCACGACGCAAGCCGCCGCAGCGCTGGAAGAAAGACTGCGCTTCGTGCTGACGCAGGTTCAGTTCGCCTATCGCGACTGGCGGCCCATGCTGGCGAAACTCGACGAGGCGCTGGATGAATTGTCCAAGCGTGGTTCGTCACGGCGCAAGACCGAGCGTACGGAAGCCGTCGAATTCCTCAACTGGCTTCGCAACGACAATTTCACCTTCCTCGGCATGCGTGACTACACCTATTCCGGCAAGGGAAAGAACGCGAAGATCGAGCGCGGCGACGGCGTCGGTCTCGGCAGCCTCAGCGATCCGGATGTGCGCGTGCTGCGCCTCGGCAAGAATGCCGTGACGACCACGCCGGAAATCCTTGCCTTCCTCGACGGCCCGGATTTCCTCATCGTCACCAAGGCCAATGTGAAATCGATCGTGCACCGTCGCGCCTATATGGATTATATCGGCATCAAGCGCTTCGACGAGGACGGCAATGTCATCGGCGAACTGCGCATCGTCGGCCTCTTCACCGCCACCGCCTATACGCGCTCGGTCAAGCAGATACCGCTGCTGCGCGCCAAAGTCGCGGAAGTCGAGCGGCATTTCGGCTTCGATCCGAACAGCCACTCGGGGCGCATCCTGCAGAACACGCTGGAAGCCTATCCGCGTGACGATCTTTTCCAGATCGAAACCGATCTTCTGATCCGCTTCGTCGAGCAGATCATGGAACTGAGCGACCGGCCGCGCGTGCGCGTGCTTGCACGTATCGACCGTTTCGACCGTTTCGTTTCGGCCATCATCTTCGTTCCGCGCGAGGAGTATAATTCTTATGTGCGCGAGAAGATCGGCGATTATCTGAGCAGGGTCTATGACGGGCATATTTCCGCCTATTACCCCGCCTTCCCCGAAGGCGCCGTCGCCCGCGTCCACTTCATCGTCGGCCGAACGGAAGGCAAGACGCCGCGCATCGCCCAGGATAAGCTTGAAGATGCCGTCAGCGACATTGCGGCGCGCTGGATAGACCATTTCGTCGCCCTCTCCGAGCCGGGTGCACCGGTGCTGGAGGTCGATCAGGCCTATCAGGAAGCCTTCACGCCGGAAGAAGCGATCGGCGACATGCCGGATATTCTGGGCGCCGCGAAGGGCGAGCCGGTCCGCATCGAATTTTACCAGCAGGAAGGTCAATCAGCGGAGACGCTGTCGCTGAAGATTTTCCACCGCGACGGCCATCTACCGCTTTCACGCCGCGTGCCCCTGCTCGAAAATCTCGGTTTCAATGTCATCAGCGAACGCACCTTCGATATCGGCGTCGTTTCAGACGGCGAAAAGCGCGACATCGTGCTGCACGACATGGAACTGTCCGTCGCCAAGGGAACGACGCTCGATCTGCCGCACTATGGACAGAAACTCGAAGAAGCTTTCCTCGCCGCCTTCTCCGGCAAGGTCGACAATGACAACTTCAACCGCCTGATCCTCGCCTGCGGCCTAACCGTGCGCGAAGTCTCCGTACTGCGCGCCTATGCGCGTTATCTCCGCCAGACCGGCATCGTCTATTCGCAGGAGCATATTTCCGAAACGCTCTATAAGTATCCGGCGATTTCCCGCAATATTTTCGCGCTGTTCAAGGCCGGCTTCGATCCGTCCGTCGACGAAAAGAAGCGGCTGAAGAAACTCGCCGAAATACACAAGGCAATCGAAGCGGCATTGAGCGGCGTTCCCAATCTCGATGAGGACCGCACGCTCAGGCGTTACGTCAACGCCATCGACGCGACGCTTCGCACCAACTACTTCCAGAAAAATGCCGATGGTACGCCGCGTGACCTGTTGGCCTTCAAGTTCGATCCCAAGCATCTGGACGGCCTGCCCGACCCACGTCCCTTCCGCGAAATCTTCGTCTACGGAACAGAGGTCGAAGGCGTGCATCTGCGCTTCGGCAAGGTCGCACGCGGCGGTCTGCGCTGGTCGGATCGCGGCCAGGATTACCGCACGGAAGTGCTCGGTCTCGTCAAGGCGCAACAGGTCAAGAACGCGGTGATCGTTCCGGTCGGCGCCAAGGGCGGCTTCTTTCCGAAGAACCTGCCGGCCGGCGGCTCCCGCGACGAGGTCTTCAATGCCGGCCGCGAAGCCTACAAGACCTATATCCGCACCCTGCTCTCCATCACCGACAATATCGTCGACGATGCCATCGTGCCGCCAGCCGACACGCTGCGGCTCGACGGTGACGACCCCTATTTCGTCGTCGCCGCCGACAAGGGAACGGCAACCTTCTCCGATACGGCGAACGGTCTTGCCCATGAGGCCGGTTTCTGGCTGGACGACGCCTTCGCATCGGGCGGTTCGGCCGGTTACGACCACAAGAAGATGGGCATCACCGCCCGCGGCGCCTGGGAAACGGTGAAACGCCATTTCCGTGAAATGGACACCGACATCCAGACCACCCCCTTCACGGTGGCGGGCGTGGGCGACATGTCCGGCGACGTCTTCGGCAACGGCATGCTGCTGTCGGAAAAGATCAGGCTTATCGCCGCCTTCGATCACCGCGACATCTTCATCGATCCGGATCCCGATACCGACAGGTCCTTTGCCGAACGCAGGCGGCTTTTCGAACTGCCGCGTTCCAGCTGGCAGGATTACGATCGTTCGGCCCTCTCCAGCGGCGCGATGATCATCTCCCGCTCGGAAAAATCGGTGACGCTGACACCGGAAGCCGTGGCCGCCATCGGCATCGACAAATCCGTCGCCACGCCCTTCGAGATCATGACGGCCATCCTGAAAGCGCCAACCGATCTTCTGTGGTTCGGCGGCATCGGCACCTACATCAAGGCGGCGGTGGAAACCAATGCCGAGGTGGGTGACAGGGCGAACGACCCCATTCGCGTCAACGCAACCGAGCTGCGCGCCAAGGTCATCGGCGAAGGTGCCAATCTGGGCATCACGCAGAAGGGGCGCATCGCCTATGCGCTTTCGGGCGGGCGATGCAATTCCGACGCCATCGACAATTCGGCCGGTGTGAACTCCTCGGACGTCGAGGTCAACATCAAGATCGCGCTTGCCTCCGCCGTTAACAGCGGTCGCCTGACGATGCCGAAACGCAACCAGCTTCTCGCTTCCATGACGCCGGAAGTGGCGCAGCTGGTATTACGCAACAACTACCTGCAATCGCTGGCGATCTCGCTGACGGAGCGACTGGGCCTTTCGAACCGCGAAGAACTCGGCCGCCTGATGAGCGCGCTGGAGGCGACCGGGCAACTGAACCGCAAGGTCGAAACCCTGCCCAACAATGTCGAATTCAGCGAAAGATACGCCATCGGCAAACCGCTGACCCGGCCGGAAATCGGCGTGCTCCTCTCCTATGCCAAGCTCACTTTGTTCGACGCACTGGTGGCAAGCACGCTTCCCGACGAACCCTATCTCCAGCATCTTCTGGTCGATTATTTCCCGGCCAAGATGCAGAAGAACTATGCGGACGATATCAAGTCGCATCGTCTGCATCGCGAAATCGTCGCGACCGCGCTCGCCAATGCCGTCGTCAATCGCGGCGGCCCGGGCTTTGTGCAGAAACTTGCCGATGCGAGCGGCCTTCTGGCGGCCGACGTCGTTAAGGCTGCGGTGATCGTCGAGGATGGTTTCGGTCTCAAACGTCTGTGGAGCGAAGTCGACGCGCTTGACGGCAAGGTCGGCGGTGAAGTCCAGAACGGGCTTTATGCCACGATCACGCGCATCTTCTCGGATGCGAGCAGGCTTTACCTGCAAACCGGGAGCGCGGGTGCGGCCGCAGGCGACATGGCGACCGAAATCGAGCGACTGAAAACCGCCATCAAGACGCTATCGCCGGCAGCGGCGAAGTATCGTCGCGAACTCGGCGTCACGGAAATCGACGGCGTTCCTTCCGGTCTTCTTGAGGAACTCGATACGCTTTCCCTGCTCGTCTATGTGCCGGAGATCATGCGCATCGCCGAAAGCGCTGGCACCACGCTTGCCCGCGCCGCCGAAAGCTACGCCACCGTCTCGTCGACCTTCCGCGTCGCGCGTCTGCTGGATGCAAGTCAGCGCATCACACCGGCGGATCATTATGAGAGTCTGGCTCTCCTGCGCAGCCAGGACCAGATCTCCTCATCGAGACGCCGGATCGTCATCTCCGCGCTGACCGAATATGCCAGGGAAAAGGACCCGGTTCAGGCCTGGTATGCGGCGGACCGCGTGCGGGTCAACCGCATCGTCTCCGAACTCGGCGCGCTCAGCGACAGCGGCGATACCAACCTTGCCCGTCTGACGGTCGCGGCCGGGCTGCTTGGCGATATCGTTCAGGCACGCTGATCGGCAGCCTCAAAAACGCCATCCGGGTCCCCCCCGGATGGCGCCAGACAAAATGGATGCACCCGCATCGCGCATTTTATTTCCCGATTTTCCGATAGGACGATGAATGACTGTCCCTTCCCCAAATGCGGAAACAGTGGTTGCCAAACGCGGCATCTGGGGCTGGGTGATGTTCGACTGGGCGGCGCAGCCGTTTTTCACGGTCGTCACGACCTTCGTTTTCGGGCCTTATTTCGTCGCACGGCTCACCGATGATCCGATTTCAGCGCAGGCGACATGGAGCAATATGGCAACGGTGTCTTCGATCATCATCGCCCTCTTCTCCCCCATTCTCGGCTCCATCGCCGACCAGTCCGGCGCACGCAAGCCGTGGATCGCCTTCTTTGCCGTCATCAAGATTGTCAGTCTCTTTTTCCTCTGGTTTGCCGCACCCGGTTCGCCGCTCATCCTTCCGATCGTCTGCATGATCCTCGCCTCCATCGCGGCGGAATTTTCTATCGTCTTCAACGATTCCATGATGCCGCGCCTGACCAACCCGCAAAATGTCGGGCGCATCTCCAATCTCGCCTGGGGGCTCGGTTATCTCGGCGGCATGGTGGTGCTGATTGCCGTGGTGACGCTTCTGGCCGCCAATCCACAGACCGGTGTGACCATCGCCGGTATCAAACCTCTTTTCGGCCTCGATCCCGCAACCGGCGAGGATGCCAGAATAACCGGCCCGCTCGCCGCGCTCTGGTATCTCATCTTCATTCTGCCGATGTTTATTCTCACTCCCGATGCTGAAAAGGGCTTGCCCTTCGCAGCCGCGATCCGCTCGGGATTGGGGGAACTGAAGATCACGCTACGCGAGCTGCGCTACCGCCCCGTGCTGTTGCGGTTTCTGATTGCGCGCATGCTTTATCAGGATGGCGTCAATGGCGTTCTCATTCTCGGCGGGGCCTTCGCTGCTGGCATGTTCGGCTGGGCAACGATGGAAATCGGCCTCTTCGGAATTCTGCTCAATATCGTTGCCATTGCCGGCTGCTTTGCCGCCGGGCGCGTCGACCAGAAACTAGGTTCGCGCATCACCATCCTCATCAGTCTGGTACTTCTGCTGCTGGCAACGCTCGGAATCGTCTCGACGGAAAAGGGCTCCACCCTGTTCGGCTGGATACAATTGTCGACCGCAGATAATGGCGGCATCTTCGCCACCGGCGCGGAAAAGGCCTATCTGCTTTATGGTGTGTTGATCGGCCTTGCCTTCGGCCCCGTTCAGGCCTCGTCACGATCTTATCTCGCCCGCAACATCACCGTGGCGGAGGCGGGCCGTTATTTCGGCATTTATGCGCTCTCCGGACGCGCCACCAGCTTCATGGCGACGCTGTCGTTTTCCATAGCAACCACAATAAGCGGCTCCGCCCATATCGGCATGGCGACGCTCATCGTATTTCTGGGATCCGGCTTACTGCTGTTGCTGCGCGTGCCGGAAAGAACGACAGGCTGAAAGTCTGAAGCAAAAGCCGATGCGGTTTGCTGAAACCGGGCATCGGCCCGACAGGATCAGAGCTGATCGAGCTTTTGCTGCAATGCGCGCAACTGCGCCTTCAGCTCGTCGATTTCGGATGCATTCGGCTTGCGGGTTTCCTTTGGCGCCTGCGGCATTGCGAAAGGTGTGAAACCCTGCATCGCCTGCCGGAACAGTTCCGTATTGCGGCGGATCTGCTCTTCCATCATTTGCAGCGGCGCCTGAAAATTGCGGGCAAGCGAACCATCGCCGAAAGCCTTGGCCATATGCTCCTGCATCTGGCTCTGCTGGTCGGAGAAGGTCTTCATCGAATGTTCGAGAAATGTCGGCACGACCATCTGCATCTGGTCGCCGTAATAGGAGATCAATTGCCGCAGAAACGCCGTCGGCAGCAACGTATTGCCGGTTTTGGCCTCCTGTTCGACGATGATCTGCGTCAGCACCGCATGCGTGATGTCTTCGGAGGACTTGGCATCCTGAACCTTGAAGTCCTCGCCGCGCTTGACCATCTGCGCCAGATCATCGAGCGTCACATAGGTGCTGGTGCCGGTATTGTAGAGCCGCCGGTTGGCGTATTTTTTAATGATTGTTTCGCCGTCGTGTTTCGCCATGCCCGCCTCCTCGCGATGATGGTATTTTCTTGTTTTTTGGTGTTATTGCTCTTCCCGCCGCAAAGTGTATGCGCAAAACGAGCCCTCTGACAAATGTTTTGTGCATCGCAACAGTTTGTTTTTTGCGCAGCAATTTTCCGCAAGATTTCGGCGTGATTTAGCAACATCTTTTAAAGCAACTTTCGCCATTTGACTTGTATTGAAAGCTTTGCCAGTCTCCGCCCGCAAGTGAGGAGAAAACTGATGACCCTGCCTTCAATCGTGATTGCCAGCGCCGCGCGCACAGCCGTCGGCTCTTTCAATGGCCACTTCGCCAATACGCCAGCCCATGAGCTCGGGGCGACCGTCATCAGCGCCGTGCTGGAGCGCGCCGGTGTCGCGGCGAAGGAAATCGATGAAGTCATTCTCGGTCAGGTCCTGACGGCGGGCGAGGGGCAGAACCCGGCGCGGCAGGCTGCCATGAAGGCGGGCATTCCACAGGAAGCGACCGCCTTCGGCCTCAATCAGCTTTGCGGCTCCGGCCTGCGCGCCGTGGCCCTCGGCATGCAGCAGATCGCGACCGGCGACGCGAACATCGTCATTGCCGGCGGGCAGGAATCCATGTCCATGGCTCCCCACTGCGCCCATTTGCGCGGCGGCGTGAAGATGGGCGATTTCAAGATGATCGACACCATGCTGAAAGATGGCCTTACCGATGCCTTTTATGGCTACCACATGGGCATCACCGCTGAAAACATCGCCCGCCAATGGCAGCTTTCCCGCGACGAGCAGGACCAATTCGCCGTCGCATCGCAAAACAAGGCCGAAGCCGCGCAAAGCGCCGGCCGTTTTGCAGATGAGATCGTGGCTTTCACGGTGAAGGGCCGTAAGGCCGATATCGTCATTGATACAGATGAGCATATCCGCGCCGGAGCTTCGCTGGAAACCATGGCCAAGCTGCGCCCCGCCTTCGACAAGGAAGGGACGGTCACAGCCGGCAACGCCTCCGGTCTGAACGATGGCGCCGCCGCCACGCTTTTGATGTCGGAACAGGAAGCAGGAAAGCGCGGTATCAGGCCGCTCGCCCGTATCGCCTCCTGGGCGACGGCAGGCGTCGATCCGCAAATCATGGGCACCGGTCCCATCCCTGCCTCCCGCAAGGCGCTGGCCAAGGCCGGCTGGTCGATCAGCGATATTGGCCTTGTGGAAGCCAACGAAGCCTTTGCGGCCCAGTCCTGCGCCGTGGTGCGCGAACTTGGCCTTGATCCTGCTATCGTCAACGTCAATGGCGGGGCGATCGCCATCGGTCATCCGATCGGCGCCTCCGGCGCGCGCGTCCTCAACACCCTGATTTTCGAAATGCGCCGCCGTAACGTGTCGAAGGGTCTCGCAACGCTCTGCATCGGCGGCGGCATGGGTGTCGCCATGTGCATCGAAGCACTCTGAAACCGCCGCACGACTTGCCAAAAAGCAATTCCGGTTCAGCGCGCAATAGGGTAAAAGCGGCCTCCCATTGGCCGCATTTCTGTGGCCGGTGAGCACGACGAACAAGTTCTGCAAGATATGGAAGCATCCTCGCATATGCAGGCGCTTCAATGACAGGTCATGGAGGCCTATATGAGCCGGGTTGCGTTGATTTCCGGCGGGACGAGCGGCATAGGCGCCGCAATCGCCCGCGTCCTGCAGGCGGCCGGCTACCGGGTGGCCGTCAATTACGCCTTCACGACGGACAGGGCGGAAGCATTCCAGAAAGAAACTGGCATCCCCGCTTTTCAGTGGGATGTGCGCGACTATGACGCCTGCGTCAATGGCATAGCCAGGGTGGAAGAGACCTTCGGTCCCGTCGAGGTGCTCGTCAACAATGCCGGCATCACCCGCGATGCGATGTTCCATAAAATGTCGCCGCAGCAATGGCGCGAGGTGATCGACACCAACCTCACCGGCGTGTTCAACATGACCCACCCTGTATGGCCGGGCATGCGCGACCGCGGCTTCGGCCGCATCGTCAACATCTCCTCCATCAATGGCCAGAAAGGCCAGGCGGGACAGGCCAATTATTCCGCCTCGAAAGCGGGCGACATCGGCTTTACCAAGGCGCTCGCCCAGGAAGGCGCCAGCCGCAATATCACCGTCAACGCCATCTGCCCCGGCTATATCGGCACCGAGATGGTGAGAGCGATACCGGAGAAGGTTCTGGCGGAACGGATCGTGCCGCAAATTCCCGTTGGACGGCTGGGTGAGCCGGAAGAAATCGCGCGCTGCGTTCTGTTTCTGGTTTCCGACGAGGCGGGTTTCATCACCGGTTCGACCATGACGGCCAATGGCGGACAATATTTCGCCTGAGGCCGTCGATCCTGCCTTCCCGGCCGCCTGAACCCAGTAAACTTTCCGTGATCTTAGCTTCGATAATTTTGCCGCGCACAAAAACTTGAAGATGAAATACTGGAATGACGTGCCGCCTAAACTAATGAAAATACGATAGTTTTTGTATAGTTTAGAATGAGTCTAGAAAATCCTTGGCGACTCATTAAGAGGTTTTTCTTGACATTTGCTGTCCTGTTTTGGTTTAAGAACGAAAACAACGTGTTGCGTCATACAGGCAGTCCATCATGCTGGTTTGCAGCTGCAATTACATCACCGATCACGATATCCGGGACGTCATCAACGAGCTCCTCGACGAGGACTGTTGGCAGCTCATCGTTCCTGCAAAAGTGTATCACGCTATGGAAAAACGTGGCCGCTGCTGCGGCTGTTTCCCCACCGTTGTCGACCTGATCATCAAAACCACTGAAGAATATCATGCCCGTCGCCACTCGACTGAGGCCGATGTTTTTGATTTTATGTCCCGCCTGAAGCAATTCCATGAAGAGAACAGGAGAGCGGACATTGAAAGGCGACAAAAAAGTCATCGAGCGGCTTAACGAGGCCCTTTTTCTCGAACTCGGTGCGGTAAACCAGTACTGGCTTCACTATCGTTTGCTGGAAGACTGGGGCTACACGAAGCTCGCCAAAAAGGAACGTGCTGAATCCATCGAGGAAATGCAGCACGCCGACAAGCTGGTCGCACGCATCATCTTCCTCGAAGGCCATCCCAACCTTCAGACCGTCGCGCCCCTGCGCATCGGCCAGAACGTCAAGGAAGTTCTAGAATCCGACCTTGCCGGCGAATATGACGCCCGCACCTCCTACAAGAAATCGCGTGATATCTGTTATGAGGCCGGAGACTACGTCTCCATGAAGCTTTTCGAAGAACTGCTGATCGACGAGGAAGGCCATATCGACTTTCTCGAAACCCAGCTCGAACTGCTCGGCAAGATCGGCGAGGAAAAATACGGCCAGCTCAACGCCGATTCCGCCAACGAAGCGGAATAAGCACTGGCGACAAAACAGAAAAGGCGGCCTTGGCCGCCTTTTTTATTTGCCGGAAAGGTGCTGGAACTCCGCTACGACCTGTTCGTATACCGCGCGCTTGAACGGCACGATGAGCTCCGGCAGGCTTTCCATCGGCTTCCAGTCCCACGCATCGAATTCGGCCGTGTGCCCGGTCGGCGGCGGATCGATCTGGATCTCGCTTTCGTCGCCTTCGAAACGGAACGCAAACCAGCGCTGTGCCTGCCCGCGATATTTGCCCCTGAGACCGATACCGATCAGTTCGGGTGGCAGGTCATAGTGAATCCAGTCGCTCGCCTCCGCAAGCAGGCTCACCGTTTTCATGCCTGTTTCTTCGTAGAGTTCGCGAATGGCGGCCGTCAAAGGCCGCTCACCGTCATCGATGCCGCCCTGCGGCATCTGCCACAGATGCGGTGAGCCATCATATTCGGAATTGCCTTCCTTGATGCGCCTGCCGGCCCAGACAAGGCCCTCGGCGTTCAGCACCATAATTCCCGCACAGGGACGGTAAGGCAAATCTTCTGCTTTGATTGTCATGGGAAACCCGCACTGTCTGAGCGCCAGAAATGGCCGCACGCAAGGTTTACTGCCCTGCCTGCCCGGAAACAAGCGCAGAAACACCGACAATCTCGATGCCGCGCCCGCCAGCCTCGCGCGACCATTTGGAGATCGCGGCAACGCTTTCATCGAAAGCCGAAGCAACGCCGATCGCCTGGCCGTTACGCCGCGCAATTCGTTCCAGCTCGTCCAGCTTGCGCAGAATGGCAGCTTCGGTGACTTCGCCGTCGAGCAGAATATCGGCAAAACCCTGTGGCGCGGAAATCGCCTTGGCAATGCCGCCGCTCAGCGACTGCGCTGAAGAGCCATCATCCAGAAACAGCAGGCCACGCTTGCCGATATCGCGCATTACCGGCTCCAGCGCCGCCTGCTCGGCAAGGAAACGCCCACCGAGATAATTCATAATGCCGGTGTAATTGGTGATCTTCGCCATGGAGCGATGCAGCCGGTCGATGTTGACCTTGGCGGGATCACCCGCCAGCAGGGTGTCCGGGCCGGGATTGGTGCCGGGGTAACCGAAAGGCTCAAGCGGTATCTGCAGAAGGATTTCATGTCCCTGTCGGCGCGCTTCCTGCATCCAGCGCTGCAGGCTGTTGCCGCTGGCGGCAAAACCGAGCGTCACCTCCGGCGGCAGCTCCCGGATCGCTTTTTGCGACCCCGTCTGGCTGAGACCCAGCCCGCCGACCACGATCGCCACCCGGGTGCCGCGTGCACCAGACCAGGGCCGCGCATATTGCTCCATCGGCCGCAAACCATCCGCACCGACAACCGGCAATTTGCCAAACGCAGTTTCTTCCAGCAGTTCCTCATTGGGTCGCGTCGCCATGCGCGGATCCTGACCATAGGTCTGGCCACTCATCAAAACAGGCCCGTCGCCCTCGCGCGGGCGGGGAGAGTACACCGATACGACATTGCCATCCGGCATCGTCTCGCGATTGATATTGGCGCCGGAGCGGCCGCTTTGCGGCTGGATACCGGCGGCGTCGCCGGGAGCCGTTACATCGGCCGGTGCGATTTCAGGTGTCTTTTCGGCAAGCTGAGACAGTGCATCCGGTCCGGCCGCCGTCTTCTGCAAATTGCCGGGCGAAAGCGCCGTATAGACGGACAGGCCGCCGATTGAGAAAACCGCAAGCACCGACAGAGCCATAATGACGGAAAAGCGCCGGTTGATACCGGCGCTTTTTTTCTGACGACCCAGAAGCGGTTTTCGTAGGTCCGAAGGCAATGAACGATCCGTCCAAACGGTTGGGCAATAGATGGAATGCGCCGGCTGACCGGCGCACTATCTTACTGCTTGTTGACCACAGCCTTTTCCGGGTTCGGCGGGAAAGACGGATCCGTCTTGGTGCCGCGCAACAAGTCCAGAGCATAGTTGAGCTGGATGTCGTCCTTGGCTTCCGGCGGAACATAAGCGGAGGAACCCGAACCTTCGTCGGTTTCGCTCTGGCCCTTGATGTGGCCGGAAAGACCGGATTCACCTTCGGTGGTCACCTTGCCCTGCAACTCGGGCGGCAATGGCTGCTCCACCTTGATATCAGGTTCAATGCCCGTACCCTGGATCGATTTACCCGACGGCGTGTAATAGAGCGCCGTGGTCAGGCGCAGCGCGCCCGCCTCGCCGAGCGGAATGATCGTCTGGACCGAACCCTTGCCGAAGGAACGCGTGCCGACCACGGTGGCACGGCGCAGATCCTGCAGGGCGCCGGCAACGATTTCCGAAGCCGAAGCCGAACCGCCGTTGACGAGCACGATTACCGGCTTGCCATCGGTCAGATCGCCTGCCGTCGCGTTGAAGCGGCGGGTCTCGTCGGGGTTACGGCCACGGGTCGAAACGACCTCACCGCGCTCGAGGAAGGCGTCGGAGACATTGATCGCCTGATCGAGCAGACCGCCCGGATTGAGGCGAAGGTCGAGCACATAACCCTTCAGCTTGTCGGCCGGCACATCCGCCTTGATCTTCTTGATCGCCCTTTCGAGATCGTCATAGGTCTTCTCGGTAAAGGAGATGACGCGCAGATAACCGACATTGTCGCCCTCGACGCGGGACTTGACGGCCCGCACGGCAATGACATCGCGCATGACGGTGAATTCGAGCGGCTTGTCGGCGCCCTGGCGGATGATCGTCAGCTTGATCGGCGTTTTCACCGCGCCGCGCATCTTTTCGACCGCCTGTTCCAGCTTCAGGCCGCGAACCGGCGTACCGTCGATTTCCGAAATGAAGTCGCCGGCCAGAATGCCCGCGCGGGAAGCCGGTGTATCGTCGATCGGCGTAATGACCTTGACGAGCTCATTCTCCATGGTCACTTCGATGCCGAGACCGCCGAATTCACCCTTGGTCTGGGTGCGCATGTCGTTGGCATCCTTGGCATTCATGAAGCTCGAATGCGGATCGAGCGAGCTCAGCATGCCGTTGATGGCATTTTCCACCAGCTTCTCGTCATCCGGCGGCGTCACATATTGTGCGCGCACGCGCTCGAACACATCGCCAAAGATCGACAGTTCCTTATAGGTCGAAGGCCCGGCCGCCTGTGCCGGCATGCTCGCCGAATAAATCACGCTCATCGCCGTGGCGCCCATAAGCCCACCGATAAGGAGAAGCGAAACCTTACGAATCATTGTGCGCCCTTCCGGTATTTTTTGCGGTCCACCATGGTTGAGAATCAACCGGTACACCATCTTTCCTGAACTCAATGTAGAGCGTTGGCCTGTCGGTTTCCAGCGCCAATGCTGCTGCACTCGCTACTCTTTTTGCACCCATGGAGGCGATGGGCTCTCCGGAGAACACGAACATTCCCTGCCGCGTCCTCACATTGTCCATGCCCGTCATCACCACATGATATCCATCACCCGTATTGAGGATGATCATCCGGCCATAACTGCGAAAATCTCCGGCAAACACCACGAACCCGTCTGCAGGCGCCGTCACGATGGCTTCCGGTCCGCTCGCGACGACAATTCCCTTGGAAAAGTGGCCCGTTCCATCCGCATCGCCGAAGCGCCGCAGCACTTCGCCGGTAACCGGCAGCTCCAGCTTTCCCTTCAAACTCGCGAAGGGATATGCGGGCGCAATACGGTTTTTATCGGGCATTCCAGCCTCGGCCGCGGCCCGCTCCTTTTCGCGTTCCGCCTCCGAAAGACGGGCCAGGCGCTGCTCTTCCGCCCGCGCCTTTTCCATCGCCTCCCGCACCGAGGTAATCTCGCCTTCAAGCGAACTGACCAGCCCCTCGAGGCTCGTCGCCTTGCTCGCGAGCTCTTCGGATCGCTTGCGTTCCGCCTCCAGCTCCGCCGCCGTCTGGGTGTTCTTGCGATCGTTTTCGGCAATCAGCAGGTCGAGGCGTTTTTCCTCTTCCAGACTTGCCGTCATCATACCCGTAAGATCGTCCTTTTCGCGAGCGATTGCCTGCCTCAGATCGGTCAATTCTTTGAGAGCGGCGACCAGCTTGTCGGTTTCACCGCGAATGCCGGGCACGACGGCGCCGAGAAGAATGGCGCTTCGCACGGACGCCAGCGCATCCTCGGGCGAGACGAGAAGGGCGGGGGGCGGGTTTCGGCCCATGCGCTGCAACGCCGCCAGAACCTCCGCCAGCACACCGCGTCTTTCCCGCAACGACGCCTTGACGCCATCCTCGCGCACCGAAAGCTTGGCCAGGCGATCCTCACCGTCGCTGATCTTGGTTTCCAGCGCCTTGCGCCGGGCAGCCGATGCGATCAGCTCCTCCCGGATGCGGGCGCTGTCCTGATTGAGGGAGGCGATGCTTTCCTCAAGCTTCCTTGTCTTGTCTTCCGAAAGACCGATGCTGTCGACCAGCTCCTCCAGATCCTGCCGGTTCTGGTCGCGGCGCTTCTCCAGCGTTTGCAGCGCATCCGGCGACGAATCATCGCCTGCGGCAGGAACGGCGCCCGCATCGTCCCGCGAATAGGTCGGACCGATGCCCATGACGAAAGCAGCAATAACCGCGCCCGCAAGGGCAGCGTGCCGTTTTCGTTGAGGCCTGTTGTCCATGTGAACTTTCTTTGATGCCGAAGCAGAAGCGCCGATATTAGGGATTTTGCCGCGATCTTCCAAGAGGCCCTGGAAAGGCCGCCGCCAAAGCCGTGCGCTGTCAGCGGTGTCGCGGAGCTTCATGTTGAAATTGAGACAATTATCCGAATCGAAACCCGATCAAACGCGATGATAGGGATGACCGGAGAGGATCGTGACGGCACGGTAAAGCTGCTCTGCGATCAGGATACGAACGATCTGATGCGGCCATGTCAGCTTGCCGAGATTGAGAACGGCCGTCGCCTTGTCGTAAAGCGCGGGATCGAGCCCATCGGCTCCGCCTATGGCGATCACGAGGTCTCGCTTGCCGCTATCGCGCAAATCGCCAAAGAATGAAGCAAAGGCAGGACTGTCCAGCGCCTTTCCGCGCTCGTCCAGCAGGACGAGGGCTGCTCCGTCAACCAGATGTTTTTCCAGCATCGCGGCTTCTTCGCGCTTGCGGGTCTCTGCATTGGAAGCGCGGCTTTCGGCAACCTCGATCACCCGCGAAAACTCCAGCCCGATCGCCGGGCCGGTCTTTGCCAGGCGCTCGATATAACGGGCCGCAAGATCCTTTTCGGGGCCGGATTTCAGCCGTCCCACCGCAAAAATTGAAATCCGCATCGCAAACCTGCATTCGTCGTGACCCAACAGGGTCACGCTCTTAACAGCATAGCCTGCGGATTCCTATGCGGCCGGTCAGATTTCCGGCCAGAGGCACCGTTTCCGAAGTCAGATATGATCTTCGGCAAAAGCGATGCACTCGCTCAAAGGCTCACCGCATCAATGCAGCGTCTCTTCCGGCATGTCCGGCGTCGCCCACATTTTTTCAATGTTGTAGAAGGCGCGGATTTCCGGGCGGAACACGTGAACGATGATGTCGCCGGTATCGATCAGCACCCAGTCTCCGGTCTCGAGACCTTCGACGCGGGCGTTTCCGAACCCTTCATCCTTCATGTCCTTGAGAAGATGCTCGCAAATCGCCGAAACATGCCTGTTCGACCGCCCGGAGACCACGACCATGTAGTCCGCAAGCGCCGATTTTCCGGCAATGTTGAGAGAGACGATATCTTCAGCCTTGGAGTCCTCGAGGCTCGCGAGGACGGTTTCGAGGGCATGGCCGGCGGCATCGGCGCCACTGTCCTGGCCCTTCGGGATAGCAACAAATGCTCTTCCCTTGGCGTGTACTGTTGTCAGAGGTTTTCCTTTCCAAGAATGACAAAACAGGTACTGGCGACGCGATTCTCTGCGTCACACAATGAAGGTGGCATCAAAGCATTAACTTTTCAAGATATGGACCCTTCGACACCCGGCACATACATCATTTGTGATCGAAGGCGTCATTTACGACCGTTGCGCAACGCCGTGGAGCTGAGCGTCGAGCGCGGACCGTGAATGAAAACCCAGGCAGGGGCCGCTTTTTTCCACAAAACGCCGGCATCGTCCTCATCCACCCGTGCATGGCTGAAGGCCTGCGCCATGGTGGATGAGAGATAAGAGAGCGTGGAGCCTGGCCGATCGATCACGGCAATCGGGAATGTCTCGGCGATCCGCCGCCATTTCTGCCAGCGATGGAAGCTTTTCAGATTGTCCGCTCCCATGACCCAGATGAAACGGACATGCGGATTTTTCGCCTTCACCTTGGCGAGCGTATTGGCCGTATAGCTCATCCCCAGTGATTTTTCGAAGGCCGTCACCTTGATGCGCGGATCGTGGACCAGCTTTTCGCAGGCGGCGATGCGATCTTCCAGAGACGCCAACTCCGAGCGGCTTTTCAGCGGGTTGCCCGGTGTGACGATCCACCAGAGCTGGTCGAGACCGAGCCTGCGCAACGCAATCTCGGCCACAAGCGCGTGACCCGCATGCGGCGGATTGAAAGAACCGCCGAACAGGCCGACGACCATGCCGCGCTCCACATGCGGCATGGTGAGATAACGTCTGTCGAGGCGCTTGTCAGCCGGCAAATATCAGGTCCGTGTCTGGCCGGTGCCGTGCACCCGGTATTTGAACGAGGTGAGTTGCTCGACGCCGACCGGGCCGCGCGCATGCATCTTGCCGGTGGCAATGCCGATTTCAGCACCCATGCCAAACTCGCCGCCGTCCGCAAACTGTGTCGAAGCATTGTGCAGCAGAATGGCCGAATCGAGTTCGTTGAAGAAACGCGCGACCACATCGGGATCTTCGGCGATCACCGCCTCGGTGTGGTTGGACGAATAGGTGCCGATATGCTCGATCGCGCCCGAAATACCCTCCACCACGGCGACCGAAATGATCGCATCGAGATATTCGGTGCGCCAGTCCTCTTCCGTCGCCGGCGTGAGACCCGCCACCACATCGCGAACGGCCTGCGAACCGCGCACTTCGCAGCCGGCTTCGATCAAGGCTTTGACGAGCGGCGTAAGATGCGTGGAAACGGCAGCGGCATCCACCAGCAGCGTTTCGGCCGCCCCACAAATACCGGTGCGGCGCATCTTGGCATTGACGACGATACGTTTCGCCATGTCGAGATCGGCCGATTTGTCGATATAGACATGACAAATGCCTTCCAGATGCGCAAAGACCGGCACGCGGGCTTCCGACTGCACCCGCGCCACGAGGCTTTTGCCGCCGCGCGGCACGATAACGTCAACCGTGCCGTTCAATCCACTCAGAAGCGCGCCGACAGCGGCGCGGTCGGTCACCGGCACCAGCTGAATGGCATGCTCGGGAAGGCCGGCGATCTTCAGGCCTTCCACGAGGCAGGCATGGATAGCACGCGATGAATGTTGCGAATCCGAGCCGCCGCGCAGGATGACGGCATTGCCCGCCTTCAGGCACAAAGCGCCGGCATCCGCGGTCACATTCGGGCGGCTTTCGTAGATCACGCCGATGACGCCGAGCGGCGTGCGCACGCGCTCGATCTTCAGCCCATTCGGACGATCCCAGGCGGCGATGACTTCACCGACCGGATCGGGCAGCGCCGCAACCGAACGGATGCCTTCGGCAATACCGGCGATCCTTGCATCGTTGAGGGTCAACCTGTCCACGAAGGAAGCGGCAAGGCCTGCGCTTTCCGCCGCGGCCAGATCTTTCCTGTTGGCGGCAAGGATCGCATCCCTGGATGCTTCGATGGCAGAGGCCATGGCAAGCAGCGCGCGGTTCTTCTGGTCTGTGCCGGCGATGGACAACGGTCGCGAAGCAGCTTTCGCCTGAGCGCCGATGGTGATCATCAGCGCGTCAATATCATGGCTCTGCTTCACGGCCTGTTCAGGCATGGACCTCATCCTTCTTTGCATTTTTAACTTTGACGGCAGCGCCCGTCATCACCAGATCGTCACGATGAATCATGGCCGCCCGCCCGACATAACCGAGGATCGCCTCGATCTCGTTGGACTTGTGACCGATGATAAGACGCGCCTCTTCAGCATCGTAACCCGCAAGACCACGAGCGACTTCACGGCCCTCCGCACCGATAATGGCGATTGCGTCACCACGGCCGAAATTGCCCTTCACCAGTCGCACGCCCGCCGGAAGCAGGCTTTTTCCGGCATAGAGAGCCTTTTCCGCACCGGCATCCACATGGATTTCGCCGGCCGGCTGCAATTGCCCGGCAATCCAGGTCTTGCGCGCCGTCACCGGCGTGCCCGAAGGCGCAAACCATGAGGAGCGCGCGCCGTTTTCAATAGCCTTCAAAGGATTAAGCGTCTTGCCGGAGGCGATGATCATGCCGCAGCCGGCAGCGGTCGCGATCTTGCCCGCATCGATCTTGGTACGCATGCCGCCGCGTGAAAGCTCGGATGCCGCACCGCCTGCCATGGCCTCGATTTCGGGCGTAATGTCGGCAATCGTCTCAAGGAATTTCGCGTCGGGATCGAGATGCGGCGGAGCCGTGTAAAGCCCGTCAATATCCGAAAGCAGCACCAGAAGATCGGCGCCCGTCATGGTCGCCACACGCGCCGCCAAACGGTCATTGTCACCATAACGGATCTCGGTGGTCGCCACGGTATCGTTTTCATTGATGATCGGGATAGCGCCGATCTTCAGCAACTGGTTGATGGTGGCGCGCGCATTGAGATAACGGCGACGCTCTTCGGTATCGGAGAGCGTCAGAAGAATCTGGCCGGCAACGATCTCATGCCGCGACAGGCTTTCCGACCATGCCCGCGCAAGCGCGATCTGGCCGACAGCCGCCGCCGCCTGGCTTTCCTCCAGTTTCAATGCGCCGGAGGGCAGGCCAAGCACGGTGCGGCCAAGCGCGATGGCGCCCGAGGACACCACCTGCACATCAGCGCCATTTTTCTTCAGCGCGGCGATATCCTCGCAGATGGCGTCGAGCCAGTCTTTCTTGAGACCGGTCTTCCGGTCCACCAGAAGCGCCGATCCGATCTTGATGACGATCCGGTGATGGCTCGCCAGCGGCTTGCGCGTCAGGCTCATAGGCGGTCGTCCTCTTCCTCGGCCTCGCTGTCCTCATGCGGCATCGACCGGTCGGGCAGGGCGGTTTCGCCGCCATTGCTCGCCGAGACAATGATATCGCGAAGGGCGCGCAACGCTTCCGTCATGCCGATATGGGCGGCAGCGGAGAGAAGTAGCGGGGGACGGCCGCAGGCCTTCTCCAGTTCCTTGGCCTTCTTTTTCAGCTCTTTTTCATCGAGCACGTCGATCTGCGACAGCGCCACGATTTCCGGCTTGTCGGTCAGCCCGCCGCCATAGGCGTCCAGCTCGGCCTTAACGGTCTTATAGGCCTTGCCGACCTTCTCTTCCTGCGCGGAAACGAGATGCAGAAGCACGCGGGTACGCTCCACATGGCCGAGGAAACGGTCACCGATGCCCACACCCTCATGCGCGCCTTCGATGAGGCCGGGAATATCGGCCAGCACGAATTCACGGCCATCGATGGTCGCGACGCCCAGGTTCGGATGAAGGGTGGTGAAGGGATAGTTGGCGATCTTCGGCCGCGCACGGGTGACCGTCGCAAGGAACGTGGATTTGCCGGCATTGGGCAGACCGACGAGACCGGCATCGGCGATCAGTTTCAGGCGAAGCCAGACTGTTTTTTCCTCGCCTGCGAGGCCGGGATTGGCATGGGTGGGGGCCTGGTTGGTCGACGACTTGAAATAGGCATTGCCGAAACCGCCATTACCGCCGGCGGCAAGACGAAAGCGCTGGCCTTCCTTCGTCAGATCGACGATCAGCGTCTCATTGTCTTCCTCGAAGATCTGCGTACCGACGGGTACCTTCAGCACCACATCCGAACCCTTGGCGCCGGTGCGGGTCTTGCCCATGCCGTGCTGTCCGATCGAGGCCTTGAAGTGCTGCTGGAAACGGAAATCGATCAGCGTGTTGAGGCCGTTGACCACCTCAACCCAGACATCGCCGCCGCGTCCGCCATCGCCACCGTCAGGACCGCCGAATTCGATGAATTTTTCGCGCCGGAAGGAAACGGCGCCCGCGCCGCCGTCGCCGGACTTGATATAGACTTTTGCTTCATCGAGAAATTTCATCGGACTGCCGTTCTGTCGGTTTGCGGACGCAACAATCTTGCCGTTGCGTCGAACAAAAATATCGTCGTTTCGAATACAAGCGCTTCTTCACGAGGTCAAAGACTATCGTGCGGGAAGCCCATGCGCGAGACAAGGCCGGTTTGGATCAAACCGGCCTTGCAATGCTCCTCAAGTACGATGCGGCTGAATGAAATCCTCAGCCTTAATCATGGTACCGATATGCGCCACCATGGCGGCGCGCGCCGTGGCGTAGACCTGATGGCAACCGGTCACACGGAAGCCGAGTTTTTCCTGCACGCGCAGCGAAGCGGGGTTATCCGCAAATACGCCGGAGTGAAGGGTCACCCCCGGCATGCGGCGGAAGAACCGCTCTACCACGGCGGCCACCGCCTCGGTCATGTAACCCTTGCCCCAGTAGAAGCGGTTCAGCCAATAGCCGAGATGCCACTCGCCGTGCCGCAATTCCACCGAGACGACACCGATCAGGGTATCGTCGCCGCTGGTAATGGCGAAATCCCAGTCGGGCAGGGTGCCAGAAGTGCGCAAGACCAGCCATTCCAGCGCATCCTGCCTGTGGTAGGGCGCGGGAACGCGGGCCAGCATTCTGGTCACAGCGAAATCGCCAAGCGATTCCGCAATGCTGCCGGCATCGGAAAGCCGCTGCGGCCGCAGCACCAGACGCTTTGTCTCGATGACAGGGCAGGGGCCGGGCGGCGCCACGGCAGTGGCGGCGCGGCGACGGGTAAGCTCTATCGTGCTCATCCCATGTCCCCCCAGCTCTTCAGCGAAACCCAGGTCTTGCGGTCCAGCCTGTACCATTCGACCGGCACCATGCCGCCAAGCGCCAGCGAACCGACCATGCCGGAGCCCTGGAACTGGAAACCGCATTTCTGGATGACGCGGCGCGACGCGATGTTGGTGACCCGGCAACGGGCATCGATCTGGTCGATTTCACGCGTGCGGAAGGCCATGTCGATCAGCGCATGCGCTGCTTCCGTCATGTAACCCCGGTTCCAGTAGGGTTCCCCCAGCCAGTAACCGATTTCCAGCGTCTTTTCATCTTCCTGGGGTTCGAGCGCGCAGCAGCCCAGAAACTCGCCATTGTCCATGCGGGTAATCGCATAGACGCACTTGCCAATCTCGCCAGCTTTGGAGCGTCGCACAAAATCCGCGGCGTCTTTGGCCGTGTAAGGGTGCGGCATACGCGACACCATGGTCGCGATATTGGCATTGTTGGCAAGATGGGCAAGGGCGTCGATGTCTTCTTCGTGAGGCTTGCGCAAAACCAGCCTCTGCGACAGTAAAACGGGGCAATCGCTCCTCGACCGATCGGGCCTCGGCCGTTCCTCGGGTGACCGTGATTGGTCAACCCTCAACAATTCAGCTTGCATGGTTCAGTCCCTCCTTGGGGTTAAAGAAAAAGGGGAGTTGGGTGGTGCCCCATCTCCCCTGTTTTCTTGACTGAACCTGATACGTCTCAGCCGGGTCGATGGGACACCGGCTGCATATGACGCTTACCGGCTTATTCTGCGGCTTCCGCTTTCGGTGCCACGGATACGAATACGCGGCCATTGGCCTTCGTACGGAAGTTCACGTTACCTGCGGTCAGTGCGAAAATCGTGTGGTCCTTGCCGATGCCAACATTGGCGCCCGGATGCCACTGCGTGCCGCGCTGACGCAGAATAATGTTGCCTGGAATGACAGCTTCGCCGCCGAACTTCTTTACGCCAAGGCGCTTGGATTCGGAATCGCGACCGTTACGCGAGGAACCGCCAGCTTTTTTGTGTGCCATTGGAGTTCTCCTTTAAACCTTGTTTCCCGTGTCGCGCCGATCAGGCAGCAACGATGTCCGTGATGCGGACGACAGTGTGATGCTGACGATGGCCGCGCGAACGCTTGGAGTTCTGACGACGACGCTTCTTGAAGGCGATGACCTTCTTGCCGCGGTTGTGCTCGACAACTTCAGCCTTGACGATGGCACCCTTGACGAAGGGAGCACCGAACGTGGCGTCGGCACCTTCGCCAACAACGAGAACTTCGGTGAATTCTACAGTTGCGCCTGCCTCTGCTTCCAGCTTTTCGATGGTCAGCACGGCGTCGGCCGCTACGCGGTACTGCTTACCGCCGGTCTTGATGACTGCGAACATTTTTTATCCTTTCATGTTCGTTCCGGCTCTGCCCGCAAATGCAAGCTGGCCGTCTTTTTATCAGTCGGAGTAGCGGAAATCCGTCAGGACTGAATGCCCCTTTGAATGTCTGCCGGTGAAGCCGCCTTTTGAGGGGCGGAATAAACAGAAGGCGCACTACGCCATCAATTTGGGTGCCGATTACGCGAGACGCCCGTTTATGTCAAGATGACGACGGCTTGAAAAGTAACTGTAACGCCAAGAATTTCATGCTTTTTCGGCAGGTGAAGCAGTCGGGTCTCGAAATTTGTCCAGCAAGTGTTTATATGGGCCTTCCAACAAGGAGCAGAAATGGCCCGCATAGACCAGACCGACGATTGGCGGGACCGCCATGCGCCGACACTTTCCGCCTTCGAGTCGCTTGCGATCGAGGCATATGGCCACCTGCCGGAAGAATTTCGCGCACTGACGAAAGATCTCATCATCGAGATCGCCGATTTTCCGACCGATGACGTGTTCGAAGACATGGCGCTCGAAACACCCTTCGATCTTCTCGGACTGTTCGAAGGACGCGGCATCTCCGAACGTTTCACCATGGAAACGGGCGAGATGGTGAACCGCATCACGCTTTATCGCCGTCCCATTCTCGACTACTGGGCCGAGAATGAGGAAACGCTGGGCGATATCATCACCCATGTCCTCATCCACGAAATCGGCCACCATTTCGGCCTGTCGGACGACGACATGGAGCGGATCGAAGAAAGCGCCGACGAGGCCGCCGCCGATCGCTGATCGGGGCGGCTACCGCCGCTCACTGCTCGCCGAGCTTCATGTCCGGATGGTATTCCTTGCCCTCGACCACCTTGGTCACGGCCTGGCCGCAATGCATGACGCCGCTTGCGGCGTTGAAGGCATAGCTCGGCGAACCCGCGAGTTCCCAACCCTTGTTCAACGCCTCGGTGACCCGGTGACAGAATTTCGCGTCGTCGGGACCGGTTATGAAACGATAGACCTTCACGTCTTATTTGCCTCTCTTTGTGCGATGATATCGGCCATGGCGACCAGCCTTTCGGCCTGCCCCACATGCAGCCGTTCGATCATCCGCCCGTTCATGTTGATGACGTTCAATTCCACAGATTCGGGTTTTGCGAAAGCGGCAATGATCTCGCGGGCTTCCGCAACAGCGGCGTCGTCCGGGGCGAAGCGCTGATTGGCCGGCTCGATCTGGACCGGGTGGATCAGCATCTTGCCATCGAACCCCATGGCGCGACCCTGCTCACATTCGGCTTCGAAAGCGGCGATATCGCGGAAATCGTTCGAGACGCTGTCGATGACATCCAGACCATAGGCACGGGCGGCAAGCACCACCTGCATCATCCAGGGCACGAGATAAGTGCGTCCAGGAAGGGCCGGCACCCGCGTTGCCTTACGCAGATCGTTGAGCCCGATGACAAAAGCCGAAAGCCGCGCATCCGGCGTGTGGGCCGCGTCAGCAATCGAGGCGGCATTTAGGACACCAAGCGGCGTTTCGATCATCGCCCAGATTTTCAGGTGCTCCGGCACATCCGCCTCGGCCAGAAGATCAGCCACCTCGTGAATATCGGCCGGCTGCTCCACCTTCGGCAAAAGAATTGCATCCGGCCGGCAGGAAAGCACAAGCTGCAAATCCGCCTTACCGTCGGGCGTGGAAAGCGGGTTGATGCGGATAATGGTCTCGCCCGCTGCAAAAGGCCCTTCCGAAAACAGCTTTTGCAGATTGTCCCGCGCCTCGTCCTTCATCCCGGGCGCGACCGAATCCTCCAGATCGAGGATCACTCCGTCACAATCGAGATCGTGGATTTTTTCCAGTGCCCGGACATTGATGGCCGGCACGGAGAGCAACGAACGACGTGGTCTCACAAGAATATTTTCGGAAAAGTTGACCATGCCGCACTTGTGTCAAGCTTTTGTGACATCTGCAAGCTGACAATCCACTGAATCCTCTTGCAAGCCGGAAGAAGAAGGCCCACATTCGTCTGGATAGAAAGGTTTGGATCATGCAAGGCATACGTTCGTTTTTCATCGCCGCATCCGGCATTGCAATTCTGGCGATAGTCGCCCTTTTCACCGCGTCGCTTACGGTCGCTTTCATCGGCGTGCTCGCGGTTCTCAGTGCTGCCCGCCTGCTTTCCGCGCGTCTGAAGCCGGCCCCTGTTCCGGTTAAGCCCCGTAACCAGCGCGATATGCGCGTCTGGAACGACGGCAAGGGCACGATTATCGATCTCTGAGATCGTCTCAAGTCGGCAAAAATGCCAGAGCGCCGCGCGCGGCGTACCGAAGAACGCGGGTTTGCGCTTCTAAAGTGATGAGTTTTGCAGTATTTCCCGGCAGAACACGTCCGGTGAGCTTTAACCAGCCCCGGATTTTGTTGAAGGGAAACACGGGAAGCGACAGATGGAAAAATTCACCAAGCTGACGGGCGTTGCCGCGCCCATGCCGGTGGTCAATATCGACACCGATATGATCATTCCGAAAGACTATCTGAAGACCATCAAGCGCACCGGCCTCGGCAAGGGCCTCTTTGCCGAGTCGCGTTATCTCGAGGATGGTTCGCCCAATCCGGATTTCGTACTGAACAAGCCCGCTTATCAGAACACCCAGATTCTTGTCGCGGGTGACAATTTCGGTTGCGGCTCTTCGCGCGAACATGCGCCATGGGCGCTTCTCGATTTCGGCATCCGCTGCGTGATCTCCACCAGCTTCGCCGACATCTTCTACAATAACTGTTTCAAGAACGGCGTCCTGCCGATCGTCGTCAGCCCCGAGAACCTCGAAAAGCTGCTGGACGATGCATCGCGCGGATCGAACGCCGTTCTCTCCATCGATCTGGAAAGTCAGGAAATCAGCGGCCCCGATGGCGGCACGATCACCTTCGAGATCGATGAATTCAAGCGTCACTGCATGCTGAACGGTCTGGACGATATCGGTCTGACGCTCGAACATTCGGGCGCTATCGATACCTTCGAAAAGGCAAACGCCTCGGTCCGCCCCTGGGCCTGACCACATTTCTGCTCTTCAAAAAAGCCGATCCCGTACCAAACCGTACCGGATCGGCTTTTGCTTTGCTTGAAAAGCCCTTGAGGCGGAGATAAGAGACCTCCCATCCCGTCCGGCTGCGACACGATTTGCCATGTTCAGGACGGAATGAGTTTGACGCCGCGCTCGCCGCAATCGAAAACCCTTCAGGATGTTTTTCGGCGCGCCGCCCAAGGAGGGTTTATCATGACAGTCCGCTCGCTTTTCCTTCTGCCCGGTGACGGTATCGGCCCCGAAGCCATGGCCGAAGTCCGCAAGCTGATCGATTATATGAACAGCGCGCACAATGCCGGTTTCACCGTCTCGGAAGGTCTGGTCGGCGGCTCTGCCTATGACGCCCATGGCGTGGCGATTTCCGATGCGGATATGGAAAAGGCGCTAGCTGCCGATGCGATCCTGTTCGGCGCCGTTGGCGGCCCGAAATGGGATGGCGTCCCCTACGAGCACCGCCCGGAAGCCGGCCTGCTGCGTCTGCGCAAGGATCTGGAACTCTTCGCCAATCTGCGCCCGGCCATCTGCTATCCGGCACTTGCCGCAGCCTCTTCGCTGAAGCCGGAACTGGTCGAAGGCCTCGATATCCTCATCGTCCGCGAGCTGACGGGCGGCGTTTATTTCGGTGAGCCGAAGCAGATCATCGATCTCGGCAACGGCCAGAAGCGCGGCATCGACACGCAGATCTACGACACTTTCGAAATCGAGCGCATCGCCAGCGTCGCTTTCGAACTGGCCCGCACCCGCGACAACCGCGTCTGCTCGATGGAAAAGCGCAACGTGATGAAATCCGGCGTTCTGTGGAACCAGGTGGTCACCGAAACCCACGCCGCCAAGTTCAGGGATGTTCAGCTGGAACATATGCTGGCCGATGCCGGCGGCATGCAGCTGGTGCGCAAGCCCAAGCAGTTCGATGTGATCGTGACCGACAACCTCTTCGGCGACATGCTCTCCGACGTCGCCGCCATGCTGACCGGCTCGCTCGGTATGCTGCCCTCCGCTTCGCTTGGCGCGCCTGACGCCAAGACAGGCAAGCGCAAGGCCATGTATGAGCCGGTCCACGGTTCGGCCCCGGATATTGCCGGCAAGGGCATCGCCAACCCCATCGCCATGATCGCGTCCTTCGCCATGTGCCTGCGTTACTCGTTCAACATGGTGGATGAGGCAACAAAGCTCGAAGCAGCGATCGCAAACGTGCTCGACAAAGGCATCCGCACCGCCGACATCATGGCCGAGGGCAGCCGTCAGGTCGGAACCTCTGAAATGGGTGACGCGGTTCTCGCCGAATTCAAGGCGCTTTCGGCGTAACGCTGGACGAAACCGGCTGGGCAGGCGGCACCTTCGCCTGCCCATCTTCCTTCGGCAGAAGATGCTCGTATCTTTTGTCAGTCAGCGTCTTCAGAAAGGCGACGATGGCGTCCACGCGCTTGTCGTCCAGCGCCGGCGCGGATGTCAGTTCCGCCATGGCGATATTTTCAGGCACTTCCGGCGCATCCCACGTCTTGCCCGTTTCAGGATTGATCTGGCGGCTCGGTTTCTTGCTTTTATATTTCACATAAAACAGCACCACCGTGCGCAAATCCTTGAACACGCCATTGTGCATGTAAGGACCGGTGACGGCGACATTGCGCAGCGTCGGCACCTTGAACTTGCCACGCTGGGCGGCATCGCCGGCAACTTCAGGATTTTGCGCCAGACCCAGATCGAGCGCGCCCGGCTTGGAGCCGTTCACGGCCCGAACCGATATATTGGCGGGAACGCCGATGTTGAAATATTTGTGGTTGGTGAAGAGGCCGTCTTCCAGGCCCCTTGCGCCACGGATTTCATGGCAGGTATTGCAATTGGTGAATTGCGTCGAAGAGATCAGGACCCGACCCAGCTCTTCCTGATCGGTCAGCTTCTCCTCACCGCGCAGGAAACGGTCATATTTGGAATCGAAAGTGGAAAATTCATCGGAGCGCTCGAAGCTCGCCAGCGCCTTCGTCATCGCGGCATAGGCAGTGTCGTCGCTCTCAAAAACATCCTTGCCGAACTGCGTGCCGAAAGCCGCGACATAATCCGGGTTTTCCCTGAGCCGTTTGACGACCGAGGCCTTGTCCGGCATGCCCATTTCGAGGGGATTGAGGGGCGGACCGCCCGCCTGATCTTCAAGCAGGGAGGCGCGGCCATCCCAGAACTGCCCGCCGACATACTCGCCCGCCGCATTCCTGCCGAAAGGCGGCGTGAAGCGGGCATAAGCTGCAGTCGGCGCGTTGCGGTCACCCAGTGAAATACCGTCATCGCCAAGCGATACGTCCCGCCCCACCTTATCGCTCTCCCGCGCATCGGAAAAACCGACGGCCTGCATGTGGCAGGTGGAACAGGCCATGGTGCGGTTCATCGAAAGGCTGGGATCGTCGAACAGTGCCGCACCGAGCTTTTCCAGCGTCGCATAGTCTTCACCGCCATGGGCAGCCATACCATCGACACCGGTGCCCAAGGGGGCCAGCAGAATGGATGCGGCAAGAGCAGCGGAGACAAAAAATCCGGGTTTCATCATCGGTAGGCACGCTCGATATAAATGCGCGAGAGCAGGTTCGGACCGAAAAATATGAAGCGGCTTTCGGTCCCGCCACGCTTCACCGAGCATGGATCACGGGAGATAACTCCGCGCTTCCATGCCCTATAAAGAAATCTATAGCACTTTCCCGTGATCCAGGCCTACAAACTTTCACAGCTTGGTCCACTTTGCCGCAGGTCCTCGGACAACACCCCGGAAACGATCAACCGCCTCTGGCGATGGCGTGGAAAAAAGTCCCCGAGACAAGACCTCTCCTGCCGCCCGATGGCCCGAGCGGACGACCCTGCCCGTCCGCAATCTGGGCGAAGGGTTCATCGCGGCCAGGATCGGTAACCCGCGCATAATGGAATTCATGGCCGCGCAGAACATCACCCGCCGCGCCAAGCGGTCCGCTTGCCGCGATTGTTGCCTGCCGGTAGCCGAGATTCATCTTGCGCGTCGCAAAGCTGGTGGCATGCGACAGAAGCCCGGTCATGGCATGGGTCACCCCATCCGCATCTTCCAGCGCCTCTCCGAGCACCATGTAGCCGCCGCACTCGCCATGAACAGGCTTTGTCGCAGCAAAGCGGGCAATACCAGCCTTGAAACCAGCCGCATCCGCAAGCTTTCCGGCAAAAAGCTCGGGATACCCACCCGGCAACCAACAAATATCGCAGCTCCCGTCGGGCGCCTCATCCGCGAGCGGGGAGAATGGCACGATCTCGGCCCCGGCCGCCTGCCAATGCTTCCTGAGATGCGGATAAAGGAAAGTGAACGCCGCATCCTCTGCCAGCGCGATGCGCTGGCCGGGCGGCGCAATCGCCGTGTCCACCGAGCCGGAAGGCACATTCACCGGCGCGGCGAGAGAAAGCAGGGCATCGAGATCGATGGATTTTTCCATCGCATCCGCCAGCCGTTCGATATGCGCATCGATTTCCGGATGTTCGCTGGCCTGCACCAGCCCCAGATGCCGTTCGGGCAGGATGAGCGACGGATCACGCAGCATGCAGCCGACAACGGGAAGGCCGATTTTTTCGATGGCTTCCGTGCACAGCGTCCGGTGTCTTTCGCTGCCCGCCCGGTTCAGCACCGCCGCCGCCATGGTAACGGCCGGATCGTAGTGGGCAAAACCATGGGCGATGGCAGCGGCCGTCTGCGACTGGCCGGATACGTCGAGCACCAGCAGCACGGGAATGCCGAACAGCCGCGCCAGATCCGCGGCCGAACCCGTGCGATTTTCCGCAACCGGAATACCGTCGAACAGGCCCATGGCGCTTTCGATCAGAACAAGTTCCGCATCCCCGGTCTGCTGCGAAAACAGATACCGCAGCAATTCCGGCCGCATGGCCCAGCTATCCAGATTAAGACCTGATGTGCCGGTGGCGAAGGCATGGAAACCGGGATCGATGTAGTCAGGTCCTGTCTTGATGCCGCGCACCTTGATACCGCGTCGGGCAAAGGCCCGGAGCAGGCCGATAGTCACGCTGGTCTTGCCGGAGCCCGAGCGCGGCGCACCGATGATGATCGCCCGCGCCGTCATGAACCGGAAACTCCAAGACGCGCCCGCATCGAAACAATCTCGCCGATGACGATCAAAGCCGGTGCTTCGAAATTTTCCCGCTTTGCATCGTCAGCTATGCTTTCCAGCGAGCCGATGAAAATCCGCTCCTGCGCCGTCGTTGCCGACATGATGACGGCGACCGGCGTTTCGCCGGAACGGGCACCCTGCATCAAGAGGCTGGCGATCGTGCCGATATTCTTCAGCCCCATGTAAACGACGATGGGTTCCCGTGTTTTCGCCAGCGCCAGCCAGTCCAGATCCTCTTCGGTGCCCGCCGCGTGGCCCGTGGCCAGCGTTACGGCGCGGCTGATGCCGCGCATGGTGGCGGGGATGCGGGCGGAAGCAAGCGCGGTGAACGACGAGGTCATGCCCGGCAATATGCGAAACGGAATGCCGGCTTGGACAAGCGCCTCCGCCTCTTCGCCGCCGCGCCCGAAAATAAAGGGATCACCGCCCTTCAGCCGCAGCACCTTTTTGCCCTGGCCGGCGAAATCGATCAGCGAAGCGGTAATATCGTCCTGTGTCGCGGAGGGCTTGCCACCCCTTTTGCCCGCAAAAACAATCTCTGCCTGCGGACCGAGGGCAACGACTTCGTCGCTCACCAGCGCATCGCGCACGATGATATCGGCCTGAGACAGCGCGAGCGCCACTTCCAGCGTCAGATAACGCACATCGCCCGGCCCTGCGCCCGCGAGCCAGACGTGGCCGGCCTCGAAGACCGGACCTTTTGCGGCAATGCTGTTCAAAATCTGCGCTATCGACATTCTTCTTGGCTGCTTTTTAACGATGACGGAAAAAGCCGTCCCGGCTATAGAAATTCATATGGATACGGATGGAAAGACCCTTCGCCGCGGCTGGACCACGGGCACCTGCGCGGCAGCCGCCACGAAGGCGGCCTGCGCCGCCCTTCTGACCGGCGAGTTTCCTTACCCTGTCGAGGTCGAACTTCCAAGCGGCGCGAGGCCGGCATTTTCCCTCGCCACCGAGGAAAAGGGCGAAAACTTCGCCCGCGCCGGCGTCGTCAAGGACGCGGGAGACGATCCGGATGTTACCCACGGTGCGCTGATCGAAAGCACGGTCAAACGCGGTCAACCGGGAAGCGGCATCACCTTCAAGGCCGGAAAGGGCGTCGGCACCATCACCCGGCCGGGCCTGCCCCTGCCGCCGGGAGAACCCGCCATCAATCCCGTACCACGCAAGATGATCGAAACCGCCATTCGCGAAGTGGCTGGCGAAGAGGCCGATTTCGAGGTCGAGATTTCCGTCCGCGATGGCGAGAAACTGGCGGAAAAAACCCTGAACGGCAGGCTCGGCATCGTCGGCGGCATTTCCATCCTCGGCACCACCGGCATCGTCATTCCCTTTTCCTGTTCCGCCTGGATCCACTCCATCTGGCGCGGCATCGATGTGGCGCGCGCCACCGGCTGCACCCATGTGCTGGGCGCCACCGGCAACACCTCCGAAAAAGCCGGGCAGGCGCTTTACGATCTGCCGGAAACCGCGCTGATCGATATGGGCGATTTCATCGGCGGCATGCTGAAATATCTGCGCAGCCACCCCGTCGAGCGGGTGACGATTGCCGGCGGCGTCGCCAAGATGACCAAGCTCGCCCAAGGCATGCTCGATGTACACTCCAAGAAGGGTCTCGCCGATCTCGATGCGCTGGCGGCATTGGCGACGGAAGCCGGAGGAGATGAAAATCTCGCCATTGCCATTCGTCAGGCCAACATGGTCGCGCACGCCTTTGAGCTCGCCGAACACGCGGGGATAGACCTCGGCGCGATCGTGGCGGAAAAAGCCTGGGTAACCGCAGCGGCGGCGCTGAAGACGCCAGCCATTGCGCTCGATATTCTGGTGTTCGATCGTCAGGGCGCGCTCAAGGGCCGCACCGCCTCCACGCCGTCGCATCAGCCTTTCGCATCGTCCTTCGGAGAGCGGAACCGCCGGACATAGTCGGTGCTATAAAGCGCGCTTTCGCGAAAATCCGTGGAGGCAAGCCCACGCCCGACGAAGATCAGGGCAGTCCGCTCCACCGGTTCGGCGGCGAGCTTGTCCTCAATGTCGAACAGCGTGCCGCGAATGACCCGCTCATCCGGCCAGGAGGCGCGAACGACGATGGCGACCGGGCAATCGGAGCCGTAAAGTGGCGTCAGCTCTTCCACCACCTTGCCGATGGCATGAATGGCGAGATGGACGGCGAGCGTCGCGCCCGTCGCACCGAAAGCCTTCAGCGTCTCACCGTCAGGCATCTTCGATGCGCGCCCGGAAATGCGGGTCAGCACAAGGCTCTGCGCCACTTCCGGCACCGTCAGTTCCCGCTGCAAAGTGGCGGCCGCAGCGGCAAAGGAGGGCACGCCGGGCGTGACGGTATAATCGAGACCCAGCCGCTCCAGCCGGCGGATCTGCTCGCCCATGGCGCTCCAGACGGAAAGGTCGCCGGAATGCAGCCGCGCCACATCCTTGCCGGCCTTTGCTGCGGCCACGAATTCCGCCTCGATCTCGTCAAGCGAGAGCGCTGCCGTATCGACGATCCGTGCACCCGGCGGGCAATAATCGATGAGCGCCTTCGGAACCAGCGAGCCGGCATAAAGGCACACCGGGCAGGCGGCGATAAGATCGCGCCCGCGCACCGTAATAAGATCGGCGGCACCCGGACCGGCGCCGATGAAATGAACCGTCATTATTGTTCTCCATGTTCGATGGCGCAGCCGCTATCAGGTGAGGCATCGTCAGTTGTTGCGATGGCCACCGTCACATCGCCAACCACAAGACGCGGCGCGACCAACCTTGCATTCTCGCCAGCGGCGGCAAGCGCCGCCGCTTCGCTCACGCTCGGCGAGCCGGCATGATCAAGGCTTGCCTGTGAAAATGTCATTATTTTCGAAGCAACCGCCTCAAGCCGTTCCTGCGATACGATTTCAAGCGACAGCGACAAGCTCTTCGCCGCCTCCACGAGACCGGCTTCATCGGCTTTGAGCGGCGCAGTCGCTAAGCATTCCGCCATCATGCCAAAAGCATGCTCCGCAGCACGCACGGCGGCAATGACAGCAGCAGCACCCGTGCCTCTGCGACAACCTATGCCAGCCACTGTCACCATGGCTTGTTCCAGCTCCATTGCGTCACCGGCATTGCCGGACGCCAACCCGACATGGAACCGACAGCCGTCACCCGCGACACATCCAGACGGATCATCGATCCGCCGTGCCGCGCATGGGCGGCAAGCAGCACCGCCTCCATTTCCAGCGTCACCGCATTGGCGACCAGCCGCCCACCCGGTTTCAGGGCCTCCATAGCCCCCTCGAGCACGCCCGCTTCACTGCCGCCACCGCCGATAAAAATAGCATCCGGCTGAGGCAAGCCTTCAAAAGCTGCAGGGGCCGCGCCGATCATGACCTCAAGCCCCGGCACACCGAAAGCTTCGGCATTGCGGGCGATACGCTCCGCCCTTTCCGGGTGTTGTTCTATGGCGATGGCGCGGAGGGAGGGGTGCGACAGCATCCATTCTATGCCGATCGAACCCGAACCGGCACCGATATCCCACAGCAACTCACCCCGCCGTGGGGCAAGAGAGGAAAGTGTCACGGCGCGGATTTCACGCTTGGTGATTTGCCCGTCATGTTCGAACAGGCTGTCATCAAGCCCAGATGTGAAAGGCAGAACGCGCGCACGTTCATTCGCCACGACATCAATCGCCACCACATTCAGTGCATCAATATCAGCAAACGTAAAATCAGCCGCCTTGACCTGCCGCCGCCTCTCCCGCTCTCCACCCAAGGCTTCGAGCAAAATGAATTCCGACTGGCCGAAACCCAAATCGGACAACAATTCCGCTATCAAGGCCGGGGCGTGAGCGTCCGAGGTGAGCGCGATAATGCGTGCACCGGTTTGGAGATAAGTCCGCAGGAGATCGATGGAACGTCCGTGCAGCGAAACGCAGTCGACCGCTTGCAGCGCCCAGCCAAGCCGTGCGGCGGCCAGCGAGAAAGCAGAGGGCGAGGGATAACAAACTGTCTCACCCGCCTCGATACGGCGCAGAAGCGTAACACCGACGCCATAAAAGAACGGATCGCCGGAAGCCAGCACGCAAACCCGCTTGCCACGCAGCGCTACGACATCGCCCATATCCGTGTCGAACGGCACCGGCCAGCGCCGTGCTTCACCACGAATGGCCGTAGCCGCCAGTTCCAGATGGCGTCTGCCGCCGAAAACCACCTCGGCCGCCTCTATCGCCTCTACCGCATTCCGGCCCAGCCCCTTAAGCCCATCCTCGCCAATGCCGACGATGGCAAGCCACGGCTTTTCTTTCTTTTCGGTGGAAGCATCGCCCGTTCCGGAATATTCAGACGTCATGACACGCTCCATACTCATCCTTGGCGGCACGGCGGATGCCCGCATTCTGGCCGGCAGGCTGGCCGAAGAATCCGGCTACCGAATTCTGCTCTCCATGGCCGGTCGCACGCTCTCGCCGGTCGAACAGCCGGTGCCAGTGCGCAGCGGCGGTTTTGGCGGCGCGGGCGGTCTTGCGGATTTTATTCGCACCGGGGGTTTCGATATTCTGGTGGACGCCACCCATCCCTATGCGGCAAAGATTTCCGCCAATGCCATTGAGGCAGCAGGGCTTGCCAAAGTTCCGCTGGTCGTCCTTTCGCGTCCTGCTTGGCAGCGCCAGCCGGGTGACAGGTGGCATGAGGTCGACACTGTCGAACAGGCTGTCACCGCGCTCGGCAGCGAAGGCAAACGCGTGTTTCTGGCTTTGGGACGGCAGGAGCTTCTTCCTTTCGAAGCCGCGCCCCAGCACAACTATCTCATCCGCAGCGTCGATCCGGTGGAGCCGCCACTGAAACTGCCGCATGCGCGCTATATTACCGCGCGCGGCCCCTTTTCGTTGGACGACGAAATCCGCATACTGGAAGAAAACCGCATCGAGACGGTGGTCTCGAAAAACTCCGGTGGCAGCGCGAGCTATGGCAAGATCGAAGCAGCGCGACGGCTCGGCCTGCCGGTCATCATGATCGAGCGGCCGCGACAGCAAAACGAGGCGTCCCCGGATGGCACGACCGTGCCGGATATTGCCGCTGCGCTCACCGCCATTCGCCATCAGCTCTCTCTTCTCGAAAAACGCGGCGAATAAACCAGCGGTTCTTTGCCGGAACGTTCGATCAGACGGGTTTCAACCGAGCCGACGATGATGCAGGTGGCCATATCCGCCATATCGCTTGAGGCTTCCGATAGAGGCACGACCCGGATACGCTCATCCACCCGGCCTGCCGCACGACCGAAAATCACCGGCACTGAACCGGGCAAATGCGCCCGCAATAGATCAAAAGCGGTACCTAGCTGGTGCGGCCGCGACTTGCTGACGGGATTGTAGAAAGCCATCACAAAGCCTGCTTCCGCCGCCGCGATCAGCCGTTTTTCAATGATGCCCCAGGGTTTCAGATTATCCGACAGCGAAATGGCGCAGAAATCATGGCCAAGCGGCGCGCCGGCCTTTGCTGCCACGGCCAGCATGGCAGTCACACCCGGCACGACGGAGAAATCGATATCGCGCCATTCGGCGGGGCCACTTTCGATCGCCTCGCAAACCGCAGCCGCCATGGCGAAAACACCGGGATCGCCGCCGGACACCACACAGACTTTGCCGCCGGAAGACGCAAGCCGCAGCGCCTGTTCGGCGCGTGAGATTTCCTCACGATTGTCCGAAGCATGGCGGCGTTGATCGGGTCTCAGCGATAGACGGTCGAGATAGGGAATATAGCCGAAGAAATCCTCCGACGCCTCGACGGCGACAAGCGCCTCCGGTGTTACCTGCACCGCACTGCCGGGGCCGAGGCCGACAACGACCAGCCTGCCCGTCATGGCTTTTCACCAGCAGAGGGTCTGGTTTTCCAGCCCGGCACCAGAACCAGCGAAAAATAGGGGGCAGGCGATGTATCGCGTTCGATGAGCCGCACCGCATGGCTGTTGGCCATTGTGCCGCGCTCGACATAAAGCGCGTCTTCAAGCTTACCGGCCTTTTCCAGCGCCCGGCGAATCTTCGGCAGGTTGCGCCCCACCTTCATGATCACCGCGCCATCCGTGCCGGATAGACGTTCCGTCAGCACATCTTCGCCGAGCGTGCCGGGAAGCACGCTCAAAATATCGTCGCCCTGCACCAGCGGCAGACCGGCCATGGACCAGCAGCCGGACATGGCCGTGATGCCAGCAACGACTTCCGCCGGGTAAGACGGCGCAAGCCGCAGATGAAGGTGCATATAAGAACCGTAAAACAGCGGATCGCCTTCCGACAGCACGGCGACATTGCGCCCGGCTTCGAGATGCACAGCGATGTCCTTCGCCGATTGATCGAAAAAGGCGGCGATGGCATCGCGGTAATCGTTGCCGTTTTTATCGCTTTCGACGGTTACCGGATAGACCAGCGGCATTTCCAGCGTTCCGGGCCGGATGAAAGCTTCGACAATACCGCGACCGTTGCCGCTGCTGCCTTTCTTGCAGAAGAAGGCAAGCACATCGGCATTTTCAATGGCGCGGACAGCCTTCAGCGTCAGAAGCTCGGGATCGCCGGGGCCGGTGCCGACGCCCACGAGTTTACCCTTCGGATGTTCGAAAAGAGCCGCGCTCACAGGCCAGCCCTCGCAACGGCGTTGATGGCGGCAGCCGTCATCGCCGAACCACCCATGCGTCCCTTGACGATGGCATAGGGAATGCCGAGCGAACTTGCCTCCAGCGCATCCTTCGATTCCGCCGCACCGACAAAGCCGACGGGCATGCCGATGATGGCGGCCGGACGTGCGGCGCCTTTTTCCAGCATCTCAAGCAAGTAGAACAGTGCAGTCGGCGCATTGCCAATGGCAACGAGAGCGCCGTCCAGCTTCTCTGCCCAAAGATCGAGCGCGGCGGCGGAACGGGTGTTGCCAATCTTTTTCGCCAGCTCCGGCGTGCGGGGATCGCGAAGAGTGCAAACCACATCATTGTCAGCCGGAAGGCGGGCGCGCGTCACGCCATGGGCAACCATTTCCGCATCGCAGAGAACAGGCTTGCCGGCTCGTAGAGCACCGCGTGCCGCGGCAACAAAATCCGACGAAAAGCGGAAATGGCTGGCTGCCTCCACCTGCCCGCAGGCGTGGATCATGCGAATGGCGATATCCGCCTGCTCTTCGGTAAAGGCGGATAAGTCCGCTTCTTCGCGAATGATGGCGAAGGAGCGCTCATAGATCGCATTGCCGTCGCGAATATAGTCATAGTCGGTCATCGGTTATCCTGTCGAAGCGCCGCACCGATCGCCTGTTTGCCCAGCCGGGCAAACAGGGTGGCGGCGTTTTCCCCGGGCTTATGTTCTTTTTCGTAAAGACGGGCAAGCCGCGAAAGCGCCGTCCTCTGCTGCTGGAAAGGTAAAATGCCATCCGGCAGGTCACCGGCGCGACCCGAAATCGAAAAGGCCAGGCCATCGGCGGTGCCGGAAAAAGTGAGAAGCGACGGCGCTGGGTGCGCACAACCTTTGCCGCAGCCGGAAATATGCAGCGTGAAGGAGCCATCCAGCAACGAGGCGCATTCCTTAGACGCAAAGGCGGCCAACTCATGGGTGGGAAGAAAAGCCGAAGCGCAGCCCGGCGCGCCGGGACAGGCGGCAATGGAAGAGCGCGCGTCACCTGCCGTCGTGATGAAACCGGCCGCCCTTGCAATCTCAAGCAATCCGCCGCAGGCAGATGACGATCCAAAGAATAGCAGGCTATGGTTTGGTGCTGGCCGCAGGGCCTTGATGCCGAGGGTACCGGCCGCTTCGCAGAGATGCGACAAATCGCAGCCCCGGATTTGCCCGAAAGCAGGCGCGACGGCAATTGCGAAGCGATCCTTTCCCGTTATCATCAGTCCCAGAGGCGCAGCAGCCGCCCTGGCGTCATCCACAATCACCCGATCCAGCAGCCGATCACCGCAGATTTCTTTTATCGTCGAATGGTCCAGATCGCGGCCACGGGCAAACGGCCCTTCGCCGACCAGATAGACGAGCAGCGACAGGACGACACCCGCCGCTGTGTCCGTCTCGACCAATCCGGCATTCAGCGCCCTGCTTTCCGGTCCACCCACGAGCAATCGCCAGACGGTCCGCCCATCAAGCGACACAGCTTTCAGGCGAATATCGGCCAGCAAATCTTCCATGGAGAGGCGCCCGCCGCCATCAATGACGACAGACATTTTAGCGGCAAGCTTTTCGTGGAGAGCGAGCCTGTAGGCTTCTTTTCGAATTTTCTCGGCGAGAGGACCACCATTGGCAATTTCCGCGTCATCCCGACCGGCGAGAGGCGACGTCTCGACCGCGAGCCCCGCACGCAGCGGCAAATCCAGCGCCAGCACATCTTTTTCCAGAGCGCCGGCGCTTTCCGGTGTCAGGCCGCGAAATTGCATGCTGCCGCGGGCGGTAATGTCGATCAATCCGTTGCCATGCCGCTCGGCAAGCTGACAAAGCACCACAATGTCACGCGGATCGATATCCGCCTCGAAAGCGATCCGCGACAAAAAACCGTCGCCGGTGCGCATGGGAGCGGACAGGGCCGGGCAGAGGCCACGGCGGCCGAATGGCTGAACTGGATCGGCAGCGGCCATCATCACGCCTCCACCCTTTGGGGGCGCGGAAGGACCAGCATTTCAAGTTCCGCATCCACCGCGTTGCGGCGGCTGTGCCACAGCCCGCGACGGCGGGCGGATAAAAAGCGTTCGGCCATCACCTGTGCCGCTTTCGGGTTTTCCCGCAGGATGAAATCGCGCACATCCCCATTGCCGAAATAGGCGTCGTAAAGCGCCTCGATCAACGAGGAGGACACCGCATGGGTGGTTTCGGCAAAACCGATCAACCGGTCCACCGTCTCGAGGAATTCCGCCGCCCCGCGCGGACCGTGCCGCATCTGGCCGGCAATGAAGCGGGGATTGACGGCACGCGCGCGCACCACCCGCGTCAGCGCCTGCGCCATCGACCTTGCACGCGGGCGCGCCGGATCTGTCGTATCCAGCGCAACAATATCGGCGACGCCGCCAAGCACAGCTTTCGCGGCGGAAAAACCGCCGATGAAGGCGACATCCGAAGAACCGTCCAGAAGGTCGCGGCCCGGATCGTCCCCGGTATGAACCAGAAGATCGGCGCGCCTGACCAGCTCCACAAAACCGGTATCTTCGAAAATCTCCAGCCCGTCCGCACCGCCGAACGCGTGGCTCGCCGCATCGAGATAGGCCTGCCCCAGCTCCTCGCGTTCGTCCCATTTCCCGCTGGCTAGCTTTTCTTCGATACCGGCACCATAGGTGCCGGGCGCGGAGCCGAAAATGCGCGCCGGAATATGCCCAAGCGTGGCGGCCTCTTCCGCAAGCGGATTGTCGCCAGGCGCTTCCTCCCGCCGCGCGACGGCCTTGGCGGCGGCGTCGAGAAGCGCGATCAGCGCCGGGAACATGTCGCGGAACAGGCCGGAAATGCGAAAGGTGACGTCGACTCGCGGCCGCCCCAGGCTCGCCGGCGGCAGAACCTCGATACCGGTGACCCGGCCGGTGGCGGGGTCGTGGATCGGTCTCGCCCCCATCAGATGTAGCGCCTGTGCCACATCCTCACCGCCATTGCGCAGGCTGGCGCTGCCCCACAGATCGAAAACCAGATGTTTCGGCCAATCGCCATGGGACTGCAGATGATGGCGCAGCACTTCTTCGCCCGCCATGCGGCCCAGCTCGAACGCCGTCGGCGTCGGCATGGTGCGCGGATCGGCGGCATACAGATTGCGGCCCGTGGGCAGCACATCGAGCCGCCCGCGCGCAGGTGCGCCGGAAGGACCGGGGACGATATGCCGGCCATTGAGCGCGGCAAGCAGGGCAGCTTTTTCCGATTTAGCGCTTTCGAGCCTCAGAAGATCGGCCTCGCCTTTTGCACAGCGGCCAAAAACATGCTGGCCATCCTTGATGGCGAAATCCTTGAGGTCGCAGAGAAAAGCATCGATGCGTGAGAGGGCCGCATCGGCATCATCCTTCGCAGCCACGCCCGCTTCCGCCGCAAGCCCGGTCTCCAGCGCCTTTTCGACGATCAGTTTCGCCAGCCGGTCACGCCGGCGGCGATCCAGCCCATCCGCCTGCGCATATTCATCGACCAGCTGCTCCAGCGCCGACTGTTCCGGCGAAAGCCCGGCATTGACCAGCACGGGCGGGACATGGCCGATGGTCACGGCCGCGATCCGCCGCTTGGCGACCGCCGCCTCGCCCGGATTGGAAACGATAAACGGATAAACCACCGGCAGCGAGCCGGTGACGATTTCGGGAAAACAATTGCGGGAAAGCGCCACCGTTTTGCCGGGCAGCCATTCCAGTGTGCCGTGCGCACCCACATGCACGATGGCATTCGCACCCGCAATCCGCTGCATCCACGCACCGAAAGCAACAAGCGCGTGGCGCGGCGGCAGGGCAGGGTCGTGGTAGTCCACCCGACGATCCTCATTGCGGCCCCTGTCCGGCGCTAGCGCCACGAATACTTCACCGAAACGGGCGGCGCGGAACCGGAATGCACCATCGACGAGTGCATCGTCAGCGGTTGCCACGCCCCATGTCGCGTTTACGGCCCCGGCAGATGCCGACGGCAAGGCGGAGAAAAAAGCCTCGTAGGTGGAAAGATCAATTGCCGCTTCCTGCTGTTCGACACACTCGAGCAGCGCCCGCGCAGTCTTAGGAATATCCTTGACCGTATAACCGGCCCCGGCGAGATCCTGCATCATTTCGAGAACGCTTTGCGGCACATCGAGACCGACGGCATAACCGGTTCGTCCGGGCGCCGCACCGGGATAATCCGGCATCAGAATGACGATGCGGCGATCCCGTGGAAGGGCATTCCTCAGCCGCAGGAAAGCGGCGATGCGATTTGCCACCTGCTCGACGCGATCGGCCTGGGGTACATTGAGCAAACTCGCGCCGCCATCCATGCGCGCCTGTTTGAACGAAATCGCACCGGCGAGAATCCGGCCATCCAGTTCCGGCAGGACGACATGCATGGCGAGATCGGAGGGATTGAGACCGCGCGCATTTTCCGCCCATCCGTCCCGCCGCGTCGTCGCCATCACCACCTGAAACACCGGTACACCGAGACGGTCGAACAGGGTTGTGCCGTCGTCATCCGTCTGGCTGGCGAAGGCGGTGGCGGCAATGATGGCGGCGGGCTTCAGATCGGGCAGCACCGTTTCGAGGAAACGGATCGCCTCGCCATCCTTCAGACCGCTGACAAAAATCGGCAAGGGTGCAAAACCGCGCCGCGAGAGCGCCTCGAAAAGCGCATCCACCGGTGCGGCATCTGCCGCCAGAAGCATGGAACGGTAAAAGAGGATGGGCAGAAGGGACGCACCGTCGGGAAAACCCGCGCAGGCTTCCGCCCTATCCACAACGCCCCTGCCGGGCCGGTAAAAACCGGCTTTCGGCAGCGGCTCAGCTTCAATATCCGGCCATGCCTCGCCCCTTGCAAGAGCGGCGAGACCAAGGGCAAGCCGGTCCATATTCTCCTGCCCGCCCTCACGGAAGAAGGAGAGGACCGAGGCCAAAATCCGCCGATCGACGGTCGAGGCCGCTTCGAGTTTCTCGTCCCTTTCGCTGCACTCACCCGGCAAAAGCAGAAGCTTGATGCAGCGCCTGCGCGCAAGAATGGAAAGCTGATCGACGCCGTAACGCCAGCGTTCCGCACCGCCGAGAATCCGGATAAGAATAACCCTGGCATGTTCCGCCGTCTTTTCGATCCAGAGATCGACCGACATGGGATGTCGAAGCTCGGAGAGGTTGGCGGCTGACAGGGAGGGGAGCGCACTCTCTGTTCGCCGCCAGGCCTGTTCCAGCCCGGCCAGATCGCTTGCCGAAAAAGACAGTACCACCACATCCGACCGGGGCTGGTTGAGATCAACCGGCTCGATCAGGTCGTCCAGAGACGAGGATGTGGTGGCGAGAATATGCATAGGTCAGGCGGCCAGCATCTGTTCGATCTTTTCGCGGTTGATACCCTTTTCGCCGATGACGACGAGGCGGCTGCGGCGTTCCTCACCCGCAGCCCAGGGCCGGTCGTAATAATGGTTGACGCGGCTGCCCACAGCCTGCACCTGCAGGCGCATCGGCTTTGCGGAAACCTCGATGAAGCCCTTGATGCGCAGGACATTTTCCGCAGCCGCCGTCTCGGCGATACGGGCTGCCAGCGCTTCCGGGTCAGTCACGGCCGGCAGATCGATGACGAAGCTGTCGAAATCGTCATGCTCGTGGTCGAGTTCACCGTCATGGTGGGTACGGCGGTTTTCGATATCCTCTTCCACCGCAAGGCCAAGACCGATCAGCACGGCGGGGTCGATGGCGCCATTGGAGGCCACAACGATCTTTGCCGCCTTCGGCAGATGTTCGAGAACATGCGCCTTGGCCTTGTTGAGGCCGGCATCGTCAAGAAGATCGGCCTTGGTCAGCACGATAAGATCGGCGCAGGCGACCTGATCCTCGAAAACCTCTTCGACCGGGTCATCGTGATCGAGCGCCTCGTCATTGGCCCGCTGGGCGGCGAGCGCTTCCATGTCGTGCGCCACCTGCCCTTCGGCAAGGGCGGCGCCATCCACCACGGCCACGACGGCATCCACCGTCACGCGGCTCTTGATCGCCGGCCACTGGAAGGCCTGCACCAGCGGCTTCGGCAGGGCGAGGCCGGAGGTTTCGATGAGGATATGCTCCACCTTCGGCTGGCGGCTCAGAATCTGTTCGATGGCGGGCTGGAAATCATCCGCCACCGTGCAGCAGATGCAGCCATTGGCCAGTTCGACGATGTTTTCTTCCGGGCAGCTTTCAATACCGCAACCTTTGAGAATCTCGCCATCGATGCCGATATCGCCGAATTCGTTGACGATGATCGCCAGCCGCTTGCCGTCCAGCTTTTCGAGAAGGCCGCGCAGCAGCGTGGTTTTGCCAGCCCCCAGAAAGCCGGTGACGATGGTGCAGGGAACGCGGTCCAGAAGGGTGCTCATGATCTCTCCTCAGTAAAATCGAATGGGGGAATGCGCGCCACCAGGCCGCGCTTTAAGGGTTCGGGGCGACCGCGCCAGGGCATCAGGCCGTCGGGGGCGGCAGCCAGCAGCCGTGCACCGGTCAGCAAATCTTCCGCGTCACCGGTCGTCAGCCCGCCAAAAACATAGGACCAGCTATTGGCGCTGCGCAGCACGGCGCTAAGCCCGCGCTTGCAATTGGCGAGGCAGTTGACGGAACGAACGGTGACACCCGTTTCCTCCGCCTTTGCGATGACGGCATCGGCGAGACGCGAACCGGGGCGCGGTTCGGCATTGGGGTCGGCTTCATCACGACAGCTTCTGCAAACGAAAACGGTCACGCCGGACGCCGTTTCATCCTGCGTGTTTCCGCCTGCACATGAAGATGTCGCTGAAATATCCAAACCGTATCGTTTCCCGCGCCTTGCAAAAAATCTCTGGGGGTGCGGATGTCGAAAACGGCATGCGGACAGGCGCAAACCGGATGTTCGATCTAACCGACTGACCGGAGCACCCCGCCCGGCAGACGTTTTTCCTGAAACGGCAGGTCTCCTGGCTCGCGGCTTTACACCCTGACACCGCCTTCCCGAACCCGTTGAGGTGTCCAGTGGCTTTACGGTGCGGGCTTACCGCTTACAGTTGCGGGGGCAGCCACGGAATGACCCGGTAGTCGGGCTGGAACCGTGTTCCCTCTTAGCTTTTCCCGTTGCCGGGAAAAGACCGTCAGTCCGTTACCCTTAGGCTGAACAGGCGTGGGGGTCAATGCCGCGGCCCTGTGGCCCGCACATTGCCGGGTGCGGCAAATTGGGTATAGTCGCCGCTCCGAATGGCGGGGGCATCGGGTCCCGCGCCGCTGGATGAAAAGGAAAACGCGATGACACGCGACATCAGCGACAGCGAAGCCGAACGTCACCGGCAGAAAATGGTCAATCGCAAGACGGTGCAGGACGCCGAGGTTGCGGAAAAGACCATCGAAAAAGGTCTGCTGATGATCAATACCGGTCCCGGCAAGGGCAAATCCACCGCCGCTTTCGGCCTTGCCCTGCGCATGCTCGGCACCGGGCGGCGGGTGGGCGTCGTTCAATTCATCAAGGGTGCATGGTCGACGGGAGAACAGCAGGCGCTGACTTTGTTTGGCGACAGGGTCGTGTGGCGCACCATGGGCGAGGGGTTCACCTGGGACACGCAGGATTTGAAACGCGACGTCGCGGCGGCGGCAAAGGCCTGGGAAGAAGCCAAGGTCCTGATGGCGGATGAGACCATCGGCCTGCTGATCCTCGATGAGCTGAACATCGCGCTCCGCTACGATTACCTGCCGCTGGAAGAGGTGGTCGAAACGCTTTCCAGCCGCAGGCCCGATCTGCATGTCGTCGTTACCGGCCGCAACGCCAAGCAACCTCTCATCGACGCGGCCGATATGGTGACGGAAATGACCCTCGTGAAACATCACTTCAAGGCGGGCGTAAAGGCGCAGGCAGGGATAGAATTCTGATATGGCTGCACGCGTGCTGATGTTTCAGGGAACCGGCTCGGATGTCGGCAAATCGCTGATGGTGGCCGGCCTTGCCCGTGCCTTCGTCAGGCGCGGCCTGTCCGTCATGCCGTTCAAACCGCAGAACATGTCGAACAATGCGGCGGTCACCGCCGATGGCGGCGAGATTGGCCGCGCGCAGGCGCTGCAGGCTCGGGCGGCGGGCGTACCGCTTTCCGTGCATATGAACCCGGTGCTCCTGAAGCCACAGAGCGAGACCGGCGCACAGGTGGTGGTGCAGGGCAAGATCGCCGGCAATGCCAAAGCGGCCGATTATCAGCAGATGAAGGCCGGGCTGATGCCGCGTGTGCTGGAAAGCTTCGACCGCCTGAAACAACAGGCCGATCTGGTGCTGGTGGAAGGGGCCGGCAGCGCCTCGGAAATCAACCTGCGTGCCAATGACATCGCCAATATGGGTTTTGCCAGAGCTGCGGACGCGCCTGTGATCCTGATCGGCGATATCGACCGGGGCGGCGTCATCGCCAGCCTCGTCGGCACCAAAGCCGTGCTCGAAGCTGAAGACGCGGCGATGATCGAAGGTTTCATCGTCAATCGCTTTCGCGGCGATCCGGCCCTGTTTTCGGACGGCATGCGGATAATTGCTGAAAAAACCGGCTGGGCCTCCATCGGGCTTCTGCCGCATTTTGCCGACGCCGCACAATTGCCTGCAGAGGATGCTCTCGGGCTTTCCGGCCCCGCTGAGCGGAAACCTGACGCGAAAATCCGTATCGCCGTGCCGATCCTGCCGCATATTTCCAATTTCGATGATCTCGATCCACTGGACATGGAACCGGATATCGAACTGATCCGCGTGCGGGCGGGCGAAACCATTCCAGCCGATTGCCGGCTGATCCTGCTGTGTGGCTCAAAATCCACTATCGCCGACCTCGCCGTTCTGAAAAATGCCGGTCTGGACATTGATATCAAGGCACATGTGAGACGCGGCGGCCATGTTCTGGGCCTCTGCGGCGGATACCAGATGCTTGGAAAAACCGTTGCCGATCCTGACGGCATCGAAGGACCGCCGGCGACGGTCGAGGGAATGGGCCTGCTGGATGTCGACACGGTTCTGACAGGCGACAAGCGGCTGATTTCCGTTCACGGCACAAGTTTCGACGGAATTGATTTATCCGGCTATGAAATGCATGTCGGCGAAACCACGAGCGGAACCGACAGCCTGCCGTTTTCGAAAATCGATGGGCATGAAGACGGCGCTGTGTCGCCTGACGGCCGCATCTTCGGCACCTATATTCACGGCCTGTTTTCGGACGACCGCCAACGCGGCGCGTGGCTTGAGCGGCTTGGCGGACAGAACACGGAACTGAACTACGATGCGCAGGTGGACGCCGTTCTTGATCGCCTCGCGGCGCATATGGAACAGCACCTCGATCTCGACCGTCTGCTTGCTATAGCGCGATAAGGATCGCCAGAAGTCCCAGCAGGCCGATCAACAACAGGTCGGCAACCCGTGTGAGCCGCAGTGCCCTGCGAATATCGCCGGCGACCAGCGCCGCCCTGCCGCCTTCGCCCATGAAACGCGCCTCGATCATCTGTCCGCCATAGGAGCGCGGCCCTGCGAGCGCAAAGCCGAGAGCGCCGGCCAGCGCCGCCTCCGGCCAGCCGGCATTGGGGGAACGATGATGATGGGCATCGCGACGTATCGCGGCCATGGCCCCGCTAGGTGATGCGCCCTTAACAAAAAACGCCGCGATAACGAAAAGACCGCCGCTCAGCCGGGAGGCCGGCAGATTGACCAGATCGTCCAGCCGGGCGGAGGCCCAGCCGAAAGCCTCATGGCGGGGTGAGCGATGGCCGATCATGCTGTCGGCCGTATTGATCGCCTTGTAAACCGCACCGCCCGGCAGGCCCAGAAGACCGAGCCAGAAGGCGGGCGCGACGATGCCGTCGGAAAAATTCTCGGCCAGACTTTCGATGGCCGCCCGGCAGATCGCCGCCTCGTCCAGCTTTTGCGGATCGCGCCCGACGATCATCGACACCGCCTTGCGGCCGCCTTCCACACCCTCGCGCTCCAGCGCAGTGGCGACAGCCTCCACATGCTGTTCGAGACTTTTCTGCGCCGGCAACGAAGCGCCAAGCACGGCGACCAGCAAAAGGCCGAAGGGCAGGAAGAGGAGAACGGACTGCACTAACCATGCAACAAGCAGCGTCAGCCCGACGAAAACGACGAGAGCCGCCACGCCGGCCCCCTTGCGCTGTGAAAATGACGCACTCTGCCGGTTCCATTTTTTATCCAGCAGCGCGATAAGCGAACCGATCCAGGTGACGGGGTGGCCGATGCGTTTGAACAGCCAGTCCGGATAGCCGGTCAGACGTTCGATCACGAGCGACAGGAAAGCGAGAGCAAAAAACATGGTCGAAACAGTACCAGAAAAGGCGAAGGCTGCGATCCGTCACGGCGGCAATCTCGGCAGGGCGCGTCTGATGTTTCCTGAAGCGCCGGAACCATGGATCGACCTTTCGACCGGGATCAATCCGCACTCCTACCCGCATTCGCCGATCCCTGCCAGCGCATTCGCGCGCCTGCCGGAACCGGACGCCGCCGAAGAATTGAAACATCTGGCCGCAACCCATTTCGGTGCGCCCTCCGCCCGGCATGTGGCGCTTTCTCCCGGCACCCAGATGCTGATGCCATTGCTGGCCCAGATCGCTATCGCCCGCGGGGCCAAGAGCGGCGCCGTGCTTTCACCCGCCTACGCGGAACATGCCCGGACCGCACACTTGGCCGGACTGGCTGTGACCGAGGTGGTAAACATCAACGCGCTGTCGGCTCATGACTATGCCGTGGTGGTCAATCCCAATAATCCCGATGGCCGCATCACGGATCGCGCCGCATTGTTGTCGCTGGCCGAAGCCATGCGCCGCAAGGGTGGTCTGTTCGTCGTGGACGAAGCCTTCATCGAGACGGGGCTTGCCGAAAGCCTCGCAAATGCCGCCGATCAGAATGCGCTGGTGGTCCTGCGCTCCTTCGGCAAGTTTTACGGCATGGCGGGCGTTCGGCTGGGTTTCGCGATTGCGCATCCGGATATCGCTGCTGAACTGGAGGCAAGGCTCGGCCCCTGGGCGGTTTCCGGCCCGGCGCTGCATATCGCGATGCAGGCTCTGGCGGACGGGGAATGGCAATCATCCATGCGTCTGCACCTTGCCGAAGATGCCCGGCGCATGAATGCCATGCTGGAGAAAGCGGGACTGGCAATTGCCGGCGGCACATCGCTGTTTACTCTGGTGCGGGCTCCCCGCGCCGCAGACCTGTTCAGCCATCTTGGCCGGCACGGCATTCTGGTCCGCATTTTTGATGAAAGGCCGAACGACATGCGTTTCGGCCTTCCCGGTAGCGAAACGGAGTGGCAGCGGCTCAAGGAGGCGCTGTCATCCTTTGACTATTCCTCGAAAGTGTAGGTCTCAATCGACTCCGGCTTCATTTCGATGGAGAAGCCCGGCAGTTTCGGCGGCATGTAAGCGGCATTTCTGATATCGCAGGGTTCGATGAAGTGCTCATGCAGGTGGTCGACATATTCGATCACGCGGCCTTCCTTCGTGCCCGACACCACCAGATAGTCGATCATCGACAGATGCTGCACATATTCGCAAAGGCCGACGCCGCCGGCATGCGGCCAAACCGGCAGATTGTATTTGGCGGCGATCAGCAGCACCGCCAGCACCTCGTTCAAACCACCCATGCGGCAGCTGTCGATCTGCACCACATCGATGGCGCCCTCGGCGATGAACTGCTTGAACATGATGCGGTTCTGGCACATTTCACCGGTCGCCACCTTAACGGACCCGATGGCCGCACGGATCTTGCGATGACCGGCAATGTCGTCCGGGCTGGTCGGCTCCTCGATGAAGAATGGCTTGGCGAAGGCGAGCTTCTTCACCCAGTCGATTGCCTGATCCACTTCCCATACCTGGTTGGCATCGATCATGAGGTAACGGTCAGGACCGATCACCTCGCGGGCAATCGTGAGACGGCGAATGTCGTCTTCCAGATCGCGGCCGACCTTCATCTTTACATGGTTGAATCCGGCGTCGATGGCTTCCTGGCAAAGACGGCGCAGCTTGGCATCGTCATAACCGAGCCAGCCGGCCGAGGTCGTGTAGCAGGCATAACCTTCGCTCTTCAGCGTCTCGATACGTTCCTTCTTGCCGCTTTCGGCTTTTTTGAGGATCGCAAGCGCATCGTCCCGGGTCAGCACGTCAGTCAGATAACGATAGTCGACGATATCGGCGATTTCTTCCGGGCTCATATCGGCAACGAGCTGCCAGACCGGCTTGCCCGCCTTCTTGGCCAACAGATCCCATATGGCATTGACGACGGCGCCGGTGGCGAGATGCATCGCGCCCTTGTCCGGCCCGATCCAGCGCAGCTGGCTGTCGCTTGTCAGATGCCGCCAATATTTGCCGGGGTTCTCGGTAACGGTGGCAAGATCGGTGCCGACGACCAGATGCCGCATCGCTTCGATGGCCATGCAGCAAATGTCGTTACCACGGCCGATGGTGAAGGTCAGCCCGTGGCCTTTGAGACCAGGCTCATCGGTATCGAGAATGACATAAGCCGCCGAATAATCCGGGTCGGGGTTCATCGCATCCGAACCGTCGAGGCTCTGGGAGGTCGGAAAACGCAGGTCGAAAACACGCAGATCAGTAATTTGGGTCATGGCCGTTCACTCGTGGTCAGTGTCAAAGGATATCGTTCAATCGTGGTGGAAGGTTTCTTCCATCATTGCCCACCACTCGCCTTCCTTCCGGCTTTCGAGCGGTTGCTGGCAGGGAATGGTGAAGGACCACCATTCCTGGTTCTTGGGGCTTGCGGCCATCTTCGCCATGTCGGCGCTGATATCGCTGCCGTGATATTCCCAGTAGCCGAAGAGCAGATTTTCCGGCTCGCGCAGGAAGATCGTGTAGTTGCGGATATTGCAGTCGCTGATGAGCGCCAGAATTTCAGGCCACACAGTCGCATGCAGCCTTTTATACTCCGCGATCATCTCCGGTTTGACGCCTATGACCATGCCCATGCGCTGCATGAAAAACTCCGTTATTGCTTGATGGTGGCGAGCGCAGCGCGCAGCTTCGACTGCGGCAGATCCAAACCCAGACGTTCTGCCGCCGCAATGACCGGGGCAAAGCGGCGGCGCTTCTTTTCGTCGTGGTTGCCGGCGATATCGGAGAGCCGATGCGCCAGAAAGGGGTTGCGCAAACGCTCCCGCAGCACGCCAATATAGGCCTGCGCATCATCCCCCATACCTTCGGCGGCAAAGACCGGCAGAACCTCGTCCCGCCAAAGCGTCTCAAGATCCGCAACGAGAGCATCGTCGGCCATTGCCTGACGCACCGTCTCGTCCTTCGCACGCGCATCCTGCAACCAGCGTTCCGCCAGATAGGAATGGCCGAGATTGAGCAGGAAAAGCTTCAGCTTTTCATAGTGATCGAGATCGTCGGTCAGCACCACCGCAGGATGCGTGCAGGGAAGGACAAGCCCGTCCTGCTTCTCTATCGCCCATAGCGCATAGGGTTCCGCCACCGCACCCACCGGGTCGATAGGCTCGGAGACAATGCGATCCACCAGACTATTGGCGAAACGGCACTTCTCATTCAGATAAAAGGCAAAACCTGCTGGCAATCGCCATTCATCGGCAAGCCGGCGAATGACCTGTTTCAGCTTTTCGCCATTGCGCGGCACGAGTTCGCAGGGGAAGATGGACACAGGCGCTTCCGGATTGCGCTGAAAACGCTCCAGCAGCAGCATGCAGAGTTTCGCCGGAAAGCTTTTCGGTACGATCATGAAATCGCCAGCAAGCCCGGCACTATCAGCCGAATCCAGCTCATAACCGCGGTCGCCCGTATTGGACAGAATAACCTCGGCCTCGCAGGCAAGGCGGCGCACTTCGGCCCAGTCGGTCGCAGCCGTCAATGCCCGCGCGACAGCCCCGCCCTGAATTTCCTCATCCACTTCCTGCCCATCGCGGATGCCGCGAATACGCACGGGGTAGGGTGCCCCGCTGTTCAGCGCCGCAACACGCTTCAGGCTCTCCGCATTGCCGGTCGTCTGGACAATCGCGATGCGCCCGAGAGCCTCGCCCTTATCCAGCGCCTGCGAAACAAAGAGATCCGCATGCGCCAGAAGAAAGCGGCTGGTGCCGAATTGCAGGATGGGCGTATCGGGCGTCATGCGACCTCCACCATGCCCTTGATAACTCCGGCCTTCGGATCGGTCAGGCCAGCGAATCTGGATGGCACATCGGCAAGCGTCATGCGATGGGTGATCAGCGCTTCCGGTACCTTGCCTTCCCGCAGCGCCTGCAGGACGCGCTCGAAATCCTGAGGCGTGGCATTGCGGCTGCCGAGCAGCGTCGTCTCCCGCTTGTGGAATTCCGGATCGTTGAAGCTGATATCACTGGCAACGATGGAGACCAGCACATAGGAACCGCCATGGCCGACAAAGGAAAAGCCGCGCTCCATGGCTTTCGGATTGCCGGTCGCATCGAAGACCGCATCGAAAAAATCGCCGCCGGAGATGTCGGAGAGGCGATCCCTGTCGCCCTCGCCGAGCGCCACCGTGTGTGCGACGCCGAGATGCTCCCTGCAGAAATCCAGCCGGTCGGTGCGGCCGTCGATCATCGTTACTTCGCCGCCATCGAGAACTGCGAAAACCGCAACCGCCATGCCAATCGGGCCGGCGCCGACGATCAGAACCTTCTGCCCCTTCTCGACTGCGCCACGGCGCACCGCATGCGCACCGATAGCCAGAAATTCGGTCATCGCCGCCTGATCGAGACTCAGCCCCTCCGCCTTCAGCACGAATTGCTGCGGCACGCTCAGATATTCGACCATGCCGCCATCGCGATGAACGCCCAGCACACCGATATTGCGGCAGCAATTGCTCTTGCCCTTCAGGCAGGCGCTGCATTTGCCGCAAGAAATATAGGGAATGACGGTGACCACATCGCCGGCGGACAGATGGCTGCCTTGCGGCGCCTCTTCCACCGTGCCGGAAAGCTCATGGCCCATGATACGCGGATAGGAAAGATAAGGCTGGTTGCCGGTGAAGATGTGCAGATCCGTGCCGCAAACCCCAATGCGCCGAATACGCACCAGCACTTCACCTTCGCCACGCACTGGCTTTGGCAGTTCCTTGGAGACGAGTTGACCGGGGGTTTCGCAGAAAATCGCCAGCATGCATCACCTGTGGGAAAGGGAATAAAAACGAACGGCGTTACCGCCAAAGACTACCGCATGGTCCTCTGCCGGCACGATATCGCGACAGAAATCCAGCCATGCCTGATAATCGCCCGCCAGCCGCAACACCGGCCAGTCACTGCCAAAAATCACGCGGTTGCCGCCAAAGAGTTCCAGAATGGTCTCGGCGTAAGGCCGTACCGCTTCCGGGCGCTGCTCACCGCGCTCGGTCAGCAGACCTGAGAGCTTGCAATGGACATTCGGGAGAGCCGCCAGAGCGGCCATATCCTTGCGCCAGCCGCTGTAGTGACCGGTAGCAATCAGCGGCTTTGCGCCATGGTCGATGACGACAGGCAATTGCGGATGACGGCGGGCAAAGGCGAGGAGATGCGGCAGATTGGGCGGCAGGACCAGCGCATCGAACGCCAGACCGTGCTTTACCAGCGCCGCTACAGCGGGATCGAGTGCCGGATCATCGATCCACGCGACATCCTCCATGCCCTGCAACATCGGGCGGACACCCTTGAACGCCCAATGTTTTGCCCGACGGGCGATTTCACTCGCTGCATCGGCGGATTTCATATCCACCCAGCCGACCACGCCCTTGATGAAATCGGTCTTTTCCGCCAGTTCCAGCATGAAATCCGTGTCGGCCGCCGTCTCCATCGTCTGAACCAGCACGGTGCCGGAAACTCCGGCAGGGGCCAGCAAAGGCGACAGGTCGGCGGGGAGAAAATCCCGGTAGATGGCGGCGAGCGACGGCGGCGGCCACTGCCCGGCGCGATCCTTCATCAGCCAGAAATGCTGGTGGGCGTCGATGAGCATCGCCTCAGGCCTTCCCGCCGGGCACCGGCGAACCTTCGGCAATCAGGCCGCGCCTGTGCAGTTCGGACCAGAATTCATCCGGGATCGACTGTTCGAACCACTCGATATTGGAGGCGAGCTGCTGCGCATTGCGCGCACCTGAGACGACCGTGACCGATGCCGGATGGGCGAGCGGAAACTGCAGCGCGGCCGCCTGCAGCGATACGCCGAGTTCCTCGCAAACACCCTGCAGCGCATCGACACGCGTGAGAATATCGGCAGGCGCGTCGGCATAATTGAATTTGCGGTTGCCGGCCAGAATGCCGGAATTGAATGCACCGGCGACAACGATGGCGACACCGCTTTCGGCGCAACGGTTCATGAAAGCAAGGCTCTGCTGCTCCAGCAGCGTATAGCGGCCGGCGAGCATGGCGACGTCGATATCGAAGACATCCATGGCGTCGCTGACGATTTCCCACTCATTGACGCCGAGGCCGACGGCCCCCGTCGATCCTTCCTCGCGCAGCTTGCCAAGCGCGCGGAAGCCACCGCCGGTGGTCAGCTGCTCCCAGTAATGCCGGTGCTTTTCGCCATGGGTGAAGGAGCCGATATCATGCACATAAAGAATATCCGGCTTCAGAACACCGAGCCGTTGCTGGCTTGCCTCGAAGGAACGCAGGATACCGTCATAGGAATAATCATAGACCGGGCGGAACGGCAGGGGCGCTATATAGGCATCCTCCTCCGGACCGACGGTCTCGTCAGGCACCATCACACGGCCGACCTTGGTGCTGAGCGTATATTCGCCCCGGTCATACTCCGTCACCATGGTGCCAAGGCGGCGCTCCGACCGCGTATAGCCGTAAAACGGCGCGGTATCGAAATAACGCATGCCGCTTTCCCATGCCTTGTCGAACGCACCCTTGGACTCTTCATAGGGCGTGACGCGGTAGAGATTGCCCATCTGGGCGCAACCGAGGCCCATGACGGTGACGTCAACGGCGCGGCGCGGCAATTTACGTGTATCGGAGACTTTCATCGCAGGGACTTTCCAGCTTGTCTTTGGAAAGACGCGCCGCCGCAAAGCGGCGCGTCATCACGCAATCAGTAAAGAACGTTCTTGGCTTCGGGCTTTTCGATATTGTCCTTGGTGACAACAACGACGCCGGTGTCGACGAACTTCTCGACCTTTTCCTTGCCGATGAGCTTGGAAATGGTCTCTACGCCCTTTTCACCCATCTGATAGGAACCCTGAACCACGATACCGGCCAGCGTGCCATCCTTGACGAAGCCCTGAAGGTCCTGATTGCCGTCGAAGCCGATGGCGACGACCTTGCCAGCCTTGCCGCTCTGGGCGAGCGCGCGGCCAACGCCGATTGCCGTCGGCTCATTGGCGCCAAAAATGCCTTTGAGATCAGAATTGGCGGCCAGAACGTCGGTCGTCTGGTTCAGCGCGGTCGCCATCTGCGACTGCGAATAGAACGGGCCAACGATCTTCAGGTTGGAATTCATCTGGATGTAGTCGGTGAAACCGCCGACACGGCCGATTTCAGAACCGGCACCGGCGACATAGGACATGACGGCGATCTTGCCTTCCTTGCCCACCTTGTCGATCAACGCCTGCGCTGCCAGTTCGCCGGCTTTCTTGTTATCGGTCGCCAGAAACGACTGGTAATATTGCTCCGAGCCCTTTGCGAGCTGCGAGTCGATCAGAACCACCGGAATACGGGCTTCCCAGGCCTTCTTGACGGCAGGCACCAGCGCGTCCGGATCGGAAGGTGCCAGAACAATGCCCGCGACCTTACGGTTGATGGCGTTTTCGACCATGTTGACCTGGTCGGCAATGGCGGACTCGGCAGCCGGACCCTGGAAGGTCATGGTGTTGCCGGAAGAGTTCTTCATCGCCGCGTCAGCGCCCTTCTGGACGTTCTGCCAGAAGGTGGAGTTGACGGTCTTGACGATAACGGCGATTTCACCGGCCTGCACGGTGGAAACGCTCCACAGCGCAATTGCGGATGTCAGAAGGGCAGTCGCAATTTTCTTCATTTCTTCCTCCGTGATGTCGGCATACCGGGCCTCCCCTTGCCGATCTTTTTTGCGGAAAGGGTCCGCAGGCCCTTGATCAGCGGCGGTTGCGCAACTGGTCGATCCAGACGGTGACCAGAATGACGAGGCCGATGATGATCTGTTGTGTGAAGGCGGAGACGCCATTCATGTTGAGACCGTTGCGCAGGATGCCGATGACGAAAGCGCCGATGGCCGTGCCGGAAATCGTGCCCACGCCGCCGATCAGCGATGTGCCGCCAATAACGGCGCTGGCAATGGCGTCCAGCTCATACATCACACCCTCGTTCGGCTGGGCGGTGACGAGGCGAGACATCAGCACGCAGCCCGTCAACCCGGCGAGCGTGCCGGACAGGATGTAGGTAAAATTGGTAACGCGGGCGACATTGACACCGGAAAGGCGCGCGGCTTCGGCGTTGGAACCGACAGCGTAAATGTGACGGCCGAGGATCGAGCGATTGAGCATGAAGGAAACCGCAAGCGCAATCACCACCATCAGGATGACGGGGTAGGGGATGCCGGGAAACACCACATTCGGAAAGCCGTCATCGCCAATGTTAACGATGCGGAAGAGGGCGCCGTTGCCGAGTTCGCCGAAAGATTCGCCAAGGCCGGAGACGGCGCGCGCACCGGTGATCTGCAGCGCCACGCCGCGGGCGATCAGCATCATGCCGAGGGTAGCGATGAAGGGCGGCAGCTTGAAACGCGTGACCAGAAGACCATTGATGAGCCCGCAGAGCGACCCCGTCAGAATGCCGAGCAACATGCCGACCGGCACCGGCATGCCGAGTTCCTTCACCGCAAGGGCGGCGACGACGCCGGCAAGCGCAAGCACCGAACCGACGGAAAGATCGATGCCGCCGGTGATGATGACACACGTGGCCCCGATGCCGAGCAGGGCGATGGACGTGACCTGCAACGCAATCGTCATGCCGTTATTGACGGTGAAGAAGGCGCTGCTGGTGGCGGAAAAGACCGCGACAAGCGCAAAGAGGCTGCCAAGTGCGGCAAACTTCTGGATAATGTCCTTCTGGCGGTCGCTGACTGCGAAGCTCTTCTTGGTTTCTGCAATATTGGCCATGTCGTTCCTCACTGCGCGGTCCGGCCGTAACCGGACGCATACCGCATGATTTCTTCCTGATTGGTCTTGGCGGTTTCGAGTACGCCCGTAATCCGGCCCTGATGGAAAACGGCGATACGATCCGTCAGCCCCAGAATTTCCGGCAGTTCCGAACTGATGAGAATGACGCCGATGCCCTGCGCGGCGAGCTCGTCCATGATCTTGTAGATCGCGAATTTCGCGCCGACATCGATGCCGCGTGTCGGCTCGTCGAAAAACAGCACGCGAGATTGCCGGAACAACCATTTGCCGATGATGATTTTCTGCTGATTGCCGCCGGAAAGCAGCCGCACCGTCTGCCCGATCGAGGGAGTACGGATATTCAGGAGATCGACGTAGCGCTTTGCCACATCGTCATGTTTCTTGAAATCGATCAGCCCGAAACGGTTGGAAACCTCGCCGAGATTGGCAAGCGTCGTATTGGCCGCCACCGACATCTTGATGGCGAGGCCATCGCTTTTGCGGTCTTCCGAGAGATAGGCGATGCCCTCCTCGATGGCGTCCTGCGGCGAGCTGATCGAAAGCTCCCGCCCGCTGAAAACGATCCTGCCAGCATCGAGCGGATCTGCGCCGAAGATGGCCCGGGCGACTTCGGTGCGGCCAGCACCCATCAGCCCGGCAAAGCCAAGGATTTCGCCACGTCGCAGCGAAAAACCGACGTCGTGGAACACGCCGCTGCGTGTCAGGCCCTCGACGGAGAAAATAACATCTTCCGTGGGGCGCGATGTACGCTCGGGGAATTTGTCTTCCAGCGAACGCCCGACCATGCGCGTGACGATGTCATCAACGGTGATCGAAGCAAAATCGTCGGTCGAAATATAACGTCCATCGCGCAGAACCGTCACACGGTCGACGATTTCGGCCATTTCATCGAGACGGTGGGAAATATAAACGATCCCGACACCGGATGCCTTGAGATCGCGAATGACCTTGAACAGGAGCCGGGTTTCCTGCTCGGTCAGCGAAGAGGTCGGCTCATCCATGATGAGCACTTCAGCGTCAAGAGAAAGCGCCTTGGCGATTTCCACCATCTGACATTGGGCAACCGAAAGACCGCGGACGATCCGATCGGGGTCGATATCGACACCCAGCCGGTCGAGACAGCGCTTGGCATCGAGACGCAGCTTCTTGCGGTCGACGAGAAAACCGCGACGCGGTTCGCGCGCAAGATAGATGTTTTCGGCGACGGAAAGATGCGGAACGAGGTTCAGTTCCTGGTGGATGATGGCGATGCCGGCGGCTTCGGATTCCAGCGGCGATGCATATTGCACCTTCACACCTTTATGAAGGATGGTGCCGTCGCTCGGCTGATAGACGCCGCTGACGATCTTCATCAGCGTCGATTTTCCCGCGCCATTCTCGCCGCAGACGGCATGTACCTCGCCGGCGCGCAGATCGAAATGCACGTTCGACAGTGCTTTGACGCCGGGAAATTCCTTGCTGATGTTATCGAGGCGCAGGAGCACCGTGCGCTGTCCATGCGCCATCTGTTCAGGCGAAAAATCGCCCCGAATTGTCGATGCGCCCTGCGACATCTGGAAACCTCCCACCCGTATCCCGCTCCACCGGGGTCATGAACAGGCCAAATGGTTAGGCCGGTTTTTCCGAATGGTCAAGCCAATTAGGCCAAAATTTGCGAAGCCATACCGAAAACAGCGGCATTACATCACAAGACAATCGAAAATAAATAAGTAATTTCATATATTTAAGTAATTCCTTGCGTATTGATACGCTTGGCGTTACGGTAAGGCCAAATACGAATTGCAGACAGGACACGTCAAAAAACACATGAGTGGTCAGGCCAAAATAGCGGAACCGCGCAGGTTATATCAGCAGATTGCGGATCAGATACGCGAACTCATCGATATGGGTGAATTCCTGCCCGGCACGCGGCTTCCCGCTGAGCGGGAACTGGCACAGAAGCTCGGCGTATCGAGGCCTTCCTTGCGCGAGGCGCTGATTGCGCTTGAAATCGACAACACCGTCGAAATTCGCATGGGCTCCGGGGTTTATGTGTCGGCGGAAGCGCTGCAGACGACCCACCATACCAAATCGCTCGGTGACAGCCCCTCCGAACTGATGCAGGCGCGCGCCGCGCTGGAGGGGGCGACCATCGTGCTGGCGGCAAGCCGGATGACCGATGAGACAATCGCGACCCTCCGCCAGATACTCAATACCATGCAGCGGGAAATCGAGGCCGGCCGCAAGCCTCTGGATCAGGATCGGCTGTTTCACGTCACGATCGCCGAACAATCCGGTAACAGCGTTTTGGCACGAATGGTGGCGAACCTTTTCGATGAGCGCCACAGCCCCATTTCGGCCCAGCTTCGCGTGAAATTCGAAGACCGCGATACCTGGACCCATGCGCTTCAGGAACACGAGGCCATTCTGGCGGCGCTTGAACTGAAAGACCCGCTGCTGGCCCAGGCCGCCATGCATACCCATCTGGAAGGTTCGAAGAGACGCTGGGTCGAAAACTGATCTAGAAACATAGCAGGCAATATACCGGGAGGAGGAAAACCCGTGAGTGAGAATTCCGAGGCAACCATTTTGCTGAACGCCAACGACAATGTTGCGGTGGCACGTCGGTCCATTCCGGCCGGCGGCGCGACGGGCAGGGGCGATCTGGCGGCGCTCGAGCTGATCGGGCGCGGGCACAAGGTGGCCCTGAAGTTCATCAAATCGGGCGATGAGGTGCTGAAATACGGACAGGTCATCGGTATCGCCACCCAGGATATCGAGCCCGGCCGGCACGTGCACCTGCACAACCTCGCCATGGTACCTTCCGAACACGCGCATCAGTTCAGCGTCGATATCGAAGAAAAGGGCATGGTGCCGGAAGCCGAACGCCGAACGTTCAAGGGTTATGACCGCGGCCTCGGTGGGGTCGGAACACGAAACTATATCGGCGTCATCGCTTCGGTGAACTGTTCCGCCACGGTCTCGCGTTACATCGCGGATTATTTCAACAAGCAGGGTGGCCTTGATGGTTTCGACAATGTCGATGGCGTCGTAGCGCTGACCCATGGCGGCGGCTGTGCGCTGAATACGAAATCGGAAGGTTACCGCCTGCTGATCCGCACCATTCAGGGCTATGCCCGCCATCCGAATTTCGGCGGCATTCTGCTGATCGGCCTCGGTTGCGAGACCAACCAGATCGCGCCCATTCTCGAACATTACAAGATGGAAGAGGGTGAGCGGCTGCGCACCATGACGATCCAGCAGCATGGCGGCACCCGCAAGACGATCGATGCAGCGATTGCCGAGATCAAGGCCATGCTGCCGATGGTCAATGCCGCCCGCCGCACGGAGCAACCGCTTTCCAAGCTGAAGGTGGCGCTGGAATGCGGCGGTTCGGATGGTTATTCCGGCATTTCCGCCAACCCGGCTCTGGGTTATGCCTCCGACCTCATCGTCCGCAACGGTGGAACCACGGTCCTCTCGGAGACGCCGGAGATTTACGGCGCCGAACACCTGTTAACGAAGCGCGCCGTCACCCCTGCCGTCGCCGAGAAGCTGCTACAGCGTATCGACTGGTGGCGCGATTATACCGCCCGTAATGGCGACGAACTCAATAACAACCCCTCCCACGGCAACAAGCTTGGCGGCCTGACCACCATTCTGGAAAAATCGCTGGGCGCGGTCGCCAAGGGCGGCTCCATGCCCCTGAAGGCGGTTTATGAATTCGCCGAAACCGTGACGGAGCAGGGTTTCGTCTTCATGGATACGCCCGGCTATGACCCCGTTGCCGTCACCGGCCAGGTCGCCGGCGGCTGCAACGTCATCTGTTTCACCACCGGCCGCGGCTCGGTTTCGGGCTTCAAGCCGTCACCCTGCATCAAGATCGCCACCAATTCCGAAATGTATGAACACATGAAGGAAGACATGGATATCAATTGCGGCGAGATCGTCACCGGCGCTGAAACCATCGAAGAATCCGGCAAACGAATTTTCGAGCATATTCTGGCGGTGGCCTCCGGCGACAAGACCGTCAGCGAAATCTACGACTACGGCGATAATGAATTTGTGCCGTGGCAGGTTGGGGCCGTGACTTGAACCTGCGGCACCAAGACTGTCCCACGTGAAACAAAAGGCCCGGAAAGTAATTTCCGGGCCTTCGTTATTCTTGGTTGTTTCCGCGCTTAGTGGCGGAAGTGGCGCATGCCGGTAAAGACCATCGCCACATTATGCTCATTCGCGGCGTCGATCACTTCCTGATCGCGCATCGAGCCGCCCGGCTGGATGACGGCGGTAGCACCCGCAGCAATCGCGGCGAGCAAACCGTCGGCAAAGGGATAAAATGCTTCCGAAGCGACGGCGGAGCCGCGCGTCAACGGTTCGGCAAGGCCAAGAGCCTTCGCCGCATCTTCCGCCTTCTGGGCAGCGATGCGGGCCGAATCCACACGGCTCATCTGGCCGGCACCGATACCCGCGGTCTGCCCATCCTTGGCGTAAATGACGGCATTGGACTTCACATGCTTGGCGATCTTGAAGGCAAACTTCATGTCTTCAAGTTCCTGCGGTGTCGGCGCACGCTTGGTGACGACCTTTAGGTCCAGATCCTCGACCATGCCATTGTCGCGACTCTGCACCAGCAGGCCGCCCGAGACGGTCTTCGCGGTAATACCGGCCGCGCGCGGATCAGGCAGGCCGCCAGCGGCCAGAAGGCGCAGGTTCGGCTTGCGGGCGATGATGGACTTGGCTTCCTCGGTGACGTCAGGCGCGATGATGACTTCAGTGAAGAGCTTGACGATTTCTTCCGCCGTTTCCGCATCGAGCGTGCGGTTCAGGGCGATGACGCCGCCAAAGGCCGACACGGAATCGCATGCCAGCGCCCGCCGGTAAGCTTCGGCAAGTGTCGGACCCGTCGCCACACCGCAGGGATTGGCGTGCTTGATGATGGCGACTGCCGGCGCATTTTCCGGCAGGAATTCCGCCACGAGTTCGTAAGCTGCATCGGTGTCATTGATGTTGTTATAGGAAAGCTGCTTGCCCTGAAGCAGCGTCGCGGTTGCAACGCCAGGACGCTTTTCGCCGGTGAGGTAAAAACCAGCGCTCTGGTGCGGGTTTTCGCCATATCGCATCTTTTCCTTCAGCGCGCCGCCGATAGCGCGGTAATCCGGTGTTTCGATCGCGAGCGCCTCGGCGAACCAGTTGGAAATCACCGCATCATAGGCGGCAGTGCGGGCATAGGCCTTGGCGGCAAAACGCTGGCGCAGCGCATAGGACGTCTGGCCGTCATCGGCCTGCAGGGCTTCAACCAGATCGGGGTAGTCAGACGGATCGGTAACAACAGTGACATAGGCGTGGTTCTTGGCGGAAGCGCGGATCATCGCCGGGCCGCCAATATCGATGTTTTCCACCGTCGTCGGATAATCACCGCCCTTGGCGCGAACTTCTTCGAAGGGATAGAGATTGATGACCGAGAGATCGATCGCCTCGATACCGTGCGCCTTCATCGCCTCGACATGTTCCGCATCGTCCCGGATGGCCAGAAGCCCGCCATGGACATTCGGATGCAGCGTCTTGACGCGGCCGTCCATGATCTCGGGAAAATTCGTTACGTCGGAGACATCCGTCACAGGCAGGCCTGCTTCGGCAATGGCCTTCGCCGTTCCACCGGTCGACAGAAGCTTGACGCCAAGCTTCGATAGAACCGTCGCCAGCTCGATAATGTCAGTCTTGTCGGACACGGAAAGAAGCGCCGTGCGGATTTTGACCTTATCGGGGGCGGGGATTTTCTTGGACACGACGGCCATCAGGCATACTCCGTTTAACGGGGAGGACAGGCTGGAATGGGATTGATCCAGCAATTGCCGCCGCGTTAACACAGCTTACCGGATTAATAAACAGCGGGGATGCCGAACGGTGAAAACTATGATGGTTTTTGACCGACCGCGCCAGAAATTGTCTAGGCCTGGCGTTCGATGAGCCAGCGGATTTCCCGCGTATTTGCGAGATTGAAGGGGAGTTCGATCTGCTGCGACGGGCGCATACCGGACGCATCGGCCATGAAGACATCCTCGGTGACGAAAAGCTCCAGCCCGGGTGCGGAAAACAGCCAGACGGTTCCATCCGCTGCCTCCAGATAGACCGACTCCTCATCCCGCTGGTGTATCTGAATGTGGGGATGAATATGGAAACGTGAAACCGCCGTGACCGACTGAAATTGCGTTTTTACCGCACTCGCATCGGCCCGAAGCAGATCCCGACCCTTTATCTTGGTGCCGGCCGCATTCAATTCTATTTCCCGCTCATGGTGGCAGCCGAAATTCTGCAAATAGCCGTCATGAGACGCCCACAGGATGTCATTGCCGTTTGCATCCGTTCCACGCCGGCTGTCGACGTGGCTGACGCCTGATACCATGATCGGACCAAGCAGCCGCGAGCGTGACAGTCTGCACGATGATGTATCCGCAAGCGTGACGGTGGAATGCGCCGCCGTGGAACGGCTGGCCCGCTGATATTCCGGCGCGGCGTTGCGTGGAAAGCCGGAATTAACGATGAAGCGGTTCTTGCCACAGGACATTTCGAAAGACAGGCAACCCGAATGGGCATTGCGTGAAAGCTCGGCCGAGCCGGGATAGCCCGTATCCACGATGATGACCGTATCGTCCGTCGCAAGCCGATGGTAGTTCACGTCCGGCAGGACCTTGGAGGGCCGGCCGGCCGTTTCATCATAGCGCAGCACGGAAACAAGCTCATTGGCGAGCGTCGCCGTGGCGCCGTTGAACAGCGCGAGATCGCCGCCCTGATGCCGGAAGAACCGGATCGCCGGGAACATGCGGTCTATCGCCGGCACCAGGCCGGAAGGCAGATCATGGCCAAGATTGATATAACTTTGCCGAAGCGGCAGGAGATCGAGCAGCAGGTCCAGCATGACGCGTGGATTGCGGGAAACATGCCCGCCGTCGGGCAGAATCTGGCGTTCCATTTCCTGAGCCAGCTTCATTCCATTCCGCGTGATCCGCGAAAGGCGCGTTGGCATGGCGATGGAAGCCATGGCCAAGGCAATCCTGATCCTCAGCCGCGCTTCGCCATCGGGCGCGTGTCTGACGATTCTTTCGAGATACCGCACATGAAAGGCGAGGCTTTTCAGGAACCGGCGATAAAAGCCGGCATCGGCCTCGTATAAAACCACGGGAGAGTGCGAAAGCCAGGCAATCAGCCTTTGTGCGGCGATTTCCGGCGACCAGGCAGTGCCTGCAAGCCGTTTGCCATGAAGCACCATCCATTCCGCAACGATGCGCCGCGCCCGTTTGCAAGCCTCGCTCGATTTATCGGAGCGAATATGCCGCAGCCAACTGAATGCATGCAGCCGTTCTTCAAAGACCGCCGAGGGATATTCCACCTGAAATGGCGAAGCTCCGCCGGTTTCGACGACACGCCCGGCCAGCGCGATGCGGCCCCGCAACAGTTCCTCGGCGAAATAGGGATCGATGGCTCTGAGATCGGTCGGCGCCGCTACCAGACCATCTGGCGCACGGGTGGCAAATCGCGACACATGCAGGCGCAAAGGGGTGAGGCCGACACACAGATGACGATACGCCATCCGCGACAGAAGACCGGCGGCATTCATGCTGCCTGCAAAGGACCCTAACAAGCTGTGTTTCCCGTTTCACATGTTTTGTTTTTATCAGTGAACCGCGACGACCGGAACGTTTTCGATAAATATCTAATGATTCGCGAAAGCTTGGCTTTTTTCTACTTCTTACGCAAGACACTGCTAAAAAACCCATCGACACCGCCGAACATGTCCGGTGTCGTGCGAAGATCACCATTTAAGCTGATGGCCGCTTCCATTCCGGGCCAATCCTCGCGGCGGACGGCAACACGCTCCACACCCGGATTTTCCACCAGAACCTCGGCAATCATCGCTTCTCCTTCGGAAGGATCGAGCGAGCAATTGGAAAACACCACGAGGCCGCCGGGGCCAACAAGGGTCAGCGCATGCCGCAGCATCTGGCCCTGGAGGGCAGCGAGTTTGGCAATATCGTTCTCATCCTTGGTCCAGCAGACATCGGGATGTTTGCGAAGTGTCCCGGTGGAAGAACAGGGGGCATCGAGGAGGACCGCGTCAAAAAGCTGTTCCGGCTGATACTTCAGCATATTGGCCTCCACCGTTTCGGCACGGAGACCAAGCCGGTCGAGATTTTCCCTGAGACGACGAAGACGGTTACCGGACTGATCCAGCGCCGTCACATTAGCGCCCGCCAGCGCAAGCTGCGCGGTCTTGCCGCCCGGAGCAGCACAGAGATCTACGACACGTTTGCCCGCTATGTTACCCATAAGCCGAACCGGCATGCTGGCGGCGAGATCCTGCACCCACCACGCACCTTCAGCGAAGCCTTCGAGCGATGGAATCTGCCCCTCGAATTCACCCAGACGCACGCTGCCATTCGGCATGAGCGTACCGCCCAGTTTTTCCGCCCAGAGAGCGGGATCAGCCTTGATCGTCAGATCAATCGAGGAGGGTGTCAGCTGCGCCTCCGAAATCCTTTGCGCAACCTCATTGCCGTAGGCGGAAACAAGCCGCGCATGGAACCAGTCGGGCAATACCGGAATGTCAGCGACGGCCTTCTCGATATCCGCTTTTTCACGACCGAGCCGTCGGAGAACGGCGTTCACCAGCTTGACGAAACGCCGGTTGCGCGGATCGCGGTGAGCCTGCTCCACCGCGAGATCGACGGCGGAATGATCCGGAACATCGAGGTAAAGCATCTGCGCCGCACCGACGACAAGAACGTGATGCAGCGATCGCGCGCCCTGCGGCAGCGGCCCATCAAGCAGCATCGACAATGCCGTTTCAATCCGCGGGAGGTGGCGAAGCGCGCTGTTGACGATGGCTCTCACCAGCGCCCGGTCCGCAAGTGACAGGGCTCGATAGACGGGATTGCCGTTTTCGCTATCGAGCATCCCATCCAGCGAGGTCTTCTTTTCCAGAACGGCCGCCAGAATGCGGGTGGCGGCGATGCGCGCGGCGAGACCCGGCTTGTCCTGGAAAGACGAAGGGCCGTCTTCACGGCCCCTCCCATTTGCCGGTCTCGGTTTTCTGGACCGCGCCGGCTTATTCTGAATATCGGATGTCAAGACCACGGCCCCTTGCGCTCGTTTTCATTGCCGCGTCCCCAGCCTGTTTTGGGAACGGAGCCTGATTTGCGCAGAGGTCTATCACCCGATGGCGGCGGCGTCGATCCTTGCGGGGAAAACTCCTGTGCCATGGCGTGCAGCGCCGCCACGCGGTTTTCCGTATTCGGATGGGTGGAGAAGAGATTGTCCATGCGCTCGCCGGAAAGCGGATTGATGATGAACATATGCGCCGTTGCCGGGTTACGCTCGGCATCGTCATTGTGAATGCGCTGCGCCATGCCCGAAATCTTCTGCAAGGCGGAAGCAAGCCAGAGCGGGTTGCCGCAGATTTCCGCACCGCGCCGGTCGGCGGAATATTCCCGCGTGCGGCTGATTGCCATCTGCACCAGCATCGCTGCCAGCGGCGCCACGATCATCGCGACCAGCACGCCGATAAAGCCGAGCGGGTTATTGTTGTTCTCCCGGTTGCCGCCGAAGAAGAAGGCAAAATTGCCGAGCATGGAGATGGCGCCCGCCAGCGTGGCCGTGATTGTCATGGTCAGCGTATCCCGATTCTGCACATGCGCAAGCTCATGCGCCATGACACCGGCCACTTCCTCAGGCGTCAGACGCTCCAGCAGGCCTGTCGAAGCGGCAACAGCGGCGTTCTGCGGATTCCGCCCGGTCGCGAAGGCATTGGGTTGCGGGCTATCGTAAATATAGACCTTCGGCATCGGCAGACCGGCATTCTGCGACAGGTCGCGGATCATGTGAAAAAATTCGGGTGCATTCGCCTCGTCGATCTCCCGCGCATGATAGGCGGAGAGAACCATCTTGTCAGAGTTCCAGTAGGAAAAAATATTCATACCAGCCGCGATGACCAGGGCTATCATCATGCCGCCCTTGCCGCCGATCAGAAAACCGACACCCATGAACAATGCTGTCATGAAGGCCAGAAGCATTGCCGTGCGCATCATGTTCATCCGTTAAACTCTCCTTGTCACTTACCGGGAATATTCCGGGGTTTATAAAGCCCTTGAGATTATATAATCTGGGAAGCGGCAAACGTATTTCAATATCCCGTCATAGGGAGGATTTCATGCAGAATGCAGATAATGACAACGCCACAGACAGTGGAGCCGAAAGTGTAAAGCGACTTTCGCCGGCGGCGCAGCGAGCGTTGAAAGAAGCGGAAGAACGGCGCAGGCAACAGACCGATCTCCAGCTGCCGCCGGAAACCGGCGGCCGCGGCGGCGCGGAACCCGTGCGTTTCGGCGACTACGAAATAAAAGGCCGGGCCATCGATTTTTGAGCGCCATAAATAAAAATACCCGCCCTTGGCGGGTATTTTTATTTTAAACAAATAGTTACTTATTTCTGCTCCAGAAGCCGGCATACCGCTTCAAGCTGTTCCAATGTGCGGTAACCGATACGGATTTGCCCCGATCCGCCCTTGTGGCTGATCTTCACATCCAGCCCGAGAGCATCGGATAAGCTGCGTTCGAGCGCAATCGTATCGGAATCCTTTTCCGCAGCAGGTCGTTTCTCCGCAACATCGCCCTGCGATTTGATATCATTCTGCGCCAGGCGCTCGGCATCACGGACCGAAAGTCCCTTGGATACGATTGTTTTCGCGAGCGTCGCCGGATCGGAGGTGGAAACAAGCGCGCGGGCATGACCTGCGGAGAGTGAACCATCCGCCAGCATATCACGCACCGGATCGGGAAGCTTCAAAAGCCGAAGGCTGTTGGCAACGTGGCTTCGGCTCTTGCCGATGATTTCACCGAGATCATTCTGCGTATAGCCGTGTTCGGCGATCAGCTGCTCATACCCCATAGCTTCTTCGAGCGGATTGAGGTCGGAACGCTGTACGTTTTCGACAATCGCCAGTTCCAGCGCCGTGCGGTCATCCACATCGCGAACGATGACGGGAACATCGGTAAAGCCCGCCAGCTGCGCCGCACGCCAGCGTCTTTCGCCCGCAATAATCTCGTATCGGTTGATTCCGACCGTTCTTACGACCACAGGCTGAACAATTCCATGCTGACGAATGGAGGCGGCAAGATCCTGCAGCTCATTCTCATCGAAATGACGCCGCGGGTTCCTCTGGCTGCGAGCGATGAATTCGATGGGAATGGTACGATCGGCGTTGACAGCACGCTGCGGCTCACCCACCGGCACAGGCTGGTCCATTTCTCCGATCAATGCGGCAAGACCGCGCCCCAGCCGACGCTTGGAAAGATCATCACTCATAAGATATTACTCCATAAATTCCGGCAAACGTCAGGCGGCTTTACGCAGACGCTCTCTCTGAATCACTTCGGACGCCAGTTGCAGATAGGCCTGGCTGCCGGCGCATTTCAGATCGTAGAGAATTGCCGGTTTACCATAGGACGGCGCTTCGGAAACACGCACATTGCGTGGAATGAGCGTGTGGTAAACCTTTTCGCCCAGATGCGTGCGCACGTCCGAAACAACCTGCTGTGCAAGATTATTGCGCGCATCGAACATCGTAAGAACAATGCCCTGAATATCGAGCTGCGGGTTCACCGATCCACGAATCTGACTGACCGTATCCAGCAACTGGCTAAGGCCCTCCAGCGCAAAGAACTCGCATTGCAGCGGCACGAGCACGGAATGTGCGGCCGTCATGGCATTCATCGTCAAAAGATTGAAAGAAGGGGGGCAGTCGACGAGAATATAGGAGTAGCCTCTGGCTTCCTCTGTCTCCATGGCCGCCCGCAGCAGGAAAACGCGGTTGGAAACATTCGCGACCTGCATCTCGAAACCGAGCAAATCCATCGTGGAAGGTACGATGTCGAGATTGGGAACGGCGGTGGGAACAGCAACTTCCGCTACCCCATGATCTCCTACCAGAAGATCATATGACGAAAGCTTGCGCTCCTTGCGGTCGATTCCAAGCCCGGTACTCGCATTACCCTGCGGGTCCAGATCCACAATCAGCACGCGCTCACCAATAGCCGCCAGCGCGGTAGCCAGATTGATGGCGGTTGTTGTTTTACCAACGCCGCCTTTCTGGTTTGCAACTGCGATAATCCGGTTTTTTTCCAAAGTCATGCCGCACCTGGCCAGCTTATCAGCGCCTCAAAGCGAGGTTGCTGATTTCAAGAACAACAGAATCTGCCTCAATGGCACTCTGATGTTTTACCAGATCAAACTCCCAGCGACCATGTGCTTTCTGCACTTCAGAATCATAATCCCGGCCTTTATTAAAATAGGCCTTGAGATTCGGGTTATTCTGCGCCCAGGGATGGATATAATCGAAAAGCAGATCCAGTTCGGCGAGTGCGCGCGCTGAAACAGCATCGCAATTTTTGATGATTTCCGGTGCTGTCTCGATCCTGACAGGGTGGACTGCACCTCTTGCACCGGTTTCCTTCAGTGCAATTCGCAAGAATGCCGCCTTTTTATTGTTGCTTTCGACCAGATCAACCCAACCGTCGCCAAGCTCCGCCAGAAAAATCGCAGTGACGACACCGGGGAATCCGCCACCGCTTCCAAGATCAATCCACTTTTTTGGCTGAGAAGAAAGCTGGAATATTTGCGCGCTGTCGGCCACATGCCGGTTCCAGAGCTCGGCGAGAGTGGAAGGCGCTACCAGATTTGTGGTTCTGTTCCACTTCTTAAAAAGCTCGACAAAATGTTCCAGCCTTTCCTGTGTTTCACGTGAAACACTCTGGCCGTTTATCTTCATAATCCGACTCGCTATTGGTGCATGCGTAATTTTTCACTTCGCGTTGCGGAATCCTTCCGCAGAAGTGCGAGCAGCAGCGATATCGCAGCCGGCGTCATGCCGTCAACACGAGCGGCCTGGGCAATATTCTCAGGACGAGCTTTTTCCAGCTTTTGTTTAAGCTCATTGGAAAGCCCGGACAGACTCTTAAAATCAAAGTCATCAGGAATTTTTCTGTCTTCGTCCCGCTTGATATCGACGATATCAGCGCTTTGCCTCTGCATATAGACCGCATAACTCGCCTCGATCTGCAAGACCTCGGCAACTTTTCCGTCAAGCGCCCCCAATTCCGGCCAATGTTCGGTAAGGACTCCGAGAGTCATATCCGGATAGGCCATCAATTCATAAACGGATCGGCGTTGACCGTCCTGATTAAGTTTCAACCCCTGCTTCGCCGCCTGGGATGGGCTGATGGAAATCGCCTTCATCAGTTCTCGACCGCGATCCAGATCAGAAACGAAATTTACGAAGCGTTCCTGCCGCTCGCGGCCGACAATGCCAGCCATCTGACCGACTGGTGTAAGCCGCAGATCCGCATTGTCCACGCGCAGCGAAAGACGATACTCCGCTCTGGACGTAAACATGCGGTAGGGCTCGCTGACACCTTTCGACGTCAGGTCATCAATCATGACGCCGATATAAGACTCGGTTCTGCTAAAATAGACGGGATCCGCATTGCCCGCATAAAGCGATGCATTCAAGCCGGCAACGAGACCCTGAGCGCCCGCTTCTTCATAACCCGTCGTGCCATTAATCTGACCGGCCAGAAACAATCCGGGAATCTTGCGGCATTCCAGCGACGGCTTCAGCTCGCGCGGATCGACATAGTCATATTCGATCGCGTAACCCGGCTGAAGGATCGTCACCTGTTCAAGCCCCGGTATCGTTCGGATAAATTGCTCCTGAACGGAAGCGGGAAGGGACGTCGATATGCCGTTTGGATAAATAGTGTGATCGTCGAGACCTTCCGGCTCGAGGAATATCTGATGACCGTCCCGTTCACCGAAACGGGTGATCTTATCCTCAATCGAAGGGCAATAACGCGGACCAACCCCTTCGATCTGTCCCGAATACATCGCCGACAGATGAATATTGTCTTGAATGATCTTATGGCCAGCCGGAGTGGTGCGCGTTACACCACATTCTATTTGCGGATTGAGAATACGATCCGTCATGAAGGAAAAGGGGACAGGATCCTCATCAGCGGCCTGCCGATCCACCGCATTCCAGTCAATCGTGCGCCCGTCCAGTCGAGCAGGGGTGCCGGTTTTCAGGCGACCCATAACGAGACCCAGCCGCGAGAGCGTGTCCGAGAGGCCAACAGACGGCATTTCTCCCACACGTCCCGCCGGAATCTTTTCGGAACCGATATGAATGAGACCACGCAGGAAGGTACCGCTCGTCAGCACGACCGCGCCACAAGGAATCCGGCTACCGTTCTTCATGATAACGGCGGCGACGCGATCATTGGCCATCTCAATATCGAAAGCATCGCCTTCAATGATGGTCAGGTTATCAATCGCATCGATCTCACGCTGCATGGCTTCGCGGTAGAGCCGCCGGTCGGCTTGCGTGCGCGGACCGCGGACGGCCGGTCCCTTTTTGCGATTGAGCATGCGAAATTGGATGCCTGCTGCATCGGCAACCCGACCCATCAAACCATCCAGCGCGTCGATTTCCCGAACGAGGTGTCCCTTTCCCAGACCGCCGATGGCGGGATTGCAGGACATGACGCCAATCGTCTCACGCTTGTGGGTAATAAGGGCGGTTTTTGCACCATGCCTTGCAGCAGCGGCCGCGGCTTCGCTGCCCGCGTGGCCACCGCCTATAACAATGACATCGAATGACTGGTGCATATCCTTGCGCCCTGTTCTCTCAGCATCGACATCGCCGCCTCGGCCATCGATGTTTCACGTGAATCATTTTCCTATGCAGAATTCCGAGAAGATCACGCCGAGCAAATCTTCCACATCAACGCGGCCGGTGATCCGTCCGAGCGATGTCGCCGCGAGTCTTAAATATTCCGACCTTATCGCAAGGTCCAGGGTCTCGGAATCGAGCGCATCACTAACATAGTTCAGCGTCTCTTCAAGTCGTTTTTTATGCCTGGCGCGCGCGGGAACCAAAGTCTGGCCGGCGCCGACGCGTTTTTCTATCTCCTGCTTCAGCATCGAACGCAGTTCGTTCAAGCCTATCCCTTCCTTGGCTGAGATAGACAAATCAAATCCATCATCCAAGATAGGGGAATGAAGCGCTGTTTTCGTTCTAACTCGCAAGTAGCTCCGGTTTTTGAACGGTTCGAGAGATTGTTTCGGAAGCGAATCCTTATCCTGCAGCAGCAGAATGAGATCTGCGGTCTCCGCCGTCAGAACCGCGCGCCGCACGCCTTCAAGCTCCACGACATCCTGTGTTTCCCGTATTCCTGCCGTATCGAATATCCGGACGAGATATCCTTCCAGATTGATGTCAACGCTCAAGACATCTCTCGTGGTGCCGGCAATATCGGTAACGATAGCAACATCGCGGCCGCTAAGGGCGTTCAAAAGAGTGGATTTGCCTGCATTCGGTTCACCGACGAGGGCGACCTTGAACCCGTCGCGAATGATTTCTCCGCTTTCGCCACCCTGGAGATGATCGCCGATTTCCTTTTTGAGAAGCGCCATGGCTTCCCAAACCTGAGCCGCCACGGAATCCGGAACATCCTCCTCGTCGGCAAAATCCAGTTCCGCTTCGATGAGAGCGCGAGCGCGCGTTAGGCGGCTAGCCCAGCCATCATAGAGTGCCGACAATTTGCCAGTGCTCTGTTCCACCGCCAACCGCCGCTGCATTTCCGTTTCAGCCTGCAACAAATCGGCGAGGCCTTCGACCTCAAGGAGATCCATCTTCCCATTCTCGAAGGCTCTACGAGAGAATTCACCGGCATCGGCAGGCCGAAGTCCCTCTAGATTTTCAAGCTCGGCGAAAATCGAAGCCATGACAGCGCGACTGCCATGGCTATGAATTTCAACACAATGCTCACCCGTGAAAGAATTTGGCGCTGGAAAAGCAATTACCAGCGCCTGGTCGATGATCTCATCGTTTCGATTCCGAATCGAGCAGAGCGTAGCTTTTCGTGGTGAAGGAAGTTCCCGGCCCGTCAACATCCCCAAGGCATAGAAAGCCCTCGAGCCGCTGATCCTGAGAACAGCCACACCCGCCGGCAGGGCACCGCTGGAAAGCGCATAGATCGTATCGGCGGAAGCTGGCATCATTCACCTCGGTCTAAAACAGTCAAGCCGCATCCGAATAAACGGATACGGCTTTAAAGCTCTTATGATGAATCCGGCTAAAGTTTGGATCAGGTATTCATCGATTCGAAGAAATCCGAATTGTTCTTGGTCTGCTTCAGCTTGTCGATCAGGAACTCAATGGCGTCCATCGTACCCATCGGCGCAAGAATACGGCGAAGAACGAAAATCTTCTGCAGATCCTGACGCGGCACCAACAGGTCTTCCTTACGCGTACCGGATTTCAGAATATCCAGCGCCGGGAAGATGCGCTTGTCGGCAACCTTGCGGTCGAGCACGATCTCCGAGTTACCGGTACCCTTGAATTCTTCGAAGATGACTTCATCCATACGGCTGCCGGTATCAATCAGCGCGGTCGCGATAATGGTCAGCGAACCGCCTTCTTCGATGTTACGAGCGGCACCGAAGAAACGCTTCGGACGCTGCAGGGCGTTGGCGTCCACACCACCCGTCAGAACCTTGCCGGAGGAAGGAACAACCGTGTTGTAGGCACGGCCAAGGCGCGTAATGGAATCGAGCAGGATGACGACGTCACGACCATGTTCGACCAAGCGCTTGGCCTTTTCGATCACCATTTCGGCGACCTGCACGTGACGGACGGCCGGTTCATCGAAGGTAGAGGACACAACCTCACCCTTCACGGAACGCTGCATGTCAGTCACTTCTTCCGGACGCTCATCGATCAGGAGAACGATCAGGTAGCATTCCGGATGGTTTGCCGTGATGGAATGGGCGATGTTTTGAAGCAGAACGGTCTTACCGGTGCGCGGCGGCGCCACGATCAATCCGCGCTGACCCTTGCCGAGCGGCGCGACGAGATCGATCACGCGCGACGACAGGTCCTTCGAGGTCGGAACATCCAGTTCCATCTTGAAGCGCTCATTGGGATAAAGCGGCGTCAGATTGTCGAAGTGAACCTTGTGGCGAATCTTTTCCGGATCGTCGAAATTGATCGTATTGACCTTGAGAAGCGCGAAATAACGTTCGCCTTCCTTGGGGCCGCGGATCGGGCCTTCAACGGTATCGCCTGTCTTCAGCGAGAAGCGGCGGATCTGCGACGGCGAGATATAGATATCGTCCGGACCGGGCAGATAGTTTGCATTTGCGGATCGCAGGAACCCGAAACCGTCCTGCAGGACTTCAACGACGCCCTCGCCGATGATTTCGATGTCCTGGCTCGCGAGAACCTTGAGGATTGCGAACATGAGCTCCTGCTTGCGCATGGTGCTCGCATTTTCAACTTCCAGGGATTCGGCAAAAGTCAGCAAGTCGGTAGGCGATTTGCTCTTAAGTTCCTGAAGCTTCATTTCAGCCATGAAGAGAAGACCGTTTGATAATGTAATGTCGGGGGAGGGCGTGTTCGCGAATCAGATGCTGTGGGAGGTACCGCAGATGACTGAATAATTCACATGCCACGAAGATGAGTGGCCCGAAAATAGCGATTGAACACGGCCGCTGCAAGAGGAAAGCACGAATTCCGCGAAATTTATCGTCGCACCGTCTTAACCGAAGGGTTTCACAACCACAAGTATGACGATGAGGATCATCAGCACCGTCGGAACCTCGTTCATCAACCGCCAGTGACGGGCAGGCCGCTTGTTTTCATCCCGCGCGAAACGTTTTGCACTGCGCGTGAAATAAACATGGGTCACAGTCAGAAGCACCACCAGCGCCATCTTGGCATGCAGCCAGCCGCCGGAAAAACCATAAACCGACCAGGCGAGATAAAGTCCCAATATCCAGGATATCATCATCGCCGGGTTCATGATCACCTTGATCAGCCGCTGCTCCATCACCTTGAAGGTTTCTGACTGCTGCGAACCGGCGGGTGCATCGGTGTGGTAGATGAAGAGTCGCGGCAGGTAAAAAATCGCCGCCATCCAGGAAATCACGGCGATGATATGCAGCGCCTTGATCCAGAGATAGAGATCGGCCGGATCGGCATAGAATAACAGGGCGACGAAGGCAGCAAAGACACCCAGCGCAATGCCGGCGCGCAATGCCGCTCGGTTTCCGGAACGGGTGGATGTCTGTTTTTCGCCGCTCATGCCCCGGCTCCGCCGGCACGCACCCGCTCCACCAGCCGGGTGACGTTTTCCGGGTCAGCCTGCGGGGTGATGCCATGGCCGAGATTGAAGATCAGCGGACCCTGTGCAAGAGCCTGCAGCACGGCATCTATACCATCCTGCAGCGCCCTGCCTCCCGCCACCATCAGCATGGGGTCGAGATTGCCCTGCACGGGCCCTTCCTTCTGCAAGTCCCTGGCAAAGCTCAGCGGCACCGACCAGTCGAGCCCAATGGCGTCGGCGCCCGTCTTGCGACGATAATCCTTGAGAAGATAACCAGCCCCCTTGGCGAAGGCGATGATTTTTGCCGAAGGCCGACGGGTACGCACCGATGCGATAATGCGAGCAACGGGTTTTATCGCATAATCCTCAAATTCCTTCTCACCGAGCACGCCGGCCCAGGAATCGAAGATTTGAACCGCATCCGCGCCTGCATCGATCTGCGCCACCAGATAATCGGCGGAAACATCGGCGAGGAAAGCCAGCAGCTTTTCCATGGCCACCGGCTCCTGATAACCGAACAGCCGCGCCGGAGCCTGATCCGGCGTTCCGTGTCCCGCGATCATATAGGTCGCAACCGTCCACGGCGCGCCGCAGAAACCGAGAAGCGTCGTTTCATGGGGCAAAGAGGCGCGCAGACGGGAAACGGTTTCAAAAACGGGAGAAAGATGCGCCATGACATTAGCGGCATCCAGCTTCTCGATACCGCTGACATCGATCGGGTCCATGGCCGGACCTTTTCCTTCGCTGAAAGACACGTTGCGATGAAGCGCGTCGGGTATCACCAGAATATCGGAAAAGAGAATGGCGGCATCGAGCCCGAACCGGCGAATGGGTTGGAGAGTAACCTCCGTCGCCAGTTCGGGATTATAACAGAGATCGAGGAAACTACCGGCGCTCTTTCGCGTTTCCCTGTACTCGGGAAGATAACGCCCAGCCTGTCGCATCAGCCATATGGGCGGCGGTGTGACCGTCTGCCCGTTCAACACCGTCATAACCTTGCGTTCGCTCATGGCACCCAGCTTCTAAAAAAATAAAATCAAAGAGATTTAAAAGATTTTCTATTTCTTAGAGTCTGTGGGTAGCAAGGATTAAAATCATTCCAGTCGAAATGCCGCAGCGACGAAGTTTCAAGCGTGCCTGCGGATGTTATCGATCCGCTTGTTTTAGAATAACCCGGAAAATAGAAATTTTATAAATAATTTCAGTTATTTATGACGCCTCAGAAAAACAGGACGATTGTGGATAATCTGGGGAAAATTTTGAACGGTTTCGCATTCTTCCAACAATTCACAAGCACGTCGGAGGCGATTGAAGCCACTTGCGGATTGTGGAAAAACACCACTTTATTCACGTCGCGGTTCGACCCGCAGGACAATTCGGAGATTTGTCCCGGTTTATCAACAGCGGGAGAAAAACAGCGTGGAGAACAAAAAAAGCTTCTTCCATCTGCACCTGATTTCGGACTCAACGGGAGAGACTCTGATGTCGGCCGGTCGAGCCGTTTCGGCCCAGTTCCACGCCTCCATGCCGGTGGAACATGTCTATCCGATGATTCGAAACCAGAAGCAGCTCGCGCAGGTCGTCGATCTCATAGACAAGGAACCGGGCATCGTTCTCTATACGATCGTCGATCAGCAGCTGGCGGAGTTTCTGGATCTGCGGTGCCATGCGATTGGCGTGCCCTGCGTGAATGTCCTTGAACCCATCATCGGCATCTTCCAGACCTATTTAGGTGCGCCGTCCAGACGGCGGGTGGGAGCGCAACATGCCTTGAATGCGGATTATTTCGCCCGGATCGAGGCGCTCAATTTCGCCATGGATCATGACGATGGGCAAATGCCCGAAACCTATGATGAGGCTGATATCGTCATCATCGGCATCAGCCGCACCTCAAAAACACCGACCAGCATCTATCTCGCCAACAGGGGAATAAAGACCGCCAATATACCGGTCGTTCCCAATGTGCCTTTGCCCGACAGCCTCTATGCGGCCACGCGGCCGCTGATCGTCGGGCTGGTTGCGACATCGGACCGCATATCGCAGGTGCGTGAAAACCGGGAACTCGGCGCGACGGGCGGATTTGACAGCGGCCGCTACACGGATCGGGCCACCATCATGGAAGAGCTAAAATATGCACGAGCGCTCTGCGCCCGCAACAATTGGCCGCTGATCGATGTCACGCGCCGCTCCATCGAGGAAACGGCGGCGGCGATCCTTGCCCTTCGTTCGAGGACACGATAATCCGAATCGCACCATTCGGAGCAGACAGTCGATGCAACAAGAATTGATCCTCGCCTCGTCCAGCGCATCCCGCCAGATGCTGATGCGCAATGCAGGGCTGACATTTTCGGCCATCCCGGCGGATATTGACGAGCGTGCGCTCGATGAACAGCTGGAACGAGACGGTGCCAGTCCGGAAGAGGTTGCGCTGGAACTCGCCAGGGCCAAGGCTCTTGCGGTCGGCGCGCTTTATCCGGAAGCACTGGTTCTCGGCTGCGACCAGACCATGGCGCTCGGCGCCCGCGTCTATCACAAGCCGAAAACCATGGCGGAGGCCGAGGCGCATCTGCTGTCATTGTCCGGCAAGGTCCATCGCCTGAACAGTGCTGCCGTTCTCGTCCGACATGGCGAGGTGGTGTGGCAGATCGTTTCCAGCGCCGAGTTGACCGTTCGGACTTTGAGCGCCGAATTTGTCTCCCGCCACCTGCAACGGGTGGGAGAAAAGGCCTTGAGCAGCGTCGGCGCGTATCAGCTCGAAGGAGAGGGAATCCAGCTATTCACCTCTATCGAGGGCGATTATTTCACGATTCTCGGCCTGCCGCTTCTGCCGCTTTTATCGAAACTGCGCGACATGGATGTCATCGATGGCTGATTCACGTGAAACATTAACCATAAACGCCTTCGTTGTCGGCTATCCGATCAAGCATTCGCGATCGCCTATTATCCATTCCTATTGGCTGAAGAAATTCGGCATTGCCGGTTCCTATAAGGCGGTGGAAATCTCTCCGGACGATTTCGCGAATTTCATTGCAACGCTGAAGCAGGGTAGGCCAGGCACGGCCGTTGGCGGCAATGTCACCATTCCCCACAAGGAAGCGGCCTACCGGCTGGCAGACAGACCAGATGCTCTGGCGGAAGAACTCGGCGCCGCCAACACTGTCTGGATGGAGGAGGGCGAGCTTCACGCCACCAATACGGATGGTTATGGTTTCGTCTCCAATCTCGATGAGCGGCATCCGGGCTGGGACAGGACCGAGCGAGCAGTGGTTCTAGGTGCCGGCGGCGCAAGTCGTGCGGTCATTCAGTCGCTGCGTGATCGCGGTATCGCCGAAATCCATGTTCTCAACCGTACCGTCGAACGGGCGCGCGAACTGACCGACCGTTTTGGGCCGCGGGTTTTTGCCCATCCCCAGGCAGCGCTTCATGAGGTCATGCAGGGTGCCGGGCTTTTCGTGAATACGACGTCGCTCGGCATGGATGGAACGGAAGCACCACATATCGATTTCTCGCCGCTGGCAGATCAGGCCGTCGTAACCGATATCGTCTATGTGCCGTTGAAAACCCCGATCCTGAAAATGGCGGAAGAGCAGGACATCGCAACCGTCGACGGACTCGGTATGCTGCTCCATCAGGCAAAACCCGGTTTCAAGCGATGGTTCGGCAAAATGCCGGAGGTCGATGAGGCCCTGCGTTCTCTCATCATCGAGGACATGGAGAAACATTGATGATCGTCATCGGTCTCACCGGCTCGATAGGAATGGGAAAAACGACGACGGCGAAGTTGTTTGCCGGGGAGGGGGTTCCGGTTCTCGATTCGGATGAGGTCGTGCACGGACTTTACCGGGCGGAAGCCGTTCCGCTGATCGAGGCCGCCTTTCCGGGCACAACCGTTTCCGGCACGGTGGACAGGCAGAAACTCGGTGAGGTCTTGCGGCAGAATCCGGCTAATTTTAGCAGACTGGAAGAGATCGTGCATCCGCTGGTGCGCGGAAGGCAGGAGGCTTTTCTGGAGCAGGCAAGGAAAGAGGATCGGCAATTTGCCCTCCTCGACATTCCGCTGCTGTTCGAAACTGGGGCGGAAAGCCGCGTCGATAAAGTCGTTGTCGTCAGCTGCGCGCCGGAGATTCAGCGAGAGCGGGTTCTGTCCCGACCGGGAATGACGGAAGAGAAATTCGAAATGATCCTCGCCCGGCAGATGCCCGACGCGGAAAAGCGCCGCCGTGCCGATTTTATCGTCGATTCCGGAAATGGTGTCGAAGCGGCACGGGATCAGGTAAGAGAGATTCTGCAGAAACTGGCCGCTGAGTCGCGCCGCGGAGAGATGAATGCGTGAGATCATTTTCGATACGGAAACCACGGGCCTTGAATCGAAGCTGGACCGCGTGATTGAAATCGGCGGCATCGAGCTGATCAACCACTTTCCCACCGGCCGCACGCTGCATCTTTATATCAGCCCGGAAGATCGCAAGGTTCACCCCGACGCACTTGCCGTTCACGGGATTACCGACGAGTTTCTGAAGGATAAACCCAAATTCGCCGAGGTCGTCGACCAGATTCGTGACTTCTTCGAGGGCGCGCGCTGGGTGGCGCATAATGCAACATTTGACATGGGCTTCATCAATGCGGAATTCGCCCGTCTCGGTATTGAACCGGTCGCCGCCGATCTGGTGACGGATACGCTTTCGCTCGCCCGTCGCAAGCACCCCATGGGACCGAACTCGCTGGACGCACTTTGCCGGCGTTACGGCATCGACAATTCCCACCGTACCAAGCACGGCGCTCTTCTCGACTCCGAACTGCTCGCCGAAGTTTATATTGAAATGATCGGTGGGCGCCAGACGGCGCTCGGTTTCGGTTCCGCCGCCAAGCAGGAAACCATCATCGTCGAGGAGGACGTGCCGCTTGAGCCGCTGCAAAGGCCGCGGGCTTTGCCCTCGAGGCTGGATGCGGAAACGGTCGCGGCCCATGGCAAACTCGTCCTCGGCATGGGCGATAAGGCGATCTGGAACCGTTACCAGAATTGATGCCTGTCCAGGCACCGGAAACGGTGAATGCCGTCAAAGAAAAACCCGGGCATGAACCCGGGTTTTGTTTTGTCTGAATTCTGCAGCGCAGAGCCGCATCACTTAGTTCGGTACGGCCTGAACCTTGGCCTTTGCCTGTTCTTCGGCAACGCGCTGGGCGAACATCTGCGCGAAATCGATCGGATCGATCATCAGCGGCGGGAAACCGCCGTTGCGGGTAACGTCCGCAATGATCTGGCGCGCGAAGGGGAACAGCAGGCGCGGGCATTCGATGAACAGCACCGGCAGCATATGTTCCTGCGGGAAGCCGGCGATGCGGAACACGCCGCCATAAACCAGCTCGGCTGCGAACAGCACCTTGTCGCCATCCTTGGCTTCCGCGTTCAGCGTCAGGACAACATCGAAATCCGAACCCGAGATCGGGTTTGCATTGACGTTGACATTGATGTTGATCGACGGCGCATTGTCACGGGCCTGAAGCGAGCGAGGAGCACCCGGATTTTCGAAGGAAAGATCCTTGATGTACTGGGCAAGAATGTTGAGGGAAGGACTTACTGCGCCCTGTGCACCATTTTCAGCGGTCATTACATTTCCTCACGGCGTGAATTCGTGGAAGGCGGTCTATCATTTCGACCGGGGGCTTACAACCCTTCGTGATCGGGTCATCGCGATCCATTCCGCCCGGGATCAGGGTTTGGGCAGATCGCGATCGTCCGGTTTGCGCGACCTTGGGGAACCCTTTGGCTCTTCGCGATGAAACTCCTCCTCGTCGAGATCCACTACCTTCGAATTGCGCGCATGTCCCGGATCATTCCGAAAGCCGGAAAAATCACCGGGCTGAGGACCGGATTGCTGGCCGGATTGCCGAAAGGAACCCGCAACGACGACGCGCGGCCCGAAGGCTTTCCAGAAAAAGCGCCGCACGGTGGGCGAGAGAAGCAGAAGGCCGAGAATGTCGGTAATGAAACCGGGAATGAAAAGCAGAATCCCGGCAACGACGCGCATGGCGCCATTCACCAGCTCATCCGCCGGCTGCGCGCCGGTGCGGCCCGCATCCTGAAGGTTTCTTACCATGCCGATGCCGCCCAGCCGCAGGATGAGCAACCCCAGAAACGAGGTGAACAGGACAAGCGCCAATGTCAGCCATAAACCGATCGCCTTGCCGACGATGATGAAACCGGCAATTTCGAGGATGGGCATCATCAGGATGACGATGGGGAGAAAGGAAAAACGCATCTTCTAGCCTTGCGTGTGCATCTCTGGCAGATTGCCGGTTCCCGGGACACCGATGATTGAATCTGCACATTTGAATGATGATAAGATGCAGACTATATGATGGTGTGGTTTTCGAATTTAAATGGCGGTTTTGGTAAAAGATGGGCTTTAGCGACTTTATCACATTGTTTTTTCTCGTTGCAGCGGTGCTGATCTTCTTTCAGCTGCGCAGTGTCCTCGGTCGCCGCACGGGCAACGAGAAGCCGCCATTCGACCCCTATAGCCCGCGAGATGTGGCAAAGGGTCCCGTTGCAGACGATAACAAGGTCGTGACCCTGCCGAGGCGCAGCGAGGGTGACGACGAAAACCGTTTTGCCGAGGCGGATGCGCTTGCGCCCGTCGATACGCCGCTCAATGCGTCGCTGCGTGAGGTGATGACCAGGGACCCGTCCTTCGGGCCGAAGGAATTCCTGAACGGCGCCCGCATGGCCTATGAAATGATTGTCATGGGCTTTGCAGATGGCGACCGCAAGACGCTCAAGAACCTTCTGTCGAAGGAGGTTTTCGATGGTTTCGAGGCGGCCATTTCCGAGAGGGAAGGTCGTGGCGAGGTGGTGAAGTCCACCTTCGTGGGTATCGAGAAGGCAGATATCACGCAGGCCAGTGTGCGTGATTCCGAAGTGCAGATCACGCTGAGGATCGTCAGCCAGCTGATTTCGGCGACCTATGACAAGGATGGCAAGCTGGTGGATGGCGATCCGGATGCGGTTGCGGAGGTGGACGACATCTGGACCTTCTCGCGCGATATCCGCTCGCGCGATCCGAACTGGAAGCTGATCGCTACCGAATCCGAGCAATGACCGCGCCCTTTTCGATCGAAGAAGTTTCTTTCAGCGACCTGCCCGGATGGCGGCAAGACGATCCGGGCAAGCTTTTTCCGGCGATGGCGACAATCCTGTCGCATCTTCGGAATGCAAAACCCTACAGGACCGGCGCGCTCGGGGTCACGGCGGCGGAACTGGTCTCGCTTCTGGAAAGCGCAGAGAAAAACCAGACAAGCAGCCCGGAACAGGCGCGCCGGTTTTTTGAAACCAATTGTGTGCCTTTCAGGATTTCTCCAGCTCAGGGAAAAAGCGGTTTCGTAACCGCTTTTTACGAACCCGAACTGGAAGTGTCGTCCGAGCCCGACGACATCTGGCGTTATCCGATTTACCGCCGACCGCCAGAGCTCGTGGACATCGACGATGCCAATCGGCCCGCCGGCTTCGATACGTCCTATGCTTTCGGCAGGGAGGATGAAAACGGTATTTCCCATTTTCCAGACCGCCAGGCGATCGATGAAGGGTATCTGGAGGGCAGGGGCCTTGAGATTGCCTGGGCAAAATCGAAGGTCGACCTGTTTTTCGTTCATGTGCAGGGTGCGGCGCGTCTGGTGTTTCGCGATGGCGCGGTAAAGCGCATCACCTATGCGGCCAAGGCCGGGCACGCTTTTTCACCGATTGGCCGTCTGCTGCTCGACCGCGGGGAACTCGATCCGAAAACCGTGTCGATGCAAACGATCCGCAAATGGCTCGCTGACCATCCGGACGAGGTGGATGGGGTGCTATGGCATAACAGGTCCTATATTTTTTTCCGGGAGGCGGATGTCGCCGATCAGGATATGGGGCCGATTGCGGCTGCGAAGGTTCCGTTGGTCGCCGGGCGAGCGCTTGCGGTGGACAGGCTCCTCCACACTTTCGGGCTTCCCTTCTTCATCCATGCGCCGTCGCTTACCCATCTCGATGACGGAAAATATTTTGCGCGGCTGATGCTGGCGCTCGATACCGGCTCGGCCATCGTTGGCCCGGCGCGTGGCGATATTTTCACCGGCTCCGGTTTTGAAGCGGGAGAGCTGGCCGGTACGGTGCGCAATGAGGCCGATTTTTATATACTGATACCGCAGGTGGCTGCGCAGAGGTATCGGCGATGAAGAGCAGTCGCAAGCTCGGCAAGGAAGAGCGCATTCTGTGGGGAAAGGTCGCAAAAACCACGCGGCCGATCTCCGGCAGGCTGGAAGACCTGCTGGCCTTCGACGACATAGAGGAACCTCCGGTGGAACCCGATGTTCCGCAGACTGGCAAAGGCGCTTTTCCGCGAATGCTTGCGGAGCCGGCCGAGCCGTCGCCACCTGCTCCGGACAAGAAGCCGAAGATTCATCAGCCGATGGAAAAACCGGTCAAACGCAAGCTCACCCGTGGCCGGCTGCCGCTGGAAGGGCGGATCGATCTGCATGGCATGTTCCAGAGCGAAGCCCATGCGGTGCTGCTTGATTTTCTGCTGCGTGCGCATGAACGCGGTCTGAGACACGTGCTCGTCATAACAGGCAAGGGCCGTTCCATCGGCAGCGACGGCGCGTTGAAAAGGGCGGTGCCCATGTGGTTTTCCAAGCCGGAATATCGCCACCTGATCTCATCCTATGAGGATGCATCCGCCAATCACGGCGGCGACGGTGCACTTTATGTGCGGCTGGCGCGTCGGCGGGGTGAAAAATCATGACGCCTTTTGCGGAGGCCGTGCGGCAGCTTCGCGAGCGCAAGGGCGTGACGCAGAAGGAAATGGCCGCCGCAATCGGCGTATCGCCGGCCTATCTTTCGGCGCTGGAGCATGGCAAGCGCGGCAAGCCGAGTTTCGATCTCCTCCAGCGCATCGCCGGATATTTCAACATCATCTGGGATGAGGCGGAGGAATTGTTCTTTCTGGCCGGCTCATCCGACCCGAAAGTGGTGATCGACACCATCGGTCTGCCGCCGCAATATACGGCTTTCGCCAACCGGCTGGCACGGGATATTCGCAAGCTGCCGCCGAGTGTGGTAGAGGAACTGTCAGCCGTGCTGCAAAAAAGCCGTTCTTGCGATTGAAACCCCTCTATCCCCTGCTTTATGCAGCATCCTGAAGCATGCGGCCTTTGGGATTGGGTGTAGAATTTCTATAGTCGCATGTCGGATTTGAGTGATTCGCTGGCTTCAGGCCCTCTCACTGGAAACCTGGCCCGAGAAAACTTTGGAAAGAGTATTTATGACCGAAACATCGTCAAGCGAAGTCGGCGCGAACGCGGAATATGGAGCCGATTCGATCAAGGTCCTCAAGGGCCTTGATGCCGTGCGCAAACGGCCCGGCATGTATATCGGCGATACCGATGACGGTTCCGGCCTGCACCACATGGTCTATGAAGTCGTCGACAACGCCATCGACGAGGCGCTCGCCGGTCATGCCGATCTAGTGACGGTGACCCTGAATGCCGACGGCTCGGTGACGGTGACGGACAACGGACGCGGCATTCCGACCGACATCCATTCTTCCGAAGGCGTTTCCGCCGCCGAAGTCATCATGACCCAGCTGCATGCGGGCGGTAAGTTCGACCAGAATTCCTATAAGGTCTCGGGCGGCCTGCATGGCGTGGGCGTGTCGGTGGTCAATGCGCTCTCCGTCTGGCTGAAGCTCAGAATCCGCCGCAACGGCAAGCTGCACGAAATCGGCTTTACGCATGGCGTTGCCGATGCGCCGCTTTCTGTCATTGGCGAATATGAAGGCCGCTCTGGCACGGAAGTGACCTTCCTCGCGAGCCCGCAGACCTTCACCATGACGGACTATGATTACGAAACGCTGGAGCATCGCCTGCGCGAACTCGCATTCCTGAATTCCGGCGTGCGCATCCTGCTCACCGACAAGCGCCATTCGGACATCAAGCAGGAAGAGCTGCTGTATGATGGCGGTCTCGAAGCCTTCGTTCGTTATCTCGACCGTGCCAAGAAGCCGCTGGTGGACAAGCCAGTCGCCATCAAGGGCGAAAAGGACGGTATCACCGTCGAGGTCGCGCTGTGGTGGAACGACAGCTACCATGAAAACGTGCTCTGCTTCACCAACAACATTCCCCAGCGCGACGGCGGCACCCATATGGCCGGTTTCCGCGCGGCGCTGACCCGTCAGGTGACCTCCTATGCCGAAACCTCGGGCATCCTGAAAAAGGAAAAGGTGAGCCTGCAGGGTGAGGACTGCCGTGAAGGTCTGACGGCCATTCTTTCCGTCAAAGTGCCGGACCCCAAGTTTTCCTCGCAGACGAAAGACAAGCTCGTTTCGTCCGAAGTGCGTCCGGTCGTGGAAAGCCTCGTCAACGAAGCGCTCTCCACCTGGCTGGAAGAACATCCGTCCGACGCGAGAATCCTCGTCGGCAAGGTTGTGGAAGCGGCGGTTGCCCGCGAAGCCGCCCGCAAGGCGCGCGAACTGACGCGCCGCAAGGGTGCACTCGATATCGCCTCTCTGCCCGGCAAGCTTGCCGACTGCTCGGAGCGCGATCCGGCGAAATCCGAACTCTTCCTCGTCGAGGGTGACTCCGCTGGCGGTTCGGCCAAGCAGGGCCGCTCGCGCGAAACCCAGGCGATCCTGCCGCTGCGTGGCAAGATCCTGAACGTCGAGCGCGCCCGTTTCGACAAGATGTTGTCCAGCCAGGAAATCGGCACGCTGATTACCGCGCTCGGCACCTCCATCGGCAAGGACGAGTTCAACGCCGACAAGCTGCGTTACCACAAGATCATCATCATGACGGATGCTGACGTCGACGGCGCCCATATCCGTACCCTGCTTCTGACCTTCTTCTTCCGCCAGATGCCGGAGCTGATCGAGCGCGGCCATCTCTATATCGCCCAGCCGCCGCTTTATAAGGTCACGCGTGGCAAATCCGTGCAGTACCTCAAGGATGAAAAGGCGCTGGAAGAGTACCTGATCTCCATGGGTATCGAGGAAGCGTCGCTGACGCTCGGTTCTGGCGAAGTGCGTATCGGCGCCGATCTTCGCGAAGTCATTCTGGATGCGGTGCGCATGCGCTCGCTGATCGATGGGCTGCATTCGCGTTACAGCCGCTCGATCGTGGAACAGGCTGCCATTGCCGGCGCGCTGAACCCCGAGCTTTCGGCCGATGCTGCCCGCGCCGAGGAAACCGTTGCCGAAGTGGCGCGGCGTCTCGATATGATCGCGGAAGAAACTGAACGTGGCTGGTCCGGCACGGTGCTGCAGGATGGCGGCTTGCGCTTCGAGCGCATGGTGCGCGGCGTCAAGGAAGTCTCGACGCTGGATATGGGACTGCTCGGTTCGGCCGATGCCCGCCATATCGATCAGCTCGCAGCCCGCACGCGTGATATCTACGCTACGCCGCCGGTCCTGCAACGCAAGGACGGCACCATGGAACTGGCCGGTCCACGCGCGCTTCTGGATGCGATTTTCGCCGCCGGCCGCAAGGGTCTTTCCATGCAGCGCTATAAGGGCCTCGGCGAAATGAATGCCGAGCAGCTGTGGGAAACCACGCTCGACGCCAATGTTCGCTCCCTGCTGCAGGTAAGGGTGAGTGACGCGACGGACGCCGACGGCCTGTTCGCCCGGCTGATGGGCGACGAGGTGGAACCGCGCCGCGACTTCATTCAGGAAAATGCGCTGAGCGTCGCCAACCTCGACATTTAATCCTGTGGGGTGTTTCGCGTAACGATTCACGTGAAACGAAAATTTAACAAAAGGCCCGGCGGTCAATTTCCGCCGGGCCTTTTTGTTTTGCCGGATGAGCGGAAATCAGTCGGCTTTGCCGGTGAAGCGCCCTTCGAAGGCCACATCCGCCAAGGGCAGACGCTTGCTCGGCACTTCCCGTTCCGCCAGATCGTCAGGGAGAACGGACTTGTCGGTCAGCGTGCCGATGGCGACCCCGGCCTCGACCTTGTAGCCTTCCGGGATGTTCAGTTTTTCAACGATTTTGTCCTTCAATATGCCAGCCATGCCATGGGCGTGATAACCGAGCAGGTGAGCTTGCATGGCAAGCGAAAACCAGGCAGCCCCCGCATCGAAGGAATGGGTCGAGGATGGTTTTTTCTCACCGTCGCGCGAGATGTTGTAGTCGCGGGAAATGACAAACAGCAGCACAGAGGCGTTTTTTGCCCAGCGCTGGTTTCCCTCCATCAGCAGTTCCACGAAGAGCGGCCAGTCTTCGCTATCCTTGTGCGCATAGACAAACCGCCATGGCTGATAGTTGGAGGCGGAAGGCGCCCAGTGCGCGGCATCCAGAATGGTCAGCAAATGCTGGGACGGCATGGCATGGCCATCGAAGGCGCGCGGAGACCAGCGATCGAGGAAAAGAGGATCGACGGGATATTCGGATTGCCGGGAATTGCTGTTCGTCACGGGCCATGTCCTTTTGATTGACGGGAAGGAAAAGGTATTTTTCGAAACTTGGCGTAGTCAAGGGGTGACAAGTATGAATGCATCGTTCATATATGCATCACCTTGTCTGACAACCGGGAGAGAGTTCCATGAAATTGATGCGTGTCGGCCAGCCCGGCCAGGAAAAACCTGCAATCCTCGATGCGGAAGGAAAAGTCCGCGATCTGTCCGCCCATGTCAAAGACATTGGCGGCGAAGCCATTTCTCCCGAGGGCCTCAAGAAGATCGCCGCGATCGATCTCGGCACACTTCCGGTACTGAACGAAGAGCGCATCGGCGCCTGCGTTGCCGGAACGGGAAAATTCATCTGCATCGGCCTCAACTTTTCCGACCACGCCGCCGAAACGGGTGCCACCGTACCGCCGGAACCGGTCATTTTCATGAAGGCGACCTCGGCCATCGTCGGCCCGAATGACAACGTCACCATTCCGCGCGGTTCTGAGAAGACCGACTGGGAAGTCGAGCTCGGCGTCGTCATCGGCAAGACCGCCAAATACGTCTCGGAAGCCGATGCTCTCGACTATGTCGCCGGTTATTGCGTTTCGCATGATGTGTCCGAACGCGCCTTCCAGACCGAGCGTGCCGGCCAGTGGACCAAGGGCAAGTCCTGCGACACCTTCGGCCCCATCGGCCCCTGGTTGGTGACGAAGGATGAAATCGCCGATCCGCAGAATCTCGGCATGTGGCTGAAGGTCAACGGCCAGACCATGCAGGACGGCTCCAGCAAGACCATGGTCTACGGCGTCGCCCATGTCGTTTCCTATCTCAGCCAGTTCATGTCGCTGCATCCCGGCGATGTCATTTCCACCGGCACTCCTCCCGGTGTAGGCATGGGTCTGAAGCCGCCGCGTTACCTGAAGGCTGGCGATGTCGTGGAACTCGGTATCGAAGGCCTCGGTTCCCAGAAGCAGACCTTCGTCGCCGATATCTGATCGCCACGGCGTTCAACGGAAAGTGAGGCGTCGGCGGGAAACCGCCGGCGCCTTCGGTTTTGTGCACCTGCGAAAAGCTGCTATGGTTGAAAAAAGAGCTTGATCGCGAGGGAGGCGTCATCAGTGTTCTACCACCTCTATGAAATGAACCATGCGGCCATGGCGCCGCTTCGCGCCGGCGCCGACATGATGCGCCAGGCCTGCAACAATCCGCTCAATCCGCTTTCCAGCACGGCTTTCGGAAGAAGCCTCGATGCCGGTTTTGAGGTCTTTGAGCGCATGACGCGCCGTTACGCAAAACCGGAATTCGCTCTCGGCAGTACGATCGTCGATGGCCAGACCGTCAATGTTGTCGAAGAGACCGTCTGGTCACGTCCGTTCTGCAATCTGCTTCATTTCAAGAAGGAACTCGATCCAGCCCGCCAGTCCGATCCGAAGGTGCTGCTGGTGGCGCCGATGTCCGGCCACTATGCCACCCTGTTACGCGGGACGGTGGAAGCCCTGCTGCCTTCGGCGGATATCTACATCACCGATTGGGCCGATGCGCGTACGGTGCCGGTGAGTGAGGGCACCTTCGATCTCGACGATTACATCAGCTATGTCATCGAAATGCTGCGCGCGATCGGGCCGGGCACGCATGTGGTCGCCGTCTGTCAGCCATCCGTGCCGGTGCTGGCCGCCGTTTCGCTGATGGAGGCCGATGGCGATAAATTCGCGCCGGCATCCATGACGCTCATGGGCGGTCCGATTGACACGCGCATCAACCCCACTGCCGTCAACGGTCTTGCCAAGGCGAAACCCATTGAATGGTTCCGCGACAATGTCGTCATGCAGGTGCCGTGGCCGCAGCCGGCTTTTGGCCGCAATGTCTACCCGGGCTTCCTGCAACTCTCCGGCTTCATGTCGATGAACCTCGACAAGCATATGACGGCGCATAAGGATTTTTACCTCAACCTCGTCAAGAATGACGGCGATTCCGCCGAAAAACACCGCGAATTTTACGATGAATATCTGGCCGTCATGGATCTGACGGCGGAGTTCTATCTGCAGACGGTGGAAACGGTTTTTATCGACCATGCGCTTCCGAAAGGGAACATGTTGCACCGGGGCAGGGCGGTCGATCCTGCGGCCATTCGCAAAGTCGCATTGTTTACGGTGGAAGGCGAGAATGACGATATTTCCGGCGTCGGCCAGACAAAGGCGGCGCATGATCTCTGCCGGAACATCCCTGAAGACAAACGCGCCCATTACATGCAGCCGGATGTCGGGCACTACGGCGTCTTCAACGGTTCGCGCTTCCGCAAGGAAATCGTGCCGCGCATGCTGGATTTTATCCGTAAACACCAGACAGCTTAAGGGCAGACGGCGGGCCATGCCGCGCATTTGCATGGCCAACCGACGGTCGAATCGGTTATGAAGAGTTCATGTTTTCGCTCCTCAGAAAATCCCTGAAATCACCGGCCCCAAAGAAGGCGCTGCCCAGCCAGCGCACCGTTGCGGTGGCGGGCAGGCAGGTGCCGATTACGGTCAGGGAAAATCCGCGCGCCACGCGCATTACGCTGCGCATCGAACCAGGCGGCCGGGCACTGAAGCTGACGATCCCGATGGGCTTGCATCACCGCCAGGTGGATGACTTTCTCGAAAGGCACCAGGGCTGGCTGGAAGGCAAGCTTGTGAAATTCAGCCCCGACGACGGTTTGCGTCCGGGTGCGACCATCGATATTCGTGGCATATCTCACCGTATTGACCATACTGGCAGCCTGCGAGGGCTGACACATGTCACGAAAGACGCCGATGGGATGGCTATTCTGAAGGTCAGCGGCGCGCCGGAACATCTGAGACGACGGATAGCGACATTTCTGAAAAAGGAAGCGAAGGCGGATCTGGAACGGCTTGTGGCTGCTCATGCGCGTACCGCCGGCCGGCCGGTGCGCTCCATCAGCATGAAGGATACGCGCAGCCGCTGGGGCTCCTGTTCCCATGATGGAAACTTGAGCTTCTCATGGCGCATCGTCATGGCCCCCGAAAAGGTTATCGACTATCTCGCCGCCCATGAGGTCGCGCATCTGAGCGAAATGAACCACGGCCCGAAATTCTGGGCACTATGCGAAAAGCTCTGCCCGCACACGGAAGAAGCCAAGAGCTGGCTGAAACGCCATGGTTCCAGACTCCACGCCATCGATTTCGATTGAAACCTGCGGCGCGGATCGCCATCTGGATTCACGTGAAACATTCCGTCAGGAATGGATGCGATTTGGCTCGACTCTTGTCGCATTTCATGTCAGGTCGCGGGTATGAAACCGGATATCAAGATTTGCGGATTGAAGACACCGGAAGCGCTGGAGCGCGCCGTCAGGCGTGGTGCGTCCCATGTCGGTTTTATTTTCTTTGAAAAGAGCCCGCGCAACATCGAGCCCGATATTGCCGGAAGGCTGGCGGAAGGTGCCCGTGGCGCCGCCAAGGTGGTTGCCGTCACCGTCAATGCCGACAATGATTATCTCGATGAAATCGTCGATCTCGTCAAACCGGACATCCTCCAGCTGCATGGCAATGAAAGCCCGGAACGGCTGCTGAACATCAAGGCGCTATATGGCCTGCCTGTCATGAAGGCGATTTCCATTCGCGATGCCGCTGATCTTGCCAAAATCGACCCTTATATTGGAATAGCCGACCGTTTTCTGCTGGATGCCAAAGCGCCCGCCGGTTCCGAGCTTCCGGGCGGCAACGGCGTCTCCTTCGACTGGACCATCCTGCGATCACTTGACGCAAGTGTGGATTACATGCTTTCCGGGGGATTGAACAAGGACAATGTCGCCGAGGCGCTGGCGGAGACCAGGGCAAGCGGACTAGATTTATCGTCCGGTGTGGAAAGTGCGCCGGGCGTCAAGGATCTTTCCATGATCGACGCATTTTTCGATGTGGTGAATGATTGGTCGAAAGGCCCAAAGGGAGCTTGAAGTGAACGACGCGCCAACACCCAATTCTTTTCGCGCTGGTCCCGATGAGGACGGCCGTTTCGGCATTTACGGAGGTCGCTTCGTTGCCGAAACGCTGATGCCGCTCATTCTGGATTTGCAGGCGGAATGGGACAAGGCCAAGACCGATCCCGCGTTTCAGGCGGAACTCAAGCATCTCGGTGCACATTATACCGGTCGTCCGAGCCCGCTTTATTTTGCGGAACGCCTGACGGCGGAACTTGGCGGCGCGAAGATCTATTTCAAGCGCGAAGAGTTGAACCACACCGGCTCGCACAAGATCAACAATTGCCTTGGCCAGATCCTGCTTGCCAAGCGCATGGGCAAGACCCGCATCATCGCCGAAACCGGCGCCGGCCAGCACGGCGTTGCTTCCGCTACCGTCGCTGCACGTTTTGGCCTGCCCTGCGTCGTTTACATGGGCGCGACGGATGTTGCCCGTCAGGCCCCGAATGTGTTCCGCATGAAGCTCCTTGGCGCTGAAGTGAAGCCGGTCACGGCTGGCCACGGCACCCTGAAGGACGCCATGAACGAGGCCCTGCGCGACTGGGTCACCAATGTCGAGGATACCTATTACCTGATCGGCACTGCGGCCGGCCCGCATCCCTATCCGGAAATGGTCCGCGATTTCCAGGCCGTCATCGGCGAGGAAGCCAAGGCGCAGATGCTGGAGGCGGAAGGTCGCCTGCCGGATCTGGTCGTCGCGGCTGTCGGCGGTGGTTCTAATGCTATCGGCATCTTCCATCCTTTCCTCGATGACAAGAATGTCCGCATCGTCGGCGTCGAAGCCGGCGGCAAGGGTCTTTCGGGTGATGAGCATTGCGCTTCCATCACCGCCGGTTCGCCGGGCGTGCTGCATGGCAACCGCACCTATCTGCTGCAGGATGAGGACGGCCAGATCAAGGAAGGCCATTCGATCTCCGCAGGCCTCGATTATCCCGGTATCGGCCCTGAACATTCCTGGCTGAACGATATCGGCCGCGTGGAATACGTACCGATCATGGACCATGAGGCGCTGGACGCCTTCCAGATGCTGACGCGCCTTGAAGGCATCATTCCGGCTCTCGAGCCGAGCCACGCCTTGGCCGAGGTCATCAAGCGCGCACCGAAGATGGGCAAGGATGAAATCATCCTGATGAACCTCTCCGGTCGTGGCGACAAGGATGTCCACACCGTCAGCAAGTTCCTTGGAATGGATGTATAAGATCATGACTGCACGTATGGACAAGCGCTTCGCCGATCTGCGCGCGGAAAATCGCCCGGCCCTGATTACCTATTTCATGGGCGGCGACCCGGATTTCGAAACCTCGCTCGGTATCATGAAGGCCCTGCCGGAAGCGGGCGCCGACGTCATCGAACTCGGCATGCCCTTTTCCGACCCGATGGCGGATGGCCCGGCCATTCAGCTGGCCGGCCAGCGCGCGCTGAAGGGCGGCCAGACGCTGAAGACGACGCTCGATCTCGCCCGCGAGTTTCGCAAGCAAGACGATGCAACGCCGATCGTGATGATGGGCTATTACAATCCGATCTATATCTACGGCGTCGAAAAGTTTCTGGACGACGCAATCGCGGCCGGCATCGATGGCCTGATCGTTGTCGATCTGCCGCCGGAAATGGACGATGAACTCTGCATCCCCGCACTTGCACGCGGCATCAACTTCATCCGTCTGGCGACGCCGACGACAGATGGCAAGCGCCTGCCTGCCGTCCTTAAAAATACCTCAGGTTTCGTTTATTACGTCTCGATGAACGGTATCACCGGTTCAGCACTTCCCGATCCCTCGTTGATCTCGGGCGCTGTCGGTCGTATCAAGGCGCATACGGAACTGCCGGTCTGTGTCGGTTTTGGCGTCAAAACGGCCGATCATGCAAAAGCGATCGGTGCCGTTGCGGATGGCGTTGTGGTCGGTTCGGCCATCGTCAACCAGATTGCGGGTAGCCTGACCAGGGACGGGCAGGCGACCGCCGATACCGTGCCGGCCGTTACGAGGCTGGTAAAAGGACTTTCAACGGGCGTGCGTGCGTCGCGCCTTGCCGCTGCGGAATAAGCGCGCGGCCCAGTCAGGAGTAGACAGTTGAACTGGATCACCAATTACGTTCGGCCGCGGATCAATTCCATGCTCGGCCGCCGCCCGGAGGTTCCGGAGAACCTGTGGATCAAGTGCCCGGAAACGGGCGAGATGGTCTTCCACAAGGATCTGGAAGACAACAAGTGGGTCATCCCGGCTTCCGGCTACCATATGAAGATGCCGGCCAAGGCGCGCCTTGCCGATCTTTTCGATGGCGGCGTCTATGAGGCACTGCCGCAGCCGAAGGTAGCGCAGGACCCCTTGAAGTTCCGCGATTCCAAAAAATACACCGACCGTCTGCGCGACAGCCGCACGAAGACCGAGCAGGAAGACACAATCCTTGCCGGCGTCGGCCACTTGAAAGGCCTGAAGATCGTGGCCGTCGTGCATGAATTCCAGTTCATGGGCGGTTCTCTCGGCATCGCGGCGGGCGAAGCCATCGTCAAGGCCTTCGAGCGCGCCATTTCCGAGCGTTGCCCGCTCGTGATGTTCCCGGCCTCGGGCGGTGCGCGCATGCAGGAAGGCATTCTTTCGCTGATGCAGCTGCCGCGCACCACGGTTGCGGTAAACATGCTGAAAGAGGCAGGCATGCCCTATATCGTGGTTCTGACGAACCCGACGACGGGTGGTGTTACGGCCTCCTACGCTATGTTGGGTGACGTACATATCGCCGAGCCGGGCGCCGAAATCTGCTTTGCGGGCAAGCGTGTGATCGAGCAGACCATTCGTGAAAAGCTGCCGGAAGGCTTCCAGACCTCGGAATACCTGCTGGAACACGGCATGGTAGATATGGTCATCGACCGCCGCGAAATCCCGGACACGCTGGCCAATCTGCTCAAGATCATGACCAAAGCGCCTGCTGACAACGCAAACGCCGTCGTACCGCTGGCGGCTTCGGCCTGAGGAAAAAAATATGTCGCCCGGAGGCATAAATTGCCTTCGGGATGATGCTATACGTTGCATGATTTCATTTTTAGTGCGGCGGACAAATGGCAAGCAAAACGCCTGAAAGGCGAACGGAAGACATGACGAAGCCCGCGATCGGTGAGGCCGAAAAGATCATTGAGGAGCTGATGCAGCTCCACCCCAAGGGGTTCGATCTTTCACTCGACAGAATTTCCCGTCTTCTCGAAAAACTCGGCAATCCCCAGAACAGAATGCCGCCGGTGATCCATGTGGCCGGCACAAATGGCAAGGGTTCGGTCAGCGCTTTTTGCCGGGCCTTGCTCGAATCGGCGGGACTTCCTGTCCATGTCCATACAAAGCCGCATCTCGTAAACTGGCATGAACGCTATCGCATAGGCGTCGCCGGCGAGAGAGGCCGCTTCGTTGACGACGCTGTTTTCGCGGACGCGTTGCGTCGCATCGAAGTCGCCAATGAAGGCCAAAAGATCACCGTTTTCGAAATTCTGACGGCAGTGATGTTCCTTCTTTTTTCGGAACATCCAGCCGATGCGGCGATCGTGGAGGTTGGTTTGGGTGGGCGCTTCGATGCAACCAATGTGATCAACAATCCTGCGGTCTCCGTCATCATGCCGATATCGCTCGATCACGAGGCCTATCTCGGTGACCGCGTGGAGCTGATAGCCGCCGAAAAGGCAGGCATCATGAAGTCCGGTTCCCCCGTCGTCATAGGCCATCAGGAATATGATGCGGCGCTCGAAACGCTTGTCGCCACGGCGGAGCGGCTCGGTTGCCCGGTATCTGTTTATGGGCAGGATTTTTCCGCCCATGAAGAATTCGGCCGCATGGTCTATCAGGATGAGTTCGGCCTGGCCGATGCGCCGCTGCCGCGTCTTCCCGGCCGCCATCAGCTTGCCAATGCCGCTGCCGCGATCCGCGCCGTCAAGGCTGCCGGTTTCGAGGTGACGGAACGGATGATCGAAAAAGCCATGACCTCTGTGGAATGGCCCGGCCGTCTGCAGCGCATCCTGACCGGCAAAATCGCTGAAATGGCCCCGAAGAATTCGGAAATCTGGATCGATGGCGGTCATAACCCCGGCGCGGGCGAAGTCATTGCCGAAGCGATGGCCGGCTTTGAGGAAAAAACGCCACGCCCGCTCTTCATCATTGCAGGCATGATCAATACCAAGGATCCAGTGGGCTATTTCAAGGCCTTCGCCGATATTGCCGAATATGTCTTCACCGTGCCGATTGGCGGCACAGATGCGGCGATCGACCCCGTTGTGCTTGCTCATGCGGCCTTCGATGCCGGCCTCGTGGCAGCGCCGACATCGTCTCTGACTCATGCCTTGGAAGAGCTGTCGCGCCGCTTCGACCCCGAAGGGCCGGCGCCGCGCATCCTGATCGGCGGCTCGCTTTACCTTGCTGGCAACGCGCTTGCCCTGAACGGCACGGTTCCCCAATAAAAAAACCCGGCAGCGATGCCGGGCTTTTTTCATTCCATTGATATTGCTTATGCTGCGCCGGAAATCCAGGCGGAAAGCGCTGTCTTGGGAGCAGCGCCAACCTTGATATCGGCCACTTCGCCGCCCTTGAACATGGCGAGCGTCGGGATGGAGCGCACGCCGAACTGGGCAGCCAGTTCCGGGTTTTCGTCGATGTTGAGCTTCGCGACCTTGACCTTACCGGCCAGCTCGGACGAAATTTCCTCAAGGCTCGGTGCGATCATCTTGCACGGGCCGCACCATTCGGCCCAGAAATCCACCACGACGGGTTCGGCGGATTCAAGGACTTCGGACTGGAAGTTGGCGGCATCGACTTTTACGGTAGCCATATCTGGCTCTCCTTTCAGCTAAACTTTTCCGCTATCGATGTGATGCGGGCGCGTCGGAATTTCAATGCCCCGGTATCTCACTTTGTCTTTATTGCGGCAAGAGCCTGCGTCATTGCATCATCGTCAACCCGCACAAAAGCGGCATTTTCCGTATAGATCAGCGCGCAGACAAATTCCTTGCCGGGATAAAGCGGCGCAAGAATTTCGCGATAGATGGCAAGCTGCGCGGTGTGGGAAAAAGGTATCTCGCGTGCCGTGCGCGGCGGAACCCGGTTCGTCTTGTAGTCGACCAAAATAACGCGATCACCATCCACCGCCAGCCGGTCGACGCGGCCGGAGACGGCATAGTGCTGCCGGCCGATCGTCATCGTGCCCATGATGGAGATTTCCGCGCGGCTGTTGGCGGAAAAGGCCGGTTGCACCGCCGGTTCGGAGATGACCCGCAGAACCGCCCGGATCAAATGCTCGCGTTCGGCCGTAGGCCAGAAACGGGCCGCTCGCTCCGCATAGCGGCGGGCAGCCTCTTCCCGCTCCGTCTCGGCAAAATCCGGCAACGCCTGCAGCATGCGATGCACCAGCCGGCCGCGCTGTAGCGCCAGCGAAGAAACATCGGCTTTCTCGCCGAAAAGCGGCGAACGCACGGCAAGATCATCCGCACCGTCATCGATGATGGTGCCTGCACCGGAGGGGCTGAGCGGCCTTGGCAAGGAGGGCAGGGCAGGTAAGGGAGCAAGCAGCCCGGGCGGAAGACCATATTCTTCGTCCTGCTGCTTTTCCGGTAGCCTTTGCAGGAGAGATGTCGCGCGAGCCTCGGATTTACGCCAGAAAAGCCCCTGCCATTCCTCGCCATCGGCCATGAAAAGCTGCGGTTTGCAATGGTCTTCATTGTTGGCAAGCGCCGCCTTGACGATGGCATGCCAGCATTCGGGATTTTCCTTCTGACCGCGATAACCGCAGACGACGAGGTGATCGGCGGCGCGGGTCATCGCCACATAAAGCAGCCGTCGATATTCGTCTTCGGCGGCCGTCTTCAGCCGTTCTTCGTCCGAGCGAATGAGGTGGTTTGAAAAGCCGCTGCCGGGCAGCCAGACCGGGAAAGCGTCGTCACCCGCTTCAACAAAGCGCAGTTTCGGCACATGGCTGTGATTGAAGGCCTTCGAACCGCCGTCGACGACGAAAACGACCGGCGCTTCCAGGCCCTTGGAGGCGTGCACGGTCATGATGCGCACTTCGCCGCGGTCCTTGTCCTGCTCGCGTTTCACTTCCGGTGAATCGGTTTCAAGAACGGACAAAAAGGCCTGCAGGCCGGGCAGACCGGTCCTTTCGTGGTCCAGCGCGAAGGACAGGAATTCATCGAGAACGTCGCTCGCCTCGTTGCCAAGCCGGCCGAGGAATTTCTTGCGCCCGTCATGCAGGGTCAGCACCGCTGCAAAGAAATCATGCACGGTGGCCGTCTTAGAAAGCGCGATGAAACCTTCCAGCCTGGCGGTAACGGTGGAAAGATGGCTGTTCTCTTCCTGCGAAAGGATCTGCAGCCGTTTCCAGACGCTCTCCGTTTCCGATCGCGTGGCGGCGATGTTGAAAACGTCATCTTCGGTCAGGTTGAAGAGCGGGCTCTTCAACAGTGCGGCGAGCGAAAGATCGTCTTCGGGCAGGACAACGAAATGTCCGAGCGCCAGAAGATCCTGCACGGCAATGTGGTCGGTCAGGCGAAGGCGGTCGGCACCGGCAACGGGGATGTTCTTGCGTCGTTTCAGCTCCCGGGTCAGCGCGTTGACAAAGGCATGGCGTTTTCTGACGAGAACCAGAATATCGCCGGGCTCCACGGCGCGCTCGACGCCCTTTTCGATGATGGTCTCGCTTCCGATCATATCGGCGATGCGGGCGGCGATCTGGCGGGCGACGATGGTGGCCGGCGCACTTTCACGCAAGGCATCGAAGGGCGCTGTCCAATCCTCTTCGTCTTCGGCGGTTTCCGGCGCCACCATGTCCCACACCTCCACGGTGCCGGGATGGCCGGCGCGGTTGGATCGGTGTTCCACCGGTTCGTTATCGGCACTGAGACCGCTGGCATTATTCGGGTCTGAAAACACTTGATCGACGGCGGCCAGAACATCCTCCGTGGACCGGAAAGAAAGCGGCAGGCGGATGCGGTGAAAGGCCTGCTCGACGGAATCGACGCGCTTTTTGGTCTCTTCGCGCTCCTGCGAAAACCGTTCCGGCCGCGCGCCCTGGAATGAATAGATCGACTGTTTTTCATCGCCCACGGCAAAAAGCGTGCGCCGTCCCAGGCGGGCGCTCTCGCCGGTGAAGAAATCCGCCGCCAGCGACTGGATGATCGACCATTGCACCGGGCTGGTATCCTGCGCCTCGTCAACGAGAATATGGTCGATGCCCTGATCCAGCTTGTAGTGCACCCAGGCGCCCGCCGTATCGCGGTTGAGAAGGTTGGCCGCGCGCTCGATCAGGTCTTCGAAATCGAGCTGGCTTCGCTGTTTCTTCAGGTCTTCGAAATCGCCGATCAGCCTTTCGGCCAGAACAAGGGCGCATTTTGTCGCCGCCAGCATCCGCACTAGACGATAACGGTTGCGGCAGGAAACGACATGGTCCCGCGCCAGTGTCAGCGCATCGAGAAGTTCGGGAGCGGATTTCTGCATGCCCTTGTTGATGACATAGGCATCTGATTTCTTTTCGCCCTTGGCTGTCAGCAGCGCCGCTTCGATGAATTCCATCCGTCGCACGGGGTCCGACTGTCGTTTTGCCTCCCGGAGCGCATAAGCGACTTCGATGACGCGTGTTCCACCCACCTCGTCGGCAAGGGTGAGATACGTATCGAGCGCAAGGCCGAAGAGGCCGGGCAGAGGCCAGAAGGCTGCCGCCGCGGTTTCTTCGGTTTCCCCATCTGCGATCTGCATCGCCTGCCGCAACCGCGCATCGATGCCGCCCGACTGTTTGGCGTCCAGAAGAAAGGCGCGAAGGGCGCTGCGATTGGCAATGATGGCGGAAAGCAGCGATTCCAAACCGCTTTCGTCCGCCAGATCGAGCACGTAAGCGAGGGATTGCGCCAGCTCCGCGTCCCGCTCCGTCGAAACCGCCGTCAAAAGCGAACGGCGTGCTTCGGCGAGCAGCGTGGTTGCGGCGCGGTCGTCAAGAACGGAGAAATGGCCGGCGACATTGGCTTCCAAGGGGAACTGATGCAGCAGCGCCTCGCAGAAGGCGTGGATCGTCTGGATTTTCAACCCGCCCGGTGTTTCCAGCGCCTTGGCAAACAGCCTGCGCGCTTCGGCAAGCTTGATGCGATCCGGCGCCTTGCCTTCGATGGCGGCGATGCGGTCCTTGAGGTCGGAATCCGGCAAAGTAGCCCATTCCGCCAGACGGTCGAAGACACGGCTGGACATCTCGGACGCCGCGGCCTTGGTATAGGTGAGGCAGAGGATGGCCGAGGGTCGGCACCCGGCCAGAAGGAGGCGGATGACGCGCTGGGTCAGAACATGAGTCTTGCCTGAGCCGGCATTGGCCGACACCCATGCGGAACTGGCAGGATCGGAGGCAAGCCGCTGCCGGGCGCTGGTCCAGTCGATCCAGCTTTCAGGCGTATCGGCGGCGGGGCCGGCGTCGAAAGGATCAATCGTCATCGCCATCTCCCGGTTCTGCCGTCGACCATTCCGAAACGCGGGCGAGGTGGTCATATTCCCCGCCATAGGATTGCTGCTCTTCCGGCACGAGGCGGGAGGCGAAACCGTTTTCGCCATTGCGCAGGGAATGAACGAATTTCGTGAGCTGTTCGATCGATTCCGTCGCGAGTTCAATCGCCGATTTCGGCGGTCTTCTGCCGCTTCGGCTGGAATGTTCGTTATTGACCTGATCGGCAAAAAAACGCTCGCCCGGCCGCAGGCGAACATAGATGAGGTTTTCCGGCGTGGGCGAACCGGCTTCGCGGAAGGCGCCGCGCATCAAGGCCGCCGCCTCGAGCGCGAGCTGCGGATCAAGCAGAGCGCGCGCCTGATTGACGGAAGGCGCAAGTCCCGTCTTGTAATCAATAATATCCGCCTGACCGTTTGTCTTGATGTCGATGCGGTCGGCGATCCCCGTCAGCCTTATGCCCGCCTCGACGATTTCCTGCCCGGCGCGAGCCTCGTAGAAGCTGTGGCGAATGGATGGATGACGTTCTTTTTCCCAGTCGATAAAGGCGCGTGCCACCGCTGCAAAACGCGGCCGCCAGATGACATCCACATGGGGAGGCAGGTTTTCCGCATCGAAACATTCGTCGAGAATGCGCTGCATGGCCGAAAGCGATGCCGGTGTGCCGGGAATATGTCCCTCACGGGAATAGCGCTCGATGATCGCGTGATAGAGCGTGCCGCGATCGGCGGCGTTCGGATCGCGATTGAAGGGGTCGAGCGGGTCCAGCTTCAGGATGCGCCGCGCATAGATCGAATAGGGGTCGCGGCGCAGGCGGCCCACTTCGCTGAAGGAATAGCGCGTCGGCTGCAACGCGGCTGGCGGTTTCGGGGCAGGGCGCTTTGCCGCTTCCTGATCGATGCTTTCATCCATCAATCCCGCCCAATGGCGATAGGTCTCGCCGCGCTTCCTCAGTCTATCGGCAAAACCCTCGCCGCCCAGCGCCAGAAGACGCTGCAGCCAGCGTGAGGCGACAGCGGGCGTTGAGCCCTGCCTCAGCGCGCGGGTGTAAAAAATCTGCCGGGTGCCATTTGCCATCTCGAAATCATGCGCCAGCTGACCAATACGCCGCTCCGGCGGTTCGAGGCCGATCGCTGTTTTCATCGTGCGGGAAAGGAACGGATTATTCGCCGTCTGGCCGGGCCAGAGCCCTTCATTAAGGCCACCGATAACGACGGTATCGACACTTTGCAGCCGCGCCTCAAGCGCGCCGAAGATGAAAATGCGCGGATGACGCATCGATCTTGGCTTGATCGATTCACCGGCTACCAGTGCCGCAAAAATATCGATCCATTGCGGTCCATCCGCATCGAGGATTTCACCGCTTTCCATCAGCTCACCGAACAGTTCGGAAAGCTTGTCTCCCGCTTCACCGGACCAGAGCGCGGCAAGATCGCTGTTTTCATCCGCGCAGATGGCTTCGATCACGCGGCCCGTCCGCTCCGCCCAAACGGACAATGGCAATTTATCGGTGAAGGCGCGGCCGGACCGATCTCTGCGGACAAAGGCGGAACCGAGCGGCTCCGTCGCAACGGCAATCCGCCTTGCCAGATCGCGCGCGGCCTCCGCGCTTGCCTCCGGCAGCGCCAGCCGCCAGGCAGGAGGGTGCCGGTCGTCGCGCTGCGCCAGAAGCTGCGCCTCCAGAACCGCTTCCAGATTGCCGATTTCGGTCTCCACACGGCCGCCGCGCAGCGCGATCAGCTCCAGCGCTTTGGAGGCTTTCGCGAAAGCTTCATCGGAAAGGCCGAAACGGCTGAGCGGATGTTTCAGAAGGGAAATAATCGGCACCGGGTCGCCGGGCCTCAGAATGGCTTCCAGCGCCAGCTGCGTCAGTCCGGCTTGCGGGGTGGCGGAGAGCGGCGTACCGGCCGAGTCGTCGGCTTCGATGCTGAAGCGCTGGAGTTCCGTCGCCACGCGCCGCGCCAGTCCGCGGTCTGGGGTTATCAGCGCTGCCTGAGACGGACGTCCAGCGCCGGGCGCTTCAAGCGCCAGCCGCAAAGCCACCGCGATGGCCGTCGCTTCCTCGCGCTCATTGGCGGCTTCTATCAGCGTGGCCGTTGCGAAGGCGTCATCGAAAAAGCCGGGTTCCCTGTCCTCACGCCAGCGATTCCAGTCGCTGGTGGATTTGGCCGGTGCGAGTGCGGCCGAAAACGCGGCTGCGCGCTTTTCCAGGTCGCCATCGATGGTGCCGATCTGAACCACGTCGTCGCGCAGTATGCCGAGCTTCTGCAGCAGCATATAAAGCCCATATTGCGAGTGGGTGCGGCTCGAAGGATCGGTAGGGTCCTCGGCGATTGCCTCCCATTGCTCTTCCGGCATGGCAAGGTCGAGACCCGGAAGTACGACGGTGCCCTGGGGCAGTGCCGCAACGGCGGCGATGAGATCGGCTGCGGCAGGAATGGAACCCGTCGACCCGGCGACGATGATCGGTCCCGTATCCGGCAAATTGGCAAGCCGGTTCGCTTCCGCCCGCAGGATGGCGTTGCGATGCCGGCCGGCCGAGGAACGGTTAAGTTCGGCAAGCCGCGCCGGCCAGAAGACGCTGGCGATCCGCAGGAAATCCGCCGTCAGTTGCCACCATTGCGCATGATCGCCAGTATCGAGATGCTGAAGCGCTTCCCAGTCCTTTTCTTCCGTATCCATGGCGTCGATCACCTCGCCAAGCGCACGCGCCAGCCAGATGGCGTCTGCGGGGCTGGCGGGGGCGACAAGCGGCGAATCCGAGTGAATTGCCCGTATGGCGTCTGGCAGGCTGTTGCGCCAGGCGAGAATGAGACGCGCCAGTTCGATCAGCCGGCCGGTGCCGGAAATCGGCGGCGCCAGATCCATGATTTCAGGATTTTCGATCTCGAAAAAGCCGCTGTCGTCATCCGTTTCGCCGAGCGGCCGGATCAGCGGCAGAATGGCGGACCGGCCGCCCAGAAGATCGACGAATTCGGAGCGCAGCACACGGGCGGAGCGCCGCGTCGGCACATAGATCGTCACCTTGGCAAGTGACAGCGGATCGGCTGGGTCGTATTTATAGCCGGCTGTCAGTGTCCCGTCGCACAGCGTTTCCGCGAGCGTCTTGAGGAACGGTGTTCCCGCAGCGATCGTCAGAACGCGCTTTGCGTGGTGGGTGAGCGTCATGCAGAGCGTTTTTCCCTGAATTGGCGGATGATGCTTTCGGCATCTTCTATCGCATCGGGTGTGCCGACGGTTATCCAGTGACCATCCAGAGAAAGCCCGAAAAGCCGGTCTCTTTCAATGGCGCGGTCGAAATAGATATTGAGGTTGAAGGCATCCGCCGGCGCATCGTCCAGCAGTCGCGAATTCATGGCGATGGCTCCGGCATAAACCACTGGGTTCGGATCGCCATCGCGATACCGCGTCAGTTTTCCATTGGCGGAGAGGCTGAAATCCCGCTTGCCATTGTGCCCGGTGGTGCGGTCCATGTCGACGCAGAGCAGCGCCATATCCATTCGGGTCGGGTCGAAGAATTGTGCAAGCTTGCGCAGGTTGCTGACCGCATTCAACTGCTCGCCAATCCAGAAGAGATCGGCGTTCATGACGAAGACCGGGCCGGGTTCCAGAAGCTTCAGGCCCTTGGCGAGACCGCCGCCGGAATTCATCAGTTGCGACCGCTCGTCGGAAATCAGGATTTCGGCGTCGGTGCGCTGCTCAAGATGGGCGACCATCTGTTCTGCGTGGTGATGAACATTAACGACAATGGTTTCCGCACCGGCTTCGACAAGGGCGTCGAGCACATAGTCGATCATCGGCTTGCCCGCGATCTGGACGAGCGGCTTCGGGATCGTATCCGTGATCGGGCGCATCCGCGTGCCAAGCCCGGCGGCCAGCACCATCGCATTTTTAATCGTCATCGTGGTCAACCGTCTTTCAGTCGTCGAATTCCATGCCCATGCGCAGGCACCAGTCTTTGAGCGGTGCGAGTTCCGGATGCGAAAGCGCTGCACTGAGATAGCGGAACGTCCTCGGCATATGTTTCATATAACCGGGTTTTCCGTCCCGTTCCAACAGCCTCACCCAGATACCGGCGAGCTTGCAGTTGCGTTGCGCCGACATGATGGCGAAAGCCTTGAGGAAAAGAGCCTCATCGAAAGAGGACGCGCTTTTCCTGCTGTCGAGATAGTGCGAAAGCAGGCGCGCCTGCAATTCGGGTGAGATGGTGACACGGGCGTCCTGCACGATGGAGGCAAGATCGTAAGCGCTCGGGCCGATCATCGCGTCCTGATAATCGATCAGGCCGACCTGCCGGATGCCGCTGTTTTGCGACTGCCATATAAGGTTGGGTGAATGGAAATCGCGCAGCACAAGTCCCGTCTCGCAGTCGGCGAGCTGGTCGATCAGCGTGTCCCATAGAGCGTAATAGTCGCTCTTTTCGCTATCGGTGAGGGGCTTGCCGCGTTTATGCGGCAGATACCATTCCGCCAGCAGCGAAACCTCGATCTTCATCGCCTGGCGGTCGAACGGGGGAACCTCATAGGCGCTGCCGTCACCCACCGGCAGCAGGTCAGGTCGCGGGGCCTGATGGAGTGCGGCAAGGCAGGCGACGCTTTGCAGATAGCGATCCTCTATCGGCGTTCCGTCAGGTGCAAGTACGCCATCCCGCCCGAGATCCTCCAGCAATAGAATACCCTGATCGATATCCGCCGCCAGAATCTCAGGGGCGCAAAGGCCGTTGTTTCGAAGATAATTGCCAATCGCAACGAAGGAGCGGGCGTCCTGAGCAAGATGGGCTATTTCCGCGTAGGTCTTACCATCCGCAATGATTGCACCCTTGAGGGGGCGTCGCCAATCCATAAGTATAAGGTCCGGGCCGTCAGTGGAAACGGTCTCATAGGCGCGTGTTGAGGCGTCACCGCTCAGGAAACGCCGGGCCGCGTCGCCCTTACCATTTTTTGCGAGAAACGCGCGGATGGCGAAAACCCGTTCAAGCCGTGCTTTCAGCTTTGCCGGAGCCTCGATGGAGGCGAGCCGCCCTTCGCCGGAATGCGTCAGCCGGAGCGTGACGGTCTGCTCCGGCGGCAGAATCTCGGCGGCCATATCCGGCCACTCGATCAGGCAGATGCCATCCTCCAGCATCTCATCGATGCCGAGTTCGTCCAGTTCCGAAACATCCGAAAGCCGGTAGAGATCGAGATGGGCGACCGGAATGCGGGCGGCATAGGTCTGGACGATCGTGAAGGTAGGGCTTGGAACTTCAAGATCCGGCTCGTCCGCCATTGCCCGGATGAAGGCGCGGGCAAGCGTCGATTTGCCGGCGCCAAGATCGCCGATGAGTGCGAGACAATCACCGGGTTTCAAAGCCAGCGCAAAGTCTTCACCGAGCCTGATGGTGTCCTTTTCTCCCGCAAGGGGAATGGTGATCGGCAAGATGTCTTCGCTCATTCTGCGGCGATGGAATGCGGCCGTGTGCCGGAAGGAATGCGGCAGGTGACGATGGTGCCGTTGCCGGGCCGGCTGTCGATGCTGACGGTGCCATGATGCAGGCTGACAAAGCTTTCGACGATGGAAAGGCCAAGCCCCGCACCCGTTCGCCGTCCGCCATTGCCGCGCGTAGCGAAGCGGTCGAACACGCTCTTCAGCATGTCCTCAGGAATGCCCGGACCCTTATCCGCCACCGAGAACACGAAGTCGCCTTCGCTGCGCTGGCAGGAGAGCTGCACGGAGGAACCTTCGGGTGCGAAATTGATCGCATTGGTCAGGAGCTTGATGAGAATCTGTTTCAGCCGCTGGTGATCGGCCACTAGACTACCGAGATGGGCGGGTGCAACGATCTCGAGCGAAATTCCGCTCTCCTGCAGCCGGTCGGCGATCTGCACCGAAACGTCTTCAAGCAATTCGTTCAGATCGTTTTCCGAATAATTGAGCTGCATGATGCCGGCATCGACGGTCGCGAGATCGAGAATATCGTTGACGATGGTCAGAAGCACCGAGGACGAAGTGGAAATATGGTCGAGATATTCCGCCTGCCGTTCCGTCAATTGGCCGATGCCGGGCGTTTTCAGGAGGTCGGTGAAGCCGATGATATTCGTCAGCGGCGAGCGCAGCTCGTAGGAAACATGCTGCACGAAATCGTTCTTAAGCTCGTCGGCCTTCAGAAGCGCGTCGTTCTTTTCTTTCAGCGCCCGCTCGGCCCGCACGCTGTCGGTCATGTTGACGAAGGTCAGCATGGTCTGCGCGTCCGGCAGCGGAATGATGGCGTAGTCCAGCACGAGGCCGGAAAGCAATTCCAGCGTGCCCTGCCGCGACGGCCGCTCATCGTCGAAGCTGGTAATGAACTGGCTGAAGGCGCGCCAGCCGTCCGGTCGGTCATAGGATTGCGTGCAGGCGGTTTCGATGGCGCGGATATGAGTGCCGGTCTCGGCCTGTTCCGCGGTCACGCCCCAGAGCGCCCGGAATGCCGGGTTGGACAGGCGAATGCGCCCATCGGCGCCGAACACGGCCACACCTTCGGCCAGATGGTCGATGGTTTCGCCCTGCACCTTTACCAGCGTGTTGTAGCGCATCTGCAGATCGACCTGCTCGGTCAGGTTCTCGAAAACCCAGGTCGCGCCGCCCTGCGGATGGGCAGTCGCGATAACCCGAAGCGTCTGGCCGTTCGGCAGGTGCCAGAGATCGGTCTTGGTGTCCAGCGAACGGTAGACGGAGAGCGCCGTCTCCTTCCAGTTCTTCCAGTTCAGCTGCTCCGGCAATTTGCCGGCGGTGCGCAGCCTGTCCAGAAGCTCGGAATTGTCAGGGCTGGATTCGAGGAAAACGAGATCGAGACCCCAGAGAGCCGCAAAAGCCTGATTATAGAATTGCAGCCGCTGCCGGCCGTCGAAAATGGCGACAGGCGTTGCCAGATGATCGAGCGTTTCGGCGTGGCTCTTCAGAACCCGCTTGAGTTCCTCGCCGATGGTCTCGGCCTCGGTGGCATCGATGGCAATGCCGGCGGACCCACCCGCCGTCTTGATGTCGACAACGTCAAAGAAGGTGCGGTTTCCGGAAACCACCGTCGAAATACGGTCGTGATAGGGCGATTCCGGTGTCGCGGCCGCGCGTATCTTCTGCCGGGTAACCGTGTTCAGCAGTTCGCGTTTTTCATGAACGGCCTGCTCGGTGTCACGGGCATCCACCGCCTGCGCATAGGCGTGGTTGACCCAGATGAGGTCACCTTCGCCATTGCGCCGCCAGACGGGCTGTTCGATGGAATCGAGAAGTTCCTGAAAGGTCGAGACGGAAGCGATCAGGCGCTCGCGCTCCACCTGCAATTCGGCGAGTTCGGCGCGCAGATTGTTGAGGGCTATGAAACGCGCAAAGGCATTGCCCCCGGAAACCCGGCCCTGCACTTCGATGACTTCACCGCGCTGCGTCTCGATGGTCAGGTCGAAACTCTGGGCATGGCTGCGGAGTTTTTCGATGGATTTTTCAAGCTGGCTTGCGGATGCCGGTTTCAGCCAGCGGCCAAAGGCCAGAAAATCGTGATCCGCCTGCGGCACACCCGTCTCAGCTGGCAGCTGTCCCAGAAATTCGGGCCGCTTGTCCGCGCCATCCCAGATGACGATGCGGCGGCTCTTGTCGGAAATCAACGCCTCGTATTTCGCGATCTTGAGGTGGGACTGGGCAAGCGCCTGTCGGTATTCGCTGCTTTCTGCCTCGATATTACCGCGCTGGCGCACCAGCCAGACGACGGAAAACAGTGTTGCCGAAAGCATGCCGACGAAAAGCGAATAGGTGATGGTTTCTCCGGATGAGAACAACCGCGCGCCGGTCTTTGCCACAAGCCCGTCCTGGGCCATCACAACGGTTGTCGAGCCGGCGAGAACCGTGCCCGAAAGCAGGACAGGAAGCCTCGCAAAGCCTGTCTGAACCGCACTGACGACCTGCCGGCAACGCGCAAGAGCCGCGCTCAATGCCACGCCCGCTTGCGTGTTTTCAACGCGTTGAACTGTCTGCTTGCGCAGATCCGAATTTTGAACCGACATCCCCGGTCTGTCTCCGTCCTATGTGCCGCATCTTCGACAAGACATCCCATTTCGTCCCCGCCGCCCTTTGGCGTGTCCGAATCAAGTCTGATGACAATACCGCCTTCATAAATCTGCGAAAAGGGAGCGCGCAAAAAAGATGCCGCGCGCTTTGTCAAGCGCGCGGCATCTAGATATGGTGTAATTTCAGTGGATATTAACTATGAAATTAATATCTGTAGTGTTCGGCCTTGAACGGACCTTCCTTCGGGATGCCGATATAATCTGCCTGAAGGTCGGAAAGTTCGGTCAGGCGCACACCAAGCTTCTCGAGATGAAGGCGCGCAACCTTCTCGTCGAGGTGCTTGGGAAGCACGTAAACTTCGTTCTTGTATTCGCCCTGCTTGGTGAAGAGCTCGATCTGGCCCAGCACCTGGTTGGTGAAGGAGGCCGACATGACGAAGGACGGGTGACCGGTGGCGTTGCCGAGGTTCAGCAGGCGGCCTTCGGACAGAAGAATGATGCGGTTGCCCTTCGGGAACTCGATCATGTCGACCTGCGGCTTGATGTTCGTCCACTTCAGGTTACGCAGCGATGCGACCTGAATCTCGTTGTCGAAGTGGCCGATATTGCCGACGATCGCCATGTCCTTCATCTCGCGCATATGCTCGATGCGGATCACGTCCTTGTTGCCGGTGGTGGTGATGAAGATATCGGCGGAGGAAACCACGTCCTCCAGACGAACGACCTCGAAACCGTCCATGGCGGCCTGAAGCGCGCAGATCGGATCGATTTCGGTGACCTTCACGCGGGCGCCGGCGCCCTGCAGCGATGCCGCCGAACCCTTGCCCACATCGCCGTAACCGCAGACCACGGCAACCTTGCCGGCCATCATCACGTCGGTTGCGCGGCGAATGCCGTCCACCAGCGATTCCTTGCAGCCGTATTTGTTGTCGAACTTCGACTTGGTGACGCTGTCATTGACGTTGATCGCCGGGAAGGGCAGCAGGCCCTTCTTGCTGAGATCGTAAAGACGGTGAACGCCGGTCGTCGTTTCTTCCGTGACGCCCTTCAGCGCGTCGCGCTGCTTGGTGAACCAGCCGGGCGAAGCCTTGAGGCGCTTGTTGATCTGCGCGAAGAGGATTTCCTCTTCTTCCGAACCGGGATTGGAAAGAACGTCCTCACCAGCTTCAGCGCGTGCGCCGAGCAGGATGTACATGGTGGCGTCGCCGCCATCGTCAAGGATCATGTTGGAGAGGCCGCCATCGGCCCACTGGAAGATCCTGTCGGTATATTCCCAATATTCCGTCAGGGTTTCACCCTTGACGGCGAATACCGGGATGCCGGCTGCCGCAATGGCCGCCGCTGCATGATCCTGCGTCGAGAAAATGTTGCAGGACGCCCAGCGGATGTCCGCGCCGAGTTCCTTGAGCGTCTCGATCAGAACGCCGGTCTGGATCGTCATGTGAAGCGAACCGGTGATACGTGCGCCCTTCAGCGGCTTGCTTTCGCCGAATTCCTTGCGGCAGGACATCAGGCCCGGCATTTCGGTTTCGGCGATGTCCAGTTCCTTGCGGCCGAATGCGGCAAGGTTGATATCGGCGACGATGTAGTCCTTCTCAAGGCTCATGAAGTTCTCCAGATCAGAAACGCCGCGCCTTGCGGCCCGGCTCTTAAACGTAGCAGCGGTTTAGCAGGCCACGAACGATCTGGCAATGATGATATAAAGAAGTCTTTATGTCTTTATATGGTGCCGGCTCAGGCTTCTTCACCGAAGCGGTCGGCGACAAGCGCCTCCAGTGCTTCCAGCGCTTCTTTCGCCTGATTGCCGCTCGCCTCGACATAAACACTGCATCCGGGGCTGGCCGCCAGCATCATCAGGCCCATGATGGAGGTGCCGCCAACGGTCATGCCATCCTTGGAAACCGTGATCGTCGCGTCAAAACCTTCGACCATCTGCACGAACTTAGCAGAAGCCCGAGCGTGAAGACCGCGTTTGTTGATGATCGGTAGTTCCCGGGAGAATGGCGACATGGGCTGACTTCTCACTTGCCGCTCAAAACGCGGCTGGCGACGTTGATATATTTGCGGCCGGCATCGGATGCGTCCTGAAGGGCCTTGTCCATATTATCTTCGCTGCGAACACCGGCAAGCTTGATCAGCATGGGAAGATTGACCCCTGCGATGACTTCGACATTGCCGTTATTCATGACGGAAATCGCGAGATTGGAGGGCGTGCCGCCGAACATGTCCGTCAGGATGATCACGCCATTGCCGTCATTGGCGCGTGCAACGGCGTCGATGATATCCTGCCGGCGCTGATCCATGTCGTCTTCGGGACCGATACAGACCGTCTCGATCAATTTCTGGGGACCGACGACATGCTCCAACGCATGACGAAACTCCTCAGCCAGCTTGCCATGGGTGACAAGCACTAGTCCGATCATGAAATGCTCCCTTGCACACGCACTCTCATTGCCGACTATCGCAACGCGGCAATCCTGTCCATCGGTGGGATTTCATCTTGATGAGGAAAATGCGAATCGCAAGCCTAAAATCGCCCGAATCATCGTCACTTCACATTCGTTTCAAAAAGATTCTGAGCAAGTGCAGCAAATTTTCCATAGGGCGTAACACTTGAAAGCGGAATGCGCAGAAGTGGAAGCTGCCCGCCGCAAGGCAGCGACAACATCTCGTCATCTTCGGGAAGTCTCGGATTTTCGGGCGAAACAACTGTTGTTACGGCGAAATGTAGTGGCGCGCGCGCAATGCTTTTAAGTGAAACAATGCCGCTGCCGCGCAATTCCAGCAGGCCGGCGATGGCTTCCGGCCGCTCGGCGATGATGTTTTCACCCTCGCGATACACGAAAATCTGATCGTCCGCGATCAATGCGGCCGGCAATCCGCACCGTTCCGCCTCCGTCAGGAAGCTGAAGGCAAGCTCGCTTTTGCCGCTGCCTGACGGCCCCGTGAAAAGGATGCCGGTGTTTTGAACAACGACGGCGGTTGCATGCAGGTTGAAGCGTTCAGCGTTCATGGGTTTCGGCCGCGGGCAGCGACAGGGTGAAGCGCGCGCCTGATATCACGCCATATTTGTCGACCACATTCTCTGCCCGCAGACTGCCGCCATGGGCTTCGGCGATCTGGCGGCTGATCGAAAGGCCAAGACCGGAATTCTGTCCGAACCCTTCGCTCGCCGGCCGGTCGGTGTAGAAGCGCTCGAAAATCCGGTCAATATCCTCGGCCTGAATGCCGGGCCCGTTGTCCTCCACCTGCACGATGCAGCGATCCTTGTGACGGGAAAGGCGCACGGTGATGCGACCGCTTTCCTCGGTAACGAAGGAGCGCGCATTCTCGATGAGGTTGGTGACGATCTGGCCGATACGCAGGTCGTGGCCATTCACCACGAAGGAGGTTTTCGCGCCCGCTTTCCGGTCGACAACATAGTCGATCGTCACGCTTTTCTTCTTGGTGCTGATCTGGCGGGATATGTCCACCAGACCCTTCATCAGCACATCGAGATCGAGCGGCGAGGCGTCGGCGCGCGCCAGTTCCGCGTCGAGCCGCGAGGCATCCGAAATGTCGCTGATGAGGCGGTCGAGACGGCGCACATCATGGAAGATGATTTCGGTCAGGCGCTGTTTCGACTCTTCGGTCTTGGCGCGCGGCAGGGTTTCCACGGCGCTGCGCAGCGAGGTCAGCGGGTTCTTGAGCTCATGGCTGACATCGGCGGCGAAGCTTTCGATGGCGTCGATACGGTCGTAAAGCGCCGTCGTCATTTCACGCAGCGCAATCGAAAGATTGCCGATCTCATCCTGGCGCGCCGAGAAATCCGGTATTTCCTCGCGGGTTCTCGCCCCGCGGCGCACGCGGATTGCGGCCGCCGAAAGCCGTCGCAGCGGCGTGGCGATGGTCGAGGACAGGAGCAGCGACAGCACGATATTGACCAGCGTGGCGATGCCGAAGACACGCATGATGGCTAGGCGCTCCGCATGCACGATCTTGTCGATATCGCCCGCTTGCGTGGAGAGCAGCAGAACGCCGAGCACCGCCCGGAAGCGTTGCACCGGCACGGCGACTGAAACGATCAGCTCGCCCTTTTCGGTGACGCGCACCACCGCGCCGCGCACACCCGTCAGCGCATTCATCACTTCCGGATAGATCGAGCCGTCGCCGCCCGGCGCTTCCTTATATTGCGGCAGGCTGCTCGGCTGCAGCATGCGGTTGAACATGCTGGTGAACCAGTCGCCCCAGGTCTGCGTCTCCGGCGTTACTGGCGGCAGATCGAAGCGCAGCACCTGGCCGCGCGAATAAAGATGACGGGAATCGAGCAGCAGGTTGGCGTCGGCATCGAACAACCGTGCGCGGGTACGTGTCGGCGAAATCAGCCGCCGCAGCACCGGCGCCACCCGTTCCGGATTGATCGGGAAACTCAAATCCTCGTCATTGGGGGCGGGGGTGATGCTCTGCCCCGCCTGCAATTCGAGCAGCTTTTCCGGATTGATGGTGATCGAATTGGTATCGACCGAGGCGGAAGCGGAGACCGCACCGGCGATGATCTCGCCCTGCGTCAGCAGGCTTTCCACGCGCGCATCGATCAGCCCTTCGCGGAACTGGTTGAGATAGAGAATGCCGCCGACCAGAACCACCGTCGCCGCGACGTTGAAAAAAAGGATGCGGCGCGTGAGGCTGGAAAACACCGCATTGCCGAAAATGCGCCGGATGATCGTCAGCGGATGGATACGATGGCGGCGTTCGCTGCCGCGTTCTTCGGCATCGTCGCTGTCCGAGACGGTTTCCGGCGTTTTCTTCAACACGTATTCAAGTCCTCACCACCCCCATATCGGGTGGTCCCTTCTGCGCGAGTCGGCTTCTTCAAGCGGCTTCGCGGAAGCGATATCCTACGCCATAAAGCGTTTCAATCATATCGAAGTCGCCATCGACCAGTTTGAACTTCTTGCGAAGGCGCTTGATGTGGCTGTCGATGGTGCGGTCATCCACATAGACCTGTTCGTCATAGGCGGCATCCATCAGCGCGTCGCGGCTTTTCACCACGCCCGGCCGCTGCGCCAGCGAATGCAGGATGAGGAATTCGGTGACCGTCAGCGTCACCGGCTCACCCTTCCAGGTGCAGGTATGGCGTTCCTGGTCCATGGCGAGCTGCCCGCGCTCCAGCGTGCGCGCTTGCTGATCGGCGGTCGGCTTCAGCACGCTGCCGGTTGCGGCGGACGCCTCACGGCTGCTGGCGCGGCGCAGGATGGCCTTGACGCGTTCCACCAGAAGGCGCTGCGAGAAGGGTTTCGTGATGAAGTCGTCCGCACCCATCTTCAGGCCGAACAATTCGTCGATCTCTTCATCCTTGGAGGTGAGGAAGATGACCGGCAGGTCCGACTTCTGGCGAAGGCGCCGCAAAAGCTCCATGCCGTCCATGCGTGGCATCTTAATATCGAAAATGGCGAGCTGCGGCGGACGGGCGATCAACCCGTCAAGCGCGGAAGCGCCGTCCGTATACGTTTCGACCCGGTAGCCTTCGGCTTCGAGCGCGATCGATACCGAAGTCAGAATATTCCGGTCGTCGTCGACAAGCGCGATCGTCTGCATGTAGTTGGTCTCCATCGTCATTTTCTCGTAACTCCCGACATTCACCCAGCCAAGGTTGTGCGCCGCGAGCCACTCTCTTGAGTATAAAGGTGGAACAAATTGTGGCAAAGGAAAACTCGCTCCGAAATCGCCGCTCAGGCGGGAGCGGATTTTGTGAAAAGGCCGCAGCTGGATTTTAATGCGTCTTCAACCGATTTAAAAAGAAATAAAATCTTTTAAATCGATTAATATATTGAAATTGCTAAGTTTTTTAAAGTGCGGCTCTTGCGTTTCTAAAAGCTGCCACGTATTTTCCGAGGAAATTTCAACGTCCTTATCGTCATTAACAAGGAACGCGTCATGAACGAGCTTGGGGTTCATAATCCTGCCAATGGAGTTGCGGAACTCGGACTGGGCGAGGCCTCCCGCGTCTTTTATAACCTCAACGAGAGCGAATTATACGAAGAGGCGATCCGCAATGGCGAGGCCGAACTGACCATCGATGGCGCGCTGCGCGCCGTCACCGGCCAGCACACGGGCCGTTCTCCGAAGGACAAATTCGTCGTCCGCGACGCGTCCACCGAGAACACCATCTGGTGGGACAACAACAAGCCGCTTTCGCCGGAAAATTTCGAGCTGCTGCGCAAGGACATGCTGGCCCATGCCGCCGGCAAGACGCTTTACGTGCAGGATCTGATCGGCGGCGCCGATGAGGAAAACGCGCTGCCGACGCGCGTCGTCACTGAACTTGCCTGGCATTCGCTGTTCATCCGCAATCTGCTGATCCGTCCGAAGCAGGAGAAACTGGCGGGTTTCAAACAGAAGCTCACCATCATCAACCTGCCGAGCTTCAAGGCTGATCCGGCCCGTCACGGCGTCCGTTCGGAAACCGTCATCGCCTGCGATCTGACCAACGGCCTCGTTCTCATCGGCGGCACCTCCTATGCCGGTGAAAACAAGAAGTCGGTCTTCACGGTGCTGAACTACCTGCTGCCGGCCAAGGGCGTCATGCCCATGCACTGCTCCGCCAATGTCGGTCCGCAGGGTGATTCCGCCGTTTTCTTCGGCCTCTCCGGCACCGGCAAGACCACGCTGTCGGCTGATCCGTCGCGCACGCTGATCGGCGATGACGAACACGGCTGGGGCGAACACGGCATCTTCAATTTCGAAGGCGGCTGCTATGCCAAGGCGATCAAGCTTTCGGCTGAAGCCGAGCCTGAAATCTACGCCGCGACCCGCCGTTTCGGCACGGTTCTTGAGAACGTCGTACTGGATGAAAACCGCGTTCCTGATTTCAACGACAACTCGCTGACGGAAAACACCCGCAGCGCCTACCCGCTGCACTTCATTCCGAATGCATCGGAAACGGGCATTGCCGGCCATCCGAAGACGATTATCATGCTGACGGCGGATGCCTTCGGCGTGCTGCCGCCGATTGCCCGGCTGACACCGGAACAGGCCATGTACCACTTCCTCTCCGGTTACACCGCAAAGGTCGCCGGCACGGAAAAAGGCGTGACCGAGCCGGAAGCCACCTTCTCCACCTGCTTCGGCGCACCCTTCATGCCGCGCCATCCGGCGGAATACGGCAACCTGCTGCGTGAGCTCATCGGCAAGCACGGCGTGGATTGCTGGCTGGTCAATACCGGCTGGACCGGCGGTGCCTACGGCATCGGCAAGCGCATGCCCATCAAGGCGACCCGCGCGCTTCTGACGGCAGCGCTGACCGGTGACCTGAAGAATGCGGAATTCCGCACGGACGCGAATTTCGGTTTCGCGGTGCCGTTGTCGCTGGATGGCGTCGATAGCGCGATCCTCGATCCGCGTTCCACCTGGGCCGATGGCGCAGCCTATGACGCGCAGGCGAAGAAGCTGGTCTCCATGTTCGTCACGAACTTCACCAAGTTCGAAGATCACGTCGACAGCAAGGTTCGCGATGCAGCGCCGGGCCTTTTGCTTGCGGCTGAATAAATGAAGCCTCATTTATGAGGAGGAGGGGACCCGGCCTTGTGCCGGGTTCTTTCGTTTGGCCTGCTGTTTCCATTCCTGCCGATCTGTGGCATCACCGGCGCGGAGAAAGATCATGGCCAGCGACCCGCTTTACATCAGTAACCGTATCACCATCGCCGGCTGGGAGCTGACGGAGCAATTCGTGCTGGCCGGTGGGCCGGGCGGCCAGAACGTCAACAAGGTCTCGACGGCGGTTCAGCTGTTTTTCGACATTGCCAGTTCACCCTCCCTTCCGGATCGGGTAAAGACCAATGCACTGCGTCTGGGTGGCAGGCGCGTGTCGAAAGACGGCGTGCTGATGATCGAGGCAAGCCGGTTTCGCAGCCAGGAACGTAATCGCGAAGACGCGCGCGAAAGGCTGAAGGAACTGATCCTCGAAGCCGCTGCCCCGCCGCCGCCGGTGCGCAAGGCCACCAAGCCCACCAAGGGATCGGTCGAGCGCCGCCTCAAGGCAAAGTCCGGACGTTCGGATGTCAAGAAAATGCGCGGCAAGCCGTCAGGTGAATAGGCTTTAGGCCGGCAAAATGTTTCGCCCTTGTCATAGAGCCTCAAATATCGTCTGGTAAGCCTCCCTACAACCAAGGAGGGTGCTATGGGTCTGTTCAATTTCATCAAGGAAGCGGGAAAGAAGCTTGGTATCGGCGGCGGCGATGATGCCCCAGATGTCGAAGCGGTCAAGAAGGAACTCGCTTCCCACGATCTCGGCACGGACAAGGTTCAGGTCGAGGTGGTGGACGACAAGGTCGTTCTGAAGGGCGAAGTGGCCGATCAGTCGGTTTTCGAAAAGGCGGTCATCGCGGTCGGCAATACGCTGGGCATTTCCAAGGTCGAGGCTGGCGAGCTGAAAGTGGCCGAAGCGCCGGCGAAAGAACCCGTCTTCTACACGGTCAAGAAGGGCGACAATCTCTGGAAGATTGCGGAAGCCCAGTACGGCAAGGCCAATGGCGCAAAGAACAACATCATCTTCGAAGCCAACAAGCCGATGCTGACGCATCCCGACAAGATTTATCCCGGGCAGGTTCTGCGTATTCCTGACCTTGCGTAACAACGGGTTTTGACCGCCGGAGATGCCGCCACGCGCGGCATCTTCACAGCTTGCGAAGCGCTACCGTGTCGATCAGGTGGTTCTTGCCCTTGCGAAGGATAAGATCGGCGCGCGGGCGCGTCGGCACGATGTTCTGCCTCAGGTTCTTCAGGTTGATGTTCTGCCAGAGGCCTTCGGCGATGCTCAGCGCCGCTTCCTCACTAATCGAGGCATAACGGTTGAAGAATGAATTGGGATCGCGGAAGGCGGTTTTCCTCAGATTCATGAACCGGTTCACATACCAGTTGTGAATGAGGCCCTCATCGGCATCGATATAGATCGAGAAATCGAAAAAGTCGGAAACGATCGGCACGATCCGTCCACCCGCCGGCAGGTCTCGCGATTGCAGCACGTTGATGCCTTCGAAGATGAGAATATCCGGCTGGTCGATGACAGTGAACTCGTTCGGCAGAACGTCGTAGGTCAGGTGCGAATAACGCGGCGCCTTCACATTCGGCTGGCCTGCCTTGATCGCCGAGAGGAAACGCAGGAGCGCGCCGATATCGTAGCTTTCGGGAAAGCCCTTACGCTCCATCAGGTTTTCCCGCCGCAGAACCTCATTCGGATAAAGAAATCCGTCTGTCGTGATGAGATCGACCTTGGGGCTGGAGGGCCAGCGCGCCAGAAGTTCCTTCAGGATACGCGCCGTCGTCGATTTTCCAACCGCCACGGAGCCGGCAATGCCGATAACAAAAGGCGTCTTGTTGACATCCGCCATGTTGAGGAAGCGGTTGCGCTGCTCGAACAGCAGCTGCGATGCCTCTACATGCGATGACAGGAGGCGCGAGAGCGACAGGTAGATGCGCCGCACTTCGTCCAGATCGATCGGGTCGTCCAGCGAGCGCAGACGTTTGACCTCGTCGGCGGAAAGCGTCAGCGGCGTATCGGCACGAAACTTCGACCATTCTTCCGAACTGAAGAAGTGATAGGGCGAATATTCATCCGGTCGGAAATGATCGAGTGTGCTCGGCATGCCTCTCTCCCCGCTGCCTGCCTCGACATTCATGATGTCGGCCTCGCTGCCTTTTCCGCAAGGCCGGTCTGCCCCGTACGGCGCTCCAGCTCGGCAAAAACGTCGACCAACGGAATATCTGCGATCTTCAGCACCACCAGCAGATGGTAGAGCAGATCGGCCGCCTCGTTCTTCAGCCCGTCGCGATCTTTCGCGATGGCCGCGATAACGGCTTCGACCGCTTCTTCGCCGAGTTTTTTCGCCGCACGCTCCTGGCCCGCCGCAACCAGTTTGGCCGTCCAGGATTCGTCAGGAGAGGCAGCGGCACGGGTCGCGACGATGCGTTCCAGATCGGAAAGGGAAAATGCGCTCATGGGAAATTCCTGCAATCAGTCGAGACGCATGGCGATGCCGTGCTCTGCCATGTAGGTCTTGGCTTGCCCGATCGAATAGGTGCCGAAGTGGAAGATGGAGGCGGCGAGCACCGCAGTTGCGTGGCCATCGCGCACGCCCGCCACCAGATCGTCCAGCGTGCCGACGCCGCCCGAGGCGATGACGGGCACGCGAACCTGATCGGCAATGCTGCGCGTCAGGCCGATATCGTATCCGCTCTTGGTGCCATCGCGATCCATCGAGGTGACGAGCAATTCACCGGCGCCGCGTTCGACCATCTTGATGGCGAATTCCACGGCGTCGATACCCGTCGGCTGGCGTCCGCCATGGGTGAAGATTTCCCAGCGGCCTTCTTCTCCATCCTTCGAAACCCGCTTGGCGTCGATGGAAACGACGATGCACTGGTTGCCGAACTTGTCGGCCGCCTGCGCTACGAAATCCGGATCCTTGACGGCTGCGGAATTGATCGAGACCTTGTCCGCGCCGCAAAGGAGCAGCTTGCGAATATCCGCGACGGCGCGAACCCCGCCACCGACGGTCAGCGGCATGAAGCAATGATCGGCGGTACGCGAGACGACATCGAAAATCGTGTCGCGATTATCCGAAGAGGCGGTAATGTCGAGGAAGCAGAGTTCATCGGCCCCCGCCGCATCATAGGCCTTCGCCGCCTCGACCGGGTCGCCGGCGTCGATCAGGTCGACGAAGTTCACACCCTTGACGACACGGCCGTCTTTCACATCGAGGCAGGGAATAACGCGGGCTTTGAGGGTCATGCGTTTACGTCCTTTGCAGCCTTGATAAGGGCAAGCGCCTCAGCAGGGTCGATACGGCCGTCGTAAAGCGCGCGGCCGGAAATCGCACCCTCGAGCTTTGCGGCATCCGGCTGCAACATGCGCTTGATGTCGTCGATGGCGGCGAGGCCACCGGAGGCGATGACCGGGATGGAAATAGCATCCGCCAGTTCCAGCGTCGAAGCCCAGTTGATGCCGGCCAGAATGCCGTCGCGATCGATATCTGTGTAGATGATGGCCGCGACACCGGCACCTTCGAAGCGCTTGGCTAGTTCGATGACGCCGAGTTCGGACGCTTCCGCCCAGCCCTCAACAGCGACCTTGCCACCCTTGGCATCGATGCCGACGGCGACCTGACCGGGGAAACGCTTGCAGGCTTCAAGAACCAGAACCGGATCGCGCACCGCCACAGTGCCGAGAATGACGCGCGCAAGCCCGCGGCTCAGCCACGCTTCGATATGATCGAGCGTGCGGATGCCACCGCCAAGCTGCACCGGGTTTTTCGTGGCTTTCAGAATGGCGTCGACCGCCTCGCCATTGACCGTCTGGCCGGCAAAGGCGCCGTTGAGATCAACGACATGCAGCCATTCGAAGCCTTGGTCTTCGAAGGCCTTGGCCTGTGCGCCGGGGTCCTCGTTATAAACGGTGGCCTGCTCCATATCGCCGAGTTTCAGGCGAACGCACTGGCCGTCTTTAAGGTCGATTGCGGGAAAAAGAATCATGTCAGGGCTTCCAGCGCAGGAAATTGGAAATCAGGGCAAGGCCGAGCGTCTGGCTTTTTTCCGGGTGGAACTGCGCGCCCGCCATATTGTCGCGGCCGACGAAAGCCGTCATCGCGCCACCGTAATTGGTGGTGGCGATGACATCCGTCGAGTGCTTGGCGGCCAGATGATAGGAATGCACGAAATAGGCGTGCAACCCGTCCGCGCCGGTCTTGATGCCGTCGAAAAGAGGGTGTGCGTGGCGGATTTCCAGCGTATTCCAGCCGATCTGCGGAATCTTGAGGCTCGGATCGGACGGCGTCATTTCCACGACATCTCCTTCGATCCAGCCAAGGCCCTTGCTGACAGTCTTTTCCAGCCCGCGCGAGGACATGAGCTGCATGCCGACGCAGATACCAAGAAAGGGATGGGCCTTTTTCTCCACGGCTTCGATGAGTGCGTCATGCATGCCGGGAACGGCATCGAGGCCGGCACGGCAATCCGCATAGGCTCCGACGCCCGGCAGAACGATGCGGTCCGCCGAGGCGACATGATCCGGCTTGTCGGTCAGGTCGATGGTTGCATTGATGCCGGCTTCGCGGGCGGCACGCTCGAAAGCTTTTGTGGCCGAACGCAGGTTGCCCGAACCGTAGTCGATGATCGCGACACGCATGTCAGCGCCTTCCATTCAAGTCGAAAAGAAACGATCCGGCGGGATCGTTGACGAAGTTTTTGTCACCGCTCTTTTGCGGCGAAGAGGTCCAGACCGGGTGCGACAGCTGCTCCGGCGCGTCATTGTTTTCCGAGAGACCGGAGAAATATATGTCTTCGGCGCTCGAAAGATCAGGGGCGGAAACGACTGACTTCAGCGTCCAGCCTTTGCGGATCAGGTGCCTAACGAGAAAATTGCGTCCCTCCAGCGCCGTAATGAGCCCGATGGCGAAACCGCAGAGAAGGCCAACCGGTTCGAATCCGGCTAATATCGAAACCTGCCCGGCCAGGATGAGCGCGATGACGACGATGGCCGTCGCCAGCCACAGCCGGTTGATCGCAAGCCATAACCATGGCGCAATGAGAGCCAGCCAAACGAAACGATCGGCAATGAAGCGGGTCGTCTTGTGGTCCCTGTCCGGCCCGTTGGGGGCTTCCAGAACGAGATAGCTTGTCATGGGCTTCCTGACAGCTTGGGCGTCAGGCCAGCATGCCCTTCGTGGAGGGAACGCGGCCTGCCTGCCGGGGGTCGATCTCGGTTGCCGTGCGAAGAACGCGGGCAACGGCCTTGAAGCACGTCTCGGCGATATGATGGTTGTTGGCGCCGTAATGGTTCAGGATATGCAGCGTGATGCCGGCATTCTGGGCGAGCGCCTGAAAGAACTCGCGCACCAGCTCCGTGTCGAAGGTGCCGATCTTCGGCGCGGAAAAATTGACGTTCCAGACCAGGAACGGCCGACCGGAAATATCGACGGCAGCCTTGGTCATGGTCTCGTCCATGGCAAGATCAAGCGAGGCGTAGCGGGCAATACCGCGCCGGTCGCCAAGCGCCTTCGCGATCGCCTGGCCAATGGCGATGCCGGTATCTTCCACGGTGTGGTGGTCGTCGATGTGCAAGTCGCCCTGAACCTCGATATCCATGTCGATCAACGAATGGCGGCTGAGCTGGTCCAGCATATGGTCGAAAAATCCCACGCCGGTGGAAATTTTCGAGTTGCCGGTGCCGTCGATATCCACACGCACCGAAACCGAGGTTTCGTTGGTCTTGCGGATAATCTCGCCTTTACGTTCTGCCATTTTGGCCGCTCCGTGGAAATATTGCCGTTCCTTATCAGCACGGGACACAAATATCCAGTTGTTCCATCGTCTTGCCTGACATGCTCAAAACGGTGCGTCGCCTCGAAGATTGCAATCGCAAAAAGCAAACTTACATAGAACCCGAGAAGGGCCGCATCCCGGCCCGTTAACCGCAGGCCCGGCAGGGCAGACAGGTGTTTGATGACAACAATTATTACAGTCAGAAAGGGCGGCAAGGTCGTCATGGCTGGCGACGGTCAGGTAAGCCTTGGCCAGACCGTCATGAAGGGCAATGCCCGCAAGGTTCGCCGCATCGGCAAGGGTGAAGTGATTGCCGGTTTTGCCGGTGCAACGGCGGATGCTTTTACGCTGCTTGACCGTCTTGAGAAGAAACTCGAGCAATATCCGGGCCAGCTCATGCGCGCCGCCGTAGAGCTTGCGAAGGACTGGCGCACGGATAAATATCTGCGCAATCTCGAAGCCATGATGCTGGTGGCCGATAAATCCACCACGCTCGCCATCACCGGCAATGGCGATGTGCTGGAACCGGAACATGGCGCGATTGCCATCGGTTCCGGCGGCAACTACGCCTTTGCGGCTGCCCGCGCCATGATGGACACGGACAAATCGGCTGAGGAGGTGGCGCGCCAGTCGCTCGATATCGCCGCCGATATCTGCGTTTATACCAACCACAATCTCGTCGTCGAAACGCTCGACGCCGAATAAGCCAATTTTCTCACCCAAGGGTCCTGTGGGCCGGGCCGGAATGGCCGGCCGGAACAGGAAAGCCGAGAGGATAGAATGACCACTTTTTCTCCCCGGGAAATCGTCTCGGAACTCGACCGCTTCATCATCGGCCAGCATGAGGCCAAACGTGCGGTGGCGATTGCGCTGCGTAACCGCTGGCGCCGCCAACAGCTCGATGAGAGCCTGCGCGACGAAGTCATGCCGAAAAACATTCTCATGATCGGGCCGACCGGTGTCGGCAAGACGGAGATTTCCCGCCGCCTTGCCAAGCTGGCCGGTGCACCCTTTATCAAGGTCGAGGCGACCAAGTTCACCGAAGTCGGTTATGTCGGCCGCGATGTCGAACAGATCATTCGCGATCTGGTCGAGATCGGCATCGGCCTTGTGCGTGAAAAGAAGCGCGCCGAAGTACAGGCCAAGGCGCATCAGAGCGCCGAGGAGCGGGTGCTTGATGCGCTGGTTGGCGCAACCGCCTCGCCCGGCACGCGTGAAAGCTTCCGCAAGAAGCTGCGCGACGGCGAACTGGACGACAAGGAAATCGATATCGAAGTGGCGGATAGCGGCTCGGGCATGCCCGGTTTCGAAATTCCCGGCATGCCGGGCGCCAATATCGGCGTTCTCAACCTGTCGGAAATGTTCGGCAAGGCTATGGGCGGACGCACCAAGAAAGTGCGCACCACTGTATCGAAATCCTATGCCGATCTGATCCGCGATGAATCCGACAAGCTGCTCGACAATGAATTGATCCAGCGCGAGGCGGTGAAGTCGGTCGAAAATGACGGCATCGTCTTCCTCGACGAAATTGACAAGATCGCCGCCCGCGACGGCGGCATGGGTGCCGGCGTCTCGCGCGAAGGCGTGCAGCGCGATTTGCTACCGCTTGTCGAAGGCACGACGGTTTCGACGAAATATGGACCGGTCAAAACCGACCACGTCCTCTTCATTGCATCGGGCGCCTTCCATGTTGCGAAGCCGTCGGATCTTCTGCCGGAGCTTCAGGGCCGTCTGCCGATCCGCGTCGAGCTGAAGCCGCTGACCAAGGAGGATTTCCGCCGCATCCTGACGGAGACGGAAGCAAGCCTCATTCGCCAGTATAAGGCGCTGATGGCGACGGAAGAACTGGATCTCGATTTCACCGACGATGCAATCGATGCTCTGGCCGATGTGGCGGTTCATCTCAACTCCTCGGTTGAGAATATCGGTGCCCGCCGCCTGCAGACGGTGATGGAGCGTGTTCTGGACGAAATTTCCTTCAATGCGCCGGATCGCGGCGGTTCCGCCGTCAAGATCGATCAGGAATATGTCCGCAAACATGTCGGCGATCTCGCCGCCGATACGGATTTGTCCCGCTATATTCTCTGAAGATTTCAGGGATACGAGAAAGAAGAGTGCGGCCATATTTGCCGCACTCTTTTATTTTATCCGCCTTGTCTCGCATTCAGCCCGCATTTTGTTTATGGGAAGGGCTGCATTCCGGTTGGAACCGCTTTAGTGGAATGATCCGGTTTTCCCAGCGTATTTCGCTGGCGGAAGCCGCAGGCTTGAGAAAAGGCATTCGCTCGTGCGCAAAACTCTTCTGGCATTTGCCGCTGCTTTGACGTTCATCGTCACCGCGTCTTCTTACGTCGAAGCCGCGACGGTCGTTCCACCGGGCAATCGCAATGCCGAACAGCCCGGCGTTCCCGGCGCTTCCGCAAAAAGAACAAAGGCGTCCAACACCTCTTTCGAGCGTAAGTATCAGAAGGTGATCGACCTCCTGTCCTCTGACAAGGCGCTGATCGCCAAGATCAAGTCGACTGCCGGGCGCTACGGCATCGATCCGATCCATATGATCGGCGCGATCGTCGGCGAACACACTTATAATGTCGACGCCTATGACCGGCTGCAGTCCTATTACGTCAAGGCGGCGTCTTACGCGGGCAACAGCTTCCGTTTTGGCTACAAGGACGAAACCATCGCGCAGTTCCTGACGCATTCGCAATTTGCCAAATGCCAGTCGAAAAAGGATTCTTACAGCCTCTGGAACTGCCGGGAAGATGTCTGGGAAGACAGTTTCCGCGGCAAGACGGTCGATGGTGTCGCCTACCCGAACAACCGTTTCAGCGCCGTATTTTTCCAGCCCTTTTATGCCGGCCAGACCTTCGGCCTCGGCCAGATCAACCCGCTGACGGCGCTGATGTTGTCCGATATGGTGTCGAGAACTTCGGGCTATGAGAAGCTGGATGAGAACGACGCCACCGCCGTCTACACCGCTATCATGGACCCTGACCGGTCGCTCGCTTTCATGGCGGCCTCCATCCGCAAGTCTATCGACGACTATAAATCTATTGCCGACATGGATATTTCGAAAAATCCGGGTGTGACCTCCACGCTTTATAATGTCGGCGGGTCGCAGCAGCGTGCTGCTGCGCTTGCCCAGAAGAACCGCCAGCGCGCCTCAGGCGGGGAGCAGCCCTTATTGCCGGAGGAAAATTATTACGGCTGGCTGGTGAATGACCGCATCAAGGATTTGCAGGCGCTTTTGTAGAAAAAGGCGACTATCGCCCGCATTGTTTCCAAAATGGAAATAATATTTGGCTGTCCGCTGCAATTGACGAGCGGCCGTTTCCGCGTCCAATCTGTGCCTTCAGAATAGAGGAGGCGCATGTGAGCCGCACGAATAAATTCGGTCTTTCCATCGATGACAGGCTTTATGCCTTTTTGACTGACGACGTCCTGCCCGGCACGGGTCTGGACAGCGAGGCGTTCTTCGAAGGTTTTTCGACCATTGTTCACGAGCTTTCTCCGAAGAACCGCGAATTGCTGGCAAAGCGTGACGCTCTGCAGGAAAAGCTGGATGGCTGGTATCGGCAGAATGGCGCGCCGGTGAATTTTGACGCCTATGAGGGCTTTTTGAAGGAAATCGGCTATCTGCTCCCGGAAGGTCCCGACTTCCAGGTGGAAACCAGCAATGTCGACCCTGAAATCGCCGCCGTTGCCGGCCCGCAGCTCGTCGTTCCGGTCATGAATGCGCGTTATGCGCTGAATGCGGCCAATGCCCGCTGGGGTTCGCTTTACGATGCGCTTTACGGCACGGATGCTATTTCTGACGCCGACGGTGCGGAGAAGGGCAGGGGGTACAATCCGAAGCGCGGTGAAAAGGTCATTGTATGGGCGCGAAACTTCCTCGATGAATCCGCTCCGCTGGAAATGGGAAGCTGGTCCGAGGTGACCGGTTTCAAGATCGAGGATGGCCTGTTGCAGCTTGCTATCGGCGACGCCAGGACTGGTCTCAAGGATGCAGCCCAGTTTGAGGGTTTCAGCGGCGAAGCGGCAAAGCCTGCAACGATCCTGCTCGGCAAGAATGGTTTGCACACCGAAATCGTCATCGATCCCACGACCGAAATCGGCAAGGGTGACAAGGCGGGAATCTCCGATGTCATTCTCGAATCCGCGCTCACGACCATCATGGATTGTGAGGATTCGGTTGCCGCCGTCGATGCCGAAGACAAGGTGCTGGTTTATGGCAACTGGCTTGGCTTGATGCGCGGCGACCTGACCGAAGAAGTCTCCAAGGGCGGCAAGACCTTCACCCGCAGCCTCAACCCGGATCGTTATTATACCGCTCCCAGCGGTTCTGCGCTCACACTGCCCGGCCGTTCCCTGATGCTGGTGCGCAATGTCGGTCATCTGATGACCAATCCGGCGATCCTCGACAGGGACGGTCGTGAGGTTCCTGAAGGTATCATGGATGCCGTCGTCACGGCGTTGATCGCCCTCTATGATGTCGGTCCATCCGGGCGGCGTCAGAATTCCCGCGCCGGTTCCATGTATGTCGTCAAGCCGAAGATGCACGGGCCGGAGGAAGTGGCCTTCGCCAACGAAATCTTCAGCCGGGTCGAAAAGCTTGTCGGCATGGCGCAGAACACCATAAAAATGGGCATCATGGATGAGGAGCGCCGCACCACGGTCAACCTCAAGGAAAGTATTCGCGCTGCAAAGGATCGCGTCGTCTTCATCAATACGGGCTTCCTCGACCGCACCGGTGACGAAATCCACACCTCGATGGAAGCGGGTCCGATGATCCGCAAGGGCGACATGAAGCAGGCGGCATGGATCGCGGCTTACGAGAACTGGAACGTCGATATCGGCCTCGAATGCGGCCTTTCCGGCCATGCGCAGATTGGCAAGGGCATGTGGGCGATGCCGGATTTGATGGCGGCTATGCTGGAGCAGAAGATCGCGCATCCGAAGGCCGGCGCCAATACGGCCTGGGTGCCGTCACCGACGGCGGCGACGCTGCATGCCACGCATTATCACAAGGTCGATGTTGCTGCCGTGCAGGAAGGATTGAAAAGCCGCGGTCGCGCGAAGCTCTCCGACATTCTGTCGGTGCCGGTTGCGCCGCGTCCCAACTGGACGCCGGAAGAAATCCAGCGCGAACTCGACAACAACGCGCAGGGCATTCTTGGATACGTCGTGCGCTGGGTCGATCAGGGCGTTGGTTGCTCGAAGGTGCCAGACATCAACAATATCGGGCTGATGGAAGACCGCGCCACGCTGCGCATCTCCGCGCAGCACATGGCGAACTGGCTGCGCCATGGCGTCGTGACGCAGGAGCAGATCGTCGAGACCATGAAACGCATGGCCGCCGTGGTCGATGCGCAGAATGCCGGCGATCCGGCTTATCTGCCGATGGCATCCGATTTCGATGGCTCGGTGGCATTTCAGGCGGCTGTCGAACTGGTGCTGAAGGGCCGTGAACAGCCGAACGGCTACACCGAGCCGGTTCTGCACCGCCGTCGTCTGGAACTGAAGGCCAAGCAGGCGGCCTGAGGCCGTCAGCCGTCCTGAGAAACAAAAAAGCCGCCTGGGAAATCCACGGCGGCTTTTTCTTGTCTGGTATGTGATCTTTACTGGATCACGATGACCTTGGTGCTGCGACCGGGACGAACGCGGCTGTAAAGGTCGATGACGTCCTGGTTGATCATGCGAATGCAGCCGGAAGAGGCGGCGGTGCCGATCGAGGCCCATTCGGGCGAACCATGGATGCGGAACAGCGTGTCCTGTCCCTTTTCATTGAAGAGATACATGGCGCGCGCGCCGAGCGGGTTGGTAAGACCCGGACCCATGCCAGCCTCGACATATTTGGCGACTTCCGGCTTACGGTCCGCCATTTCTTTGGGCGGATGCCACATCGGCCATTCTTGCTTCCAGGCGACATAGGCCTCACCGGCCCAGGCGAAACCTGCCTTGCCGACGCCGATGCCGTAGCGAACCGCGCGGTTGCCGGAGAGGATGTAATAGAGGTAACGCTCACGCGTATTGACGATGATGGTGCCGGCACGTTCGGATGTCTGGAATTCGACGATCTGACGGCGGTACTTCTCGTTGACGCGGTTGATCGGAATGGCCGGCAGCGCATAGCCCGCATCGGTCACGGGACCGTAAACATCGTTGAAGATCTGGACGGTTTCGACCTTCGCCGGAACGGGGTCAGCAACCGGTACTGACGCTGCGATCTTGCCGGAGGTCGGAGCGGAGGATTGGGAGGTAGTTTCGGCGCAGCCGGCCAGAGCCAGTGCTGCCGTCAGACCGAGTGCGGTCAATGGGGTACGGATGCGCATGTCGTTCTCGCGGAAAATTCGCCAAATTGTGCGAAAGAGTAGGCTTAATTGGATAAATCGGTTATTTTCCATTCAGCCGCTCTTGGCAAGCCGTTGCGCCGCCGCGAAACGGTCGGGCATTTAAAATTGCCGGTTGATTGCCTTTTTGCAACAATAGGCCAAACGCTTCAGCAGCCTTTATCCATGACTATTCTTTCCGTTACCAACAATAATCCGTTAATAGACGGTCGCCAGTCGGACAAGGCGATGCTGGTGCGCCGCGGCGTTCAGGTGCTTCTGCACGAAATGCGCCATTCGGTGCTGCCCGAACTGCCGCTTGCAAGCGGGCGACGGGCCGATCTCATCAGCCTGTCGGTCAAGGGTGAGATCTGGATCATCGAAATCAAATCCTCCATCGAGGATTTCCGTGTCGATCGCAAATGGCCGGAGTATCGTCTGCATTGCGACCGGCTGTTCTTCGCCACCCATCCTGAAGTGCCGACCGACATATTCCCGGAGGAATGCGGGCTGATCCTGTCGGATGGATATGGCGCCCATATGCTGCGCGATGCGCCGGAGCATAAATTGCCGCCGGCAACCCGCAAGTCGGTAATGCTGGATTTCTCGCGAACCGCTGCGACCCGGCTGATGCTGGCGGAATGGACGACCGGGCGCAGCTTCGGAGAATGACTTCCGTTATTTGGGCGCGCGTTTGGCGAGAATGCGCTGCAGCGTTCGCCGGTGCATGTTCAGCCGGCGGGCGGTTTCCGAAACGTTGCGCTCGCACATTTCATAGACACGCTGAATATGCTCCCACCGAACCCGGTCTGCCGACATCGGGTTTTCGGGAACTTCGGTCTTTTCGCCCTTGCGCTGCGTCAGCGCATTGAACACATCGTCCGCATCGGCGGGCTTGGCCAGATAGTCCAGCGCCCCGAGTTTCACGGCGGTGACGGCGGTTGCGATATTGCCGTAGCCGGTCAGAACGACGATCTGCGTATCGTCCCGGTTCTGCCTGATGGCCTCGATGACTTCCAGACCGTTGCCATCCGCAAGCCTCAGATCGACAACCGCATATTTCGGTGGTGCAGCTTTGGAGCGGGCAATGCCATCGCTCACCGTCTCGGCGGTGTCGACGGTAAAGCCACGTGTTTCCATCGCCCGGGCAAGCCGGCGCAGAAACGGACCGTCATCATCGACGATCAGCAGCGATCTGTCGGGTCCGATCGGGTCGATGTCGTCCGTTGGCGCGCTGGTGGAGTTGTTCTGGTCTTCTGTCTTCATGTTTCCGGCCTTCCGGCAACTTCGTCGGCTTTTCTTCTTCTTCTTATCGCCGCTTCAACGTGGATGGTAAAGTCAATGGCTTCTTTTATCGTCCATAAGCGCCCGAGGCCAGACGATTGTGACCCGCGCTCCGGTTCCGCTCGTGCCGCGATTTTCAAAGGTGACGGTGGCGCCGGAGCGCTCCAGCAGGGTCTTGGCGATGAAAAGCCCGAGCCCGAGCCCGCCCGCCCGTGTGTCGTTGTGACGTTCGGTCACATAGGGCTCGCCGATACGGGCAAGCACGTCATTGGCATAACCCGGCCCATCGTCTTCAATGACGACGGCGACGTTCTGCTGGTCGTAATCCACCGTCACGGTCACCTTTTCCCGTGCATAATCCACGCCGTTTTCAATGAGGTTGCCAAGACCGTAGATGATGCCGGCATTGCGGATACCGACCGGCTCGTCGGCGCGATTGTTCTTTTCAACGAGTTCGAGGCGGATGCCGAATTCCCGGTGCGGCGCCATCACTTCCTCGATCAGTGAGGAGAGCGGCAGGCGGCGCATGTGCTCCTCATTGTCGGCGGAAAGCGAAGTGAGGCGGCGCAGAATGTCACGGCATCTTTCGCTCTGGCTGCGCAGCAGGGCTATATCTTCGCCGAATTTTTCGTCGTTTCCGAGTTCCCGCTCCATCTCCTTCGCGACGACACTGATGGTTGCAAGCGGTGTGCCAAGCTCATGCGCCGCTGCCGCCGCCAGCCCATCCAGCTGCGATAGATGTTTTTCCCGCTCCAGCACGAGCTCGGTTGCAGCCAGCGCATCCGCCAGCTGGTTTGCCTCATGCGAAACGCGATAGGCGTAAAAGGCCGCAAACGAGGTTGTGGCGATGATCGCGACCCAGGTGCCGACATGCAACAGAAGCTGGATCGGCAAAACCTCACCGGGATACCACGGAACCGGAAACGGCGAAAAAGCGATCGCGGTCGAGCAGATGACGGCAAAGCCGAGGAGAATGAGCGAATGCCGCAGCGGCTGGGAGGCAAAGGCGATGATGACCTGCACGCAGATCAGCGGTGCGAAGGGATTGGAAAGTCCGCCGGTGATGTAAATGAGCGCCGTCAATTGCAGCAGGTCGAAGGCCAGCAGCAATGTCGCTTCCCAGGGCTCCAGCCGATAGGTGGAGGGAAAACGGGCGGTAAGAAACAGATTTGCAAGAGCGAGTGCCGCGATCAGAAGGCCGCAGGCCAGAAGCGGCAGGGGGAAATTGAGCCCGAAAGCGACAAGCAGGATCGTTGCCGTCTGTCCCGCAACCGCCAGCCAGCGCAGCCAGACGATGGTCTGCAGCCTTATCCTGCGGCTGGCGCGGCCGAGCCTCGTGGTTTCGATAGAATGGCCAGCCACCGTCATCTCCTTTGCCCCGTTCTTCATCGTCACGTCCCGCGCGGTTTTGCACGGCTGGTCGGCAGGGCCGATGCCGGGTCCTCCGGCCATGGATGCCGTGGATAGCGCCCGCGCATATCCGCCCGCACATCCTTCCAGGACCCCGCCCAGAAGCCGGGAAGATCGCGTGTCGTCTGTATCGGCCTGTGCGCCGGGGAGGTCAATTCCAGGAGCAGCGGCAACCGCCCCTGCGCAATGGACGGGTGGGCTCTCAGCCCGAAAAGCTCCTGCACGCGAATGGAAAGCGTCGGTTCGCTGGCGTCGTAACGAATGGGATGCCGCTGGCCCGTCGGCGCTTCGAAATGCGTCGGCGCCAACTTGGCGAGATCGCGCGCTACCTCATGCGGCACCAGAGACAGGATCCCTTCGGAGAGGCTGCCGGGCCGGATGTCCTGCAGGCTGCGCGCACCGTTCTGAAAAGGGACGAACCATTCGTCCAGTCGCGAAAGCAACGCCTCGTCGCTGACATCCGGCCAGGGCTCCCCGATACTGGCGTTCAGAAAGCCGATCCTGTCGCGCAACTGCAGCGTCTCTTTCGAAAAAGGAAGAATGCCGATGCCGAATTCCCGAACGCCATTGGCGAGCGCCTGTGCCGCCTGCTCGCCCTCGGGACGGGGCAGGGGTGTCTCATCGAGGATGATGGCGCTAAGCCGCGTCACCTTTCGCGCGCGCGCCTGGCCGCTCGCCTTGTCGAAAAGCAGCTGGTCCTGCTGAACGATGAGGTGCGGCATCCGCTCTTCTATATCGCTCCTCTCTATGCCTGCCGCCGCAAGGATGCGCGGCTGCGCCGCTCGCCCCGTAATATCGGCAACCACCAGCATTTTGCTCGCCGCCAGCCGTTCTGTCTCGGCAAGCTCTGCGCCACGCCCGTTGGCCATCACATAACGTCCCCGCGCGCCGCGCTGAAGCGCGATCCTGTCCGGATAGGCATGCAGCAGCAGCGGGCCGGCCTCGCTCGGCAACTCGGCGGTCGCCGTTTTGTCGCCGATCGCGTCGAACAGCCTCGATGCCAGCTTGCGCGCCGCCTGCGCCCTTTCGCTTCTGTCGGAAAGAAAGCGCCGCAACCGCTCATCGAGATCGATATCGTTTCCGCCGAGCCCCTGTTCCGTCAGCATGACGGCGAGCATCGCCGCCTTTTTCCCCGCGCCTTCGCTTGCCGCCGCAATCGCCATGGCCGCCAGCCGTGGCGGCAATGAAAGGCCGCGCATCAGATGGCCGCGCTGCGTCAGCGCTCCGCCTCTGCCGAGCGCGCCCAGATTTTTAAGAAGCGCCACCGATTCTTTAAGTGCGGCTTCGGGGGGCATATCCAGAAAGGCAAGAGAAGAGGGATCCTGAACACCCCAATGGGCGAGATCGAGCGCAAGGCCGGCAAGATCGCTCGCCAGAATTTGCGGTGGCGTAAAGGCGTTGAGCGCCGCAGTCTGCCCCGGATGCCACAGGCGGATCGCAACACCGGGTTCCGTTCGCCCGGCGCGACCCGCCCGCTGGTCGGCAGAAGCGCGCGACACCCGCACTGTCTCCAGTCTCGTGATTCCAGTTGCCGGCTCGAAGACAGGTAGTCGCTGCAATCCGCTGTCGATCACCACACGCACGCCATCGATGGTAATCGAGGTCTCCGCGATTGAGGTGGCCAGCACGATCTTGCGCCGTCCGGCCGGCGCCGGCTTTATCGCCGCATCCTGCTCTTTCTGCGAAAGGTTGCCGTAAAGCGGGATGATATCCGTATCTGCGGGAAAACGTCCCTCCAGCCGCGTGGCCGTTCGGGTAATTTCCGCCTGTCCCGGTAGAAAGGCGAGGATGGAGCCGGTTTCCGATCCATGCGCCTCAGTGATCGCCTTGGTGACTTTCTCTTCAATCGGCACGCCCTGCCAACGATCCTCATAACGGACCTCGATTGGAAACGTCCGCCCAAGGCTCTGAATGACCGGCGCGCCTGCCATGAGCGTGCTGATGCGTTCGACATCGAGAGTGGCGGACATGACGAGGATACGCAGATCGTCGCGCAACCCACCCTGCACGTCGAGCGCAAGCGCCAGTCCAAAATCGCCGTCGAGCGAACGCTCGTGAAACTCGTCGAAAATCACCGTCGAAACGCCGGCAAGTTCAGGATCGTCCAGAACCATCCGGGCAAACACACCTTCGGTCACCACTTCTATCCGGGTTTTCGAGGAGACGCGATTGTCGAGCCGCATGCGATAGCCGACGGTTTGCCCGACATCCTCGTGAAGCAGCGCGGCCATGCGCCCGGCTGCGGCTCGGGCGGCCAGCCGGCGGGGCTCGAGAAGAATGATCTTGCCGTCCCCCCGCCAGTCCTGCTGCAAAAGATGAAGCGGCACCAGTGTCGTTTTACCCGCGCCCGGTGGAGCAGAAAGAACTGCGCGCTTCGCCCCGGCCAGAGCCCCGGCGATATCGCCGAGAACGGCACTGACGGGAAGTTCGGGCAACTCGGTCTTTATAGGAACGGGCATTCTGGTCATGCAAACAGGCCTGCGGCATCTGGGGTGGTGTTTAAGCGTCTCATATGCCGTTTCTAATGCAGGGCCCAGCACTTTGACAGCCGTATGTAAGGAGCAGGCAAATGCTCCGACGTCAAAGTTACGGTTCCTTGCGCGCTATTTGCAGTCAGGGCCGGAGGGCAGGCATTGGGCGCGTGGCGAAATGTCGGAAGATTCCGTCTCTTTCGCCTGTTTTCGCTTAA